>JAGMBK010000026.1 GCA_023129805.1 Candidatus Zixiibacteriota bacterium | reverse complement strand
TCCTCATAATTATGACACAGTCTCTCTGTGGAAAGGGGGATGAGGGGAGAGGTTAATTACTTGATTTCGCCGCATATGGTGAACAAAAACCACCGGTGTCCTTTTTGAATCTCTTCAAAAGTTCATATGTGCGTTCCCGATAAATACCTGACATTTTTGACCATGCCAACGAGAGAGAGTGAGCTTGCCATCCTGTGCCGACGGCAACATTCTGCGTCATCGCCTCCATGGCTTTGATGTTACACAAAATGGAGACTGCCAGATAGGTCTCTGCAGTTACCAGAGATTGGTCGGTAGAGTTGGCATAAGAGGAATTGATATATTTGAGAATCTGGTCGTTGGCTTCTTTTGTGGCGTTTTCGATCACATCATCGCTCAAAAGGGCAAACTCCACCGTGTAATCCACCAGAATCCATTGACCATCCTCGATGTCTCCAGAGCCCAGTCTTTTTATCTGACCTTTGGTGTAATCGATCTGATAATCGGTATCCCTGGTATATATCCGGAAGAAAAGATACCAGATGACCACAGAAGATGCCTGGGGGATGGAGCCTGTTGGGATGCGAGTTATCCTTCCGTTATCGTAGTCAATGGAGTAGTCCACATTCTCCACATAGATTTCCCCCAGGGAGGAATCGTTTGCCACCACCACGGTATCCGGGATGAGCTCCTGGTGTGCCAGTTGCACTGTGTCCGAGGAAGCAAAGCTCACAGTCTCCTGGGTGGGGGTGTTCTGCTCCTTAGCTTTCAGCTTCTCCGAACCCGGCAGAAGCAAAATATGAGGAAGCTGAAAAGGTGTCTCCCCCTCCAGACGGCAGGCTACATTTTCTTTGCTTACCGTACCAAGTTCATGCTCTAAGATATGTTTTTTGACCAAATCTATGTTTGTAAATGCCATGATCTTGATCCTTTTCCATTACATGTTTCTTTCTCTTCTTTGAAAAAAAGTTAGTTTACCTGGGTCTTCTTCAAAAGAGTTGCCAATGTGTGATTTTGGTTCGACTCAAAAAGCTAAATTTTGGACTTTTTCTTACCTCTCCCCCTATCCCTCTCTCCATTTCATGTTGAAAATCCCGCCGAAGGCGGGGGAGAGGGGGAACCAAAGGGGGTGAGGTCTTCAAAATCTCAACTTTAACAAGTCCTTAACAATTTTTTTCCAATGGAACTCATTTGGGTCACCTGCCCTGTGGGCTTACTAATAATTTTAGCCACTAAAGTGGAGAAGAACCTAAACTCTAAACTTTCAACCTTAAACTTTAAACGCTTTTTTTATCTTATCACCTTCAGATACTTTGCCTCCGGCACCGCGGTGATCTGAGTCCCAACTGGAGCGGTGGTAAAAGTTGTGGTGACTATAATTTTGATCCAGAATTTAGAGACACCATTTACTGGATACCCTTGCCAGTCAGAGGGAACGGAGTTTAAATCCTGCCACAAGATGACCATCTTATTCTCTGAATCCAGATGATAATTGCCGGATTGAGGGACAAAATCAGACCAGCTCTCTCCACCCCAGTATTGCCATTTCACCTCACCACCGATCCCCGCGGTGGACAAAATGATCTTTGCCAGGTTGAATTTTACATCCATCCCTACGTAGAAGACATCATCGGTATCCCTGACCAATCCACCGGAGGTGGGATGAAACACATCTGCGGGAGTTAAATCAGAGGCTTCGGTGGTTCGATCGGAATACTTGGTGACTGCGGAGTCATCGTAACAGAAAACTTTATCTAAAGGCTTCTGCCCGGACTCGAAGAATTCGGGTGATACAAACGAAGAGCCCTCCTTATAGGAATAGTGAAGCTGATTCTGCCCTGAGCCGATGTTTTTGGCAAAGAAGACATAAGGGATATTGTCCAGAAATTTTATGGCAACAGATTGAGACAGGTTAGTGTCCACGGAGAACACCCCACTCCAGTTATTTCCATCAAACTCCTTGTATAAAAGGGAGGTTGTTCCAGGGAAAACGATTCCTACCTTATTATCCGAGGATAGGTCCGCACAAAAATTATCATCAATGGTAGAGCCGGAATAGATGGTTTGTTGTGAATCCCATCCGGAGGCTTGTATCTCATGCGAACGATAAGCCAAAAGGGTGGAATCATCCGAATAGAAACAATGTATGTAGGGTGGTTGAAAAAGCAGTTGCGAATAGCAAGATTCAGTTCCGTTGGTCAAAGTCGGTCCGGGATCAGATGGACCGGTTCCCCAGGTGGCTCCATCATCTTGCGAAGTTTTGACGTGCACAAAATAGCGCTCGGCTCCTGAATCGTAATAGGTCCAGGATATCCACAGTCGATTGGTGGAATCTTTGGTGAAGCTGGGGAAATAGCTCTCTCCCACATTGCACACTGTATTGACCGTTCCTAAGTTCCAGTTGCCCTGAGAGAAGCTCATCTTCAGCTCAAGCAGATTCAGGCTGGTTTGTTGGGTATACACCACATAGATATTACCGTCTGAGTCCATAAAAGCGGAGGGTGGATAGTCTGCGCTGTCTGTGGCAATCTCTGTTGGATCAGACCAGCTTAAGTAGGGTGGATCTGCCCACACATACACCAGTCGATTGGGAGTTTGGGGATAGATGATGATCACCCGATCCTGATATTGCCCGAAAGTAACTTTGAATATCTTAGCCTGAGGCTGAATGCCGGTGGCGTAGAATGAGTTGACTGTGTCGATTAATTTCTGCATGATAGCTTTTCCTTGACCCTTGCCCCCTGACCCTTGTCCCCCTCTCCATTTTATGGAGAGGGGGAGATAGGGGGTGAGGTTTTTTGGTTTTATGCCCAGACCGTATCCAGAATTAAAGCCGCCTCCTTGATCACCTTGGCATAGGCTACTGATTCGGATATGACCGCCTCCTCCAGCTTCTGCTCAATCACCTTGTCATATTCCACCATCAAAGGCTGGCTTACCACCTCCTCAATGGCGAAGCGATTGTCCAGCCCGATCACCAGATCGGAGGAAACATCATCACATCTCACCAGGCTGGATCCCAAAGGAGATACCAGATCACCTGTCTTCTGGAACTTAAATCCCGCCATGGGATCTTTGAACTCATCCATGGTAAGGACGGTCTTAATCACGTCCTTATGGCACAGGATAGTGTTCATCTCAAAGGGAAAGAACTCATTCCACAAGGTGATCAGATCGGCATAGGTGAAGCTCCCGGAGGTGGCAGTGTTTATCACCGTGGCGGCATTGTCATTTCCGTCTCCGTTTATGATGGTATCCACCACCAGTGCCATCTTATCCGCCTGAAGTCTGAATCCAATGTACCACAGGAGAACCTTGAACTGAGCAGTGGTGCGATGTCTTAAGGCTTTGTAAGAGGTCTTCAAGGTTATCCCGTAATCCGGCACGGTGATAGAATGCAGCTGTTCTGCCACCGTCAAGGTGGGAATCTCCGCCGAGTCACCGATGGGTCGCAGTGAGAGTTTGGACTGATGAGGGGTGACGTTGACGTAGAATGGGGTATAGCGGGAGGAGGAGATCATGCTGGTGCTGGCTATAAGCTTACCTAGCTCCGGACGCATCTTCTGCCCTCTTTTGATCTCCCTCATCATGAATTCAGGGAGAAGTGCCGGTGCTCCCTGATAGAAAAGCTCCAAGGTGACAGGATTTTTCCCTCCTACTCTTATATCGTGCAGTGCTAACTGTCGCTCAAAAGCATCCAAGGGAGAGTTTATGTCACTGGGATCGTATTCAGCCGTTTCCAGAAGCTCTGATAGGGTCATATCCTCAGATTGCGCCTCCAGATAAGTCTCCTTAGCGACTTTGATCTCCTTTGCTCTGGAGAGGTTCACCTGCCCGGAGACAGGCTTCTCCAAGCCGGCTAATTCCAAAAGCTTCTTTCCTTCAGCCGAGTTTAACAGTTTTTCCAAATCCATCTTTCTCTCCTTTTCAGAATGTCCGCGGCTCTCCGTCCGCTGTCCGCGGCTTTAAGATCTTTTGCGGCGGACCGCCGACGGTGGACGGTGGACGGTTCAGTTCAAAATCAATGTGCACTCGGTGGTTCCATTCACCGAAATGACCGTTCCTCTGGCGATATTTCCACCAGCAGGATCGTAATCTGTTAATACGGGAGCTTGTTTCACAGCTCCATTGGCGCCACCCACCATACGATCTCCTACCTGGGGATAGGTGGTGGTGATGGGAACCGTCATCACTCCACCGATCTGCACGGTAGCCACTCTTTTCCCATCGTTTGCATCGGTCAGAGTAAGATCGATCAATTTCCCCAGAAAAACCGAGCCATCCGTGCTGGGTCCCACCTGGTTGTTTCCGCAAAGCGTAACCGCCTTACCTATGTCTGCATCTTTCAGGTCATCCACTTCATCGGTTTGCTTGATGGAGAAGGTAGCAAGGGTTGCTCCGGTGGCTTCTAAGTTTTGATCTCTAATCCCCATTCTTTCCTCCTTTTTTGAAACTGTTTACTGTGAACTGTTTAGAAGACTGTCCCAGACGGGGCTCCGTCTTTTGGGACATCCCTTCGGGTCATCACACCCACCATTAATAAGGCTCGATGCTCGGATATTCGTATGAATGTGCGTATGCACTCATACGAGCTTCGCATTGTTGTCGATACTCGTAACGAAGCTCGTCTTTCGAAACTCGATACTCAAAGATTTCTTCATCCTATTAGGTGTTCCAGCTTCGGGCTTCGAGCGTCAAACATCGATACCGGTTTCGTCAACGTCAACCGAGCTTCGAAAACTCATTTTTCCGCAGGTCAGTTGTTCATTTGAATCCATAGGAACTCAAATGAGATCCATGGGACTTGAAATCCTCTTTGAGAATTTATAGTATCTCTTTTGTGTGGCCAGTCAGGTCCCCTTACTTAACCGGCACAGTTACATTTTCACTCCAGTTTTGAACTCTGAAACCCTGAAATTAGATTCGCCTTGCTCGACCATCACCTTTAATTGCGGTGAAGAGGGAAAGCTCTGATTAAATTCTTCCTTGATTTTTTCCCTTAAAAAGAGAAGGTCCTCAAAACTCAAATTCGGGGAAGATAAAAGCTTTTCCACCAACCCGCAGGAATCTAACTCCCCTTTCACGCGAGAGATAGCCAGAGCCATCCTTTTGATCTCCGATTTGAATTCAGACAAAAGCTTCTCTGAGAGCTTTTCCTTTTCGGAAAGCGAGCTTAAAGCACAGGCCGCCTCGTTCAAATCCTTTTCCAGTTGATCAAAATCCATCTTCTGGATCATCTCATCACCGATGGCATTCCGGTGTTGGTTTAGGCACTCAATCAGATTTTGAATGTCCATGTTTACCTCTTCATATGAAGTTTAAAATTTTTCAGGACTTTAGCTTACTTTTTATCCGTCTCCGAAAGCTGATATTCGATTCTGTTCAATCGATTTTGTAAATCCTGGCTGAATTGGTGAAACTCCTCTTTGGTCAAAAAATTTTGATTCAACATCACCTCTATGTTGGAGAGTCTTTTGTCTATCTGATTGACCACAACAGATTCCGCCTTCTGTGAAACATCCAACTTTATTCCTGCAATGGTGGTGTAGTATGCGGTGATGATTCCCAAAGCAGTCACGAAGAAAGCCACCAGAAACTGTAACAACTGCACTTTAGAAAAAAATCTATTGTTCTCCATAACTTTCAACCTTAAACCTTCAACCTTAAACGCCTTTCATCCGTTTAATCCGTTGACCCTTCCGTTGACCGTTTCCAGAACAACCATCTATCTTTCCCCTTCAGCCTAACCTTTCTCCCCAGATAGATCCCATTCAGAACCTTCCCCTCAATTTTGAAACAAAAGAAGTCTGCTTTTCTTTCCAGAATTTGATATTTTCCCTTATCTACGATTTTCAGATGAGCGACAAGATTCTTTGAAGGATTTCCTTCCGCCTCGTCCTCTTCCGGAGGGATATCCCCTTCGAAGTCCATCCAGACAGGATCATGATAATCTTTCCATTCACTCAAGAATCTTTTCCCCTGATTCAACTCATCCGGATTAAGCTCAAAGATGGTCAATCCGATAGCTACTTTACCCTTCTGCAGTCTCAGATCATGATGTTTCGCCTCTCCCCACCAGTGAAGCTGGAGGACGAATCTGTCCAAAGTCCACCGTCCACCGTCCACCGCTTTTAGATTTTCATCCGCGGACAGTCGACTGTGGACCGTGGACGTTTTTTCCTCAATCATCCTCTCCAAGACCGAAATCGGGTCCGGTTCCTTCTTATCTGATCTTCTATCTAAAACTCGTGGAGCATACCAGGTAAAACGATCATCATTTGTGGTCACATAATCGACTCTCACTCTGATTATCTCGCCCTTCTTGGCTTGAAGGGAGGTAGAATAGGTGCTTCCGATAGGGATGGGATTTGCTTTCGTTCCGACCGCGCAGGTATAATTATAACTGCCTCCTTTATTCTTCTCCACCCCCATTACCAAGACATCCAGCTCAAAATGCCTTTTCCATTTATACCAACTCTCCTCATCAAAATAACCGGAACCGGTCTTTTTGATCATGGCTCCTTCGGAGCTGGCAACACTTTTGATTTTTGAAGGCAGATCGGTGGAGGGGACTTTTTCATATTTGACTTTCTGAATGAGGTTGGTATCCGGAAAAATGTCTTCTAAAAGCTTCCTTCTTTGCTCAAGCGGCAGGGAAGACCTGTCCTCTCCATTCAGATAAAGCAAGTCAAAGAGTTTGAATTTGAAATGAGAATCATCTGGCTGGTCATTTCTTTTTGAGGAAGATTCGTCAAGCTTTTGGTGAATATGGGAAGCCACATCTTTGTGTGAAAGCCGTGAATTCCCTTTGTATTTCACCAGCTCCCCATCCAGTATAAAATTTTCTTGACGGTTCAAAAGAATTTCTCTTACCAGATGAGGAAATTTCTGTTCAATTTGGTTCCCTCCATCGGTAAAGATCTTTACTTCCTTTTCTTTTTTGTGTATCTGCGCTCTGATCCCATCATATTTGGGCTCAATCAAAAATAAACCTGAAAGGGATGAAAGATCTTCCAAATAGAAAATTTCATTTGAGGTCGAACTTGATTTCTTTGGTTTGATCGGGGGAATGAATTCAAGTGGCGAAACCTTGTGAATCTTTCCCGACTGAGAATTTGGAGACGAATCTAAATCCCCACATCTTTTTTCTGAGTTACGCTTCTGGTATAGCCACAGCTCATCAGACATGGAGGTATTGGGCACAGCTCCGCGGTAAACTAAGGATGTTTCCAGCACCCGGCTGATGTTTCGATAATTGAAGTAAGCCTCTTTTTCTTCCTTGACCCTTGTCCCTTGACCCTTTTCTGTCTGGTAGGATTTAAACGGAACGTGGTGGCATCTTCTCATATCCTCGCCGCAGATGGAGCACTCAGGAAACTCAAACACAAATCCCAAGGAACATTCCTTATAGATTCCATGATCGATGTTCTCCTTCAGAGAAGAAGCATCCCTGGCGCTTTGCAGCCAGTAGAACCACACCTTCACCCAATTTTTCCCATCTCTTTGCACCACCTCCGCTTTGAAGTTTCTGGCGATGGGGAGTTTCTCTTTGGTATGCCCCACCATCACCGGGGAGTCGATGACTAAGTTGGCAATGTTGAAAAGCTCCTCTAAAGGGAAACGACCGCCGTAAGAGTTTACCTCATCCGATACTAAAAACATGGTTCGGACGAAGATATCGTCCTTGGTTACCGGCTTGGGAGGTTTTATTCGGGAGTTAATCAAAAAGACCAGTTGGTCGGAGATCTCCTCCTCTGGTTTTTTTAGCTCTGCCCCTACATATGCTAATAGCTCTTCCACTTAAGCTCCTGTTAATTTTACAAAGTTCACCAGACCGAAATCTGACACGTCTGTTGAGCAAAGTGATTTCCTTTCACTAATCCCCGACCTATCCTTTTCACCACAGAAGCTCTCTTATTTTTGCACCAAAAGAATTGAACCTTTGAACTTTCGAACCTTTGAACCCTTAAACTTTTGAACCCTTGAACTTCTGAACCCTTGAACTTTTGAACTTCTTGACCCTTGACCCCTGACCCTTCTCATCCTACTCCTGAATGAACCCATTCTCATAGATTCTGCATCCATTTGCATACAACCTTCGGAAATTCCAGAGTTTTGCTTAGTTTTTCTTCAACTCCCACAACGACTTAAAGCCTAATCTCTAATAATAGAAGACACCGGTACTGAGTTTGCTCAATAGGAGGATGGAAATCAAAACTGAAACAAAGAAAGGATGTTATCATGCATTTCATTTTTGGCTACTTACGGGAAGCTCCGGTGAAGATAGAAAGGGAGACGTCAAAGGCAACTTTGGTTGTAATCGCCATTCTGGTGGTGTTTCTTTTCATCTTTTTGAGTTTTGAAGATATCGACGGAAAACCCCTTGTATCTTACCGGTCTTTTCACGCACCATCCGGTTCAGTTCAAACAGGTGGGGCGGATAAACTTGAAATCGATTCTGAAACTCATCCAGAACAAAGCTTTCGGATTCATCCTGAAGGACATCTGAACTCAAAAACTCACCCCGCATTCTGCGGGGTTCGCAGAGTCGATAAGCCCCGAGATCAGATGCTCCCCCAAAGTAAACCCCGCCCGTAAGCGGGGTTTGCTTTTGGAAAAGATAAGTTTGAGGTTACGGCAATTCCTACAAGAATTAAGGGAGCCAAAAACAGAGAGGTGATAAACGATGAAACCCAAAATCTTACTTTTCTTGATAGCACTGCTATTGGCTATACCAAATTTATCTCATGCCTGGAACTATCCCCGGGACGGAAAATTTAAGCAGCTTTCTCCTGACAGAGACTCCTGGTTTTTTGTGGATGAAGCAAATTGGGACATAAAAGCCCCGGACAAATGGCAGCATTTCACCGGATCGTACATCACTCAGAAGCTTTTATCTAAACGAATGAACAAATACTTTTCCGCTTTATTGGTCTTCTCTCTTGGAGTGGCTAAGGAATACGAAGACGCCTATCGGGAAGGCTGGAGCGCCAGAGATTTAGCGGTCAACTCTCTGGGAATACTTTCTGCCATGTATGATAAACCCGACGCCAAAGTCTTCTGCACCTATGATCAAGAAAAGATAATGCTGAATCTGATCTTCCCCCTCAAGAAAATTATCTGGAGGTCCAAATCAAGATAAAGATTATCATGAGATTGATCGTATAATTCTAACCACACAATCACAGGAGGTTCCTATGTCTAAAAATCTGAGTTTCATCCTTGTTATCTCCATCATTTTATTCTCTTTTGCCCCTCTCTGTTTTGCGCAATCCGACTCGGTCATCGCTACCATCTCGGTTGGAAGCAAACCCACTGCTTTGGTCTACAATCCCATGAACAACAAAATCTACTGCGCTAATGAGAAGAGTAATAACGTCACCATCATTGATGGACACGGTGATTGGGTGATAGCCACGGTGGGAGTGGGAAATAAGCCTTTGGCTTTAGCCTACAATTCGATCAACAACAAAATCTACTGCGCCAATCATAAAAAGTACGTAACCGTCATTGATGGGGCAGGTGATTCGGTGATTGCCACTGTGAAGGTGAAAGATAAGCCTTCGGCTTTAGCCTACAATCCAACCAACAACAAAATCTACTGCGCCAATGATAAAAAGTACGTGACCATCATTGATGGGGCAGGTGATTCGGTGATTGCCACTGTGAAGGTGAAAGATAAGTCTTCGACTTTAGCTTACAATCCGACCAACAACAAAATCTACTGCGCTCATCATAAAAAGTACGTAACCATCATTGATGGGGCAGGTGATTCGGTGATAGCCACTGTGAAGGTGAAAGATAAGTCTTCGGCTTTAGCTTACAATCCGACCAACAACAAAATCTACTGCGCTCATCATAAAAAGTACGTGACCATCATTGATGGGGCAGGTGATTCGGTGATTGCCACTTTGAAGGTGAAAGATAAGCCTTCGGCTTTGGCCTATAATCCGACCAATAACAAAATCTACTGCGCCAATAAAAAACGGAACATCATCGTCATTGACGGCGCAGGTGATTCGGTGATAGCCACTGTGAAGGTGGGACATGAGCCTTTGGTTTTAGTCTACCGGCCGACCAACAACAGAATCTACTGCGCCAATCACAAAAGTGATGACGTCACCGTCATTGATGGGGCAGGTGATTCGGTGATAGCCACTCTAGCGGTAGGAGATAAGCCTTTGGTTTTAGCCTACAATCCGACCAATGACAAGATCTATTGTGCCAATCATCACAGTTCAAGCGTTTCAGTTATCGGTTTCGGCCCACACACTGCTGTAGAAGAAGACCAGGAAACCCGAGCAATCAGGAACTTCACTTTGGAACAGAACTATCCCAATCCCTTTAACCCGACCACCGTTATTCGTTACTCCATCTCCTCCGCTCAATCCAAACACACCACTCTTGAAATTTACAACGTTCTGGGACAAAAGGTGAGGACCTTGGTGGATGAACCAAAAACAAGCGGAAACCATGAGGTAATCTGGGACGGGAGAGATGATCAGGGAAACACGGTCGCCAGCGGAGTCCATTTTTACCTGTTGAGGGTGGGAGAATTTACCGAGTCAAAGAAGATGTTGCTTTTGAAGTAATTAAGGGTTCTTTTGTAGGGGTGATGCTCTGCCATCGCCCCAAAGTTCAGACGAAAAACGTAGTGTCGCAGCTATAAGATGTTGGGGCAGGGGTTGAACCCCTGCCCCAACAAACTTTGTGTGCGACGCTTTTTTCGTGGGAGACAAGTCCTGAACCGCATAGTTCAGGGCAAGCTCCGACAATACATTTCTTGCACCATAACGTTCGAGCGGGGTGCCCTCACCCCGCCCTGCCGAATGGTCAAGGGTGAGGGCACGCTTGACCAACAAGTAAATGTAGCGAAAATCTTCCTTGCCCTGAGCTTGTGCTCACCATCCTGAGCTTGTGGTTCGATAGTTCGACAAGCTTACTGTCCTGAGCAAGGTCGAAGGACAGGCTCACCACCCCGAGAAAAACCGAGGGGTCGAAGGGAGGTTTCCAAAGTGGAAGACTGAGGCCTTCCGTTACACCAATCCGCTTAATCCGTTCAATCTCAGTTGAGTCAAATGACCGTTGACCTGATTTTCGCGGTGGACAGCGGACGGCGTTTTAAATCTTCTCCACCTTCGGCGACAAAATCAAAGACGACTTCTCCCCTTCTCTGACTAGCCACAAAGCCAGCGCTAACGCCATCACTGCATCGCATTCGGAATTTTTGTCCCAATAAAAATTTCTTAACTCATCCTGCAAACTCCATAATTCCCCATCCTCCTCGATGCGCTCTATGTAGGGATAGGCGATTCTCCCCAAAGCGTGCATCTTTTCTAAATTGGCAATAAGCTCTGATTTTGCCTTTCCTCCCCGCTCTCCGAAATTGAACCCCTGAGGTTTTATGTTCGAAAGTTCGGATAAGACCACATCTCCTAATCCGGTGGAATCTATGATTACCTCTCCCCCATACTCTTTATGCCTTCTTCTGATCGCCGCATACACATCCTTCCAATCCCTCTGAAATCTCTCCAGCGCCACTACTTGATAAGGCTTTGTGGTTATATCCAGAGTGATGCCTACGGTGAAGGTCCTTTTGCGAGCTAAATCCCAGCCATGACAATACCGGTGTCTAGCTATTGGTGCGGACAGACCGGTGGAGGCTGTCATGGCATTTCGAATGTATTCTTCTCTTATCACTTGATTTACATCATCAATGAACAGACCTTTGATATTTTGCTCGATTTTGCTGGGAGAAAGGCTTACCAGCTTTCTCTCCAGATATTCTCTGCTTATATGAGGATTTTCCCTCGAATCACCATTTTGAACGTAACCCAGCTTGGGATTTTTACCAAGCTCACAGCATTTTCTGTAGAACCAGTTCTTTCCTTTTGGGGTCGAGGTGTAGTCCAGCATTCCGGCCCGATCCGCCAGCCTCATCATAATCACCTGATTTACCACATACTCCGGATGAGGCTCAAATGCCACCTCATCGAAATTGAAATAATCATAATCCCGCCCCAAAAGATATTCTCCTCTTCTCTGGGTTGATCTTGCCCAGAAGATGGCTCCGTTTCCGAAAACTATATGAGGGAAGGGAGTGAATTTTACATCTTTGACCATCCTTTCCAAGTAAGGTCTCCCTTTGATTAGTCTGTTCACATTCTCGAAGATGATCTTGGCTTGATCTAAGGTGATGGAGGCATTGACCGCCTCGTATTTCTGGGTATTGTTATATTTTAGATTTCTGATTTTGAAAAGACAGCGATGAAGGATTTTGATAGCTTGCACCAGGCTTTTCCCCCAGCGATTGCCGGTGTGGAGGGCATTTTCTGGTCTGGTGGAATTAATTAGCCACCTCACCTGTCCCGGATGTGGATCGATCTCCAGAAACTCTCTGGCAAATAAAACTGGATCGCGAATTGCCTTTCGCCAGAAACTCTTATGCAATTTTCGCAATTCATTATTCCTTTAACCCTTGGTATCTCGAAGCTCGTTTAACGGTAAGGAAGCTCGTATCGAGGCTCGTGTCTCGAACTTCGAATCTCGATACCAATCCTATGGATCCAAATTCGGACTTCCACAATGATAAACCAAACTTGCCATGCATAAAACCAAACCATCTTAAGTCTGCCTACTGCCTACTGCCAACTGAATACTGTCTACTTCCCTTTTCGCCTGATCTTCGGTGATAAATCCCGCCTCTTTTTTGCGGATGATATTTTCCAGATGAACCCTTTCTGCCTCTCTTTGCTCCAGCATCCCAAAGAACTTGCGATTATCGAAATGATGAATGCACTCCAAAGGTAATCCCCCTAAGGCTAACTCTACGTTGCGTATCCATTCCAAAAATCTTTTGGCACAGCTCTGGATGGAGATGACGTTCCGCAGAATCAACTCATACTTAAACTGAGCCCAGCTTCGGGTGGGACCATAGGAGTAACCCAAAATGGACGGATCCAGGTGCACTCCCGAACAGATATCCTCTATCAATGCTTTATGATTAATATACCAGTAGTGAGACGAGGAGATATGTCCGGAAGGACCGATGTATTCGATTTGTACATCGTTCCAGGTAATGGGATTATCCTCCGGAGCAAGCTTTCTTATCATCTCCACGGTATCCTCAAAATATTTATTCGCCCGGGAGAGATAATTTTCCTCAGACTCTCCGGAAAATCTGTCCGGCGGCTTGATCTTGACATGCAGACGATGATAGCCAGCATTGTGCATGGTCTTTTGCATATCCTCCAGAAGCCTCTGCTCCACTCTGGCCACAAAAGATATAGAACTAAGGATGCTCTTCCCCCGGGGATCGTCCGGATCAGGGTCCAATCCCAGATAGAAAGTGGAGTGGGGATTCAGTTTGATCAGAGTTCCGTCCACCTCCTGAAAGAGCTCCCAGGTGCTCTCGTGTTTAAGTTTGAACCTGATGGTGGCGGGATCGATAAAATAAAACTTATCCAATCTATCTCTGGATGGAGTCAAAACCAACTCGCCGCAAACTGCTCCATCGGTAAAGAGAGATCTGAAAAACTGGGACAGGAGTGCATCCGTGTCTCCGAATTTTTGGAAGCTATGCTGGTAGATACGGCGATCCAAACTTTTTATCACTTCAGTGCCTCTATCTAAAAGAGCGGTATCTTCTGAGCCTTTCAGCTCAAAATAGCCCGGAGAAGCGCATATGCGAGTCCAGGTCCAGACTGCTGAATTCAGGATGGGAATATTATCCCTCAAAAATCGATAGAGTTTGATCCGAAAGGAACCCTCATAAAAGCTGGATTGGGGCAAAAGAAGCTCCCCCTGATCCAGATAGGAGGTTCTCTTAGAAACCGGTGAGGTGGGAAAATCTTTGATGCTCCGGTCCGTCCTTTTTATCACGGAAAATTTTTGATTCACTGAAGTGTTAACACTTGTCAGGGAAGACTTCACCGATCCTTCATCTTTATCCTGTCTGAAAAAAGCCCCCTTCACAAGACTTCTCAAAAAAGATACAGATATCATGTCTATCCTCGGATTAAAAATTTATATAACCTCTCAAAAACCCTGGAGCCATCCTCATCACCATAGAAGCGATACAAAATTTGCAGGACTATCTGAGAGTGGACAGAGCTGAATGAGATATCGCGTGGGATCTGAAAGACTATTTTGAAGTCCTAAATTGGAGTGTCCCGCTTTAGCGGGACCCGGTTTCTTTCGCTGCTAACGGACGCCCTCGTCCGTTCTCCCCCGCCTTTGGCGGGGGATCAGGATGAATCCGTTACCATTTGCTTTTCCGCCACGGACGGGGTTCATGACGAACAAGGACTGAGTTCCGCGGGCTCCTAAGCCGATAAAGAGGGTTTTGATATCCTCCACTAAATATTCTTGACATTAATTTGAAATCACTCTTATATTAAGAGGTGGTTCAAGTAAAGCGCACTTATTGTCCGGAGTTTCTTTGGTAACTACAAAAGTTAAGACAGAAAAACACCTGCGGGTGGAGTTGAAGGATTCAGTTCAGTATCTAAAAGGCATTGGTCCGGAAAGAGCAAAAGTTTTAAAATCGGCAGGGATTGAGACCATCGAGGACCTGCTTTACCACATTCCCCGCAGATATCTGGATCGGAGCACCATCCTTCCCATGGGACAAGTGAAAGTGGGGTCTGTCGCCACAGTAATCGGGAGGGTGGAGGCATTCGGACGGGCAAGAACCAGAAGACCTCAATTTCAGGTGATTTTGAAAGATAACACTGGCTTCATTCGATTAGTCTGGTTTTCCGGATTGAATTGGGTCAAGAATGTTTTCGAAGAAAATGATCTGGTGGTCGCCTCGGGACAGGTAACACTTTATAGCGGTTTGCAGATGGTTCATCCGGAATTCGAGATAGTATCCAAGAAATCAGAAGAGGGCATATCAGAGGATGAATTGATTCACACCGGTCGAGTCATACCGCTTTATCCTTCCACCGCCGAGCTGAAGAAGTTTCGACTGGACAGCCGGGGATTCAGAAGAGTCCTGAAGCCTCTTCTGGATGGAGTTCCCTCCTTGGTTAAGGAGAGTCTGCCGGAAAAGGTAACCTCTGATCTGAAACTTCCCTCTTTTTCTGAGTCGATAAGAAAAATCCATTTCCCGGATGATTTGGAGTCGGCTCAGCGGGCAAAAGCCCGGCTCGCCTTTGATGAGCTGTTTTATCTGGAGCTGATGCTGGCCTTGAGGAAGAAAAGAATTCATCGGGAGGAGGGCATAGTTTTTCAGAAGCCAGGGGATCTGGTAAGGGGGCTTTTGAAGATATTGCCTTTTCAGTTAACCGATGCTCAAAAGAAGGTTCTGCGAGAAATCTCTGCGGATATGATGTCAAATGTCAGCATGCATCGGTTGCTTCAGGGGGATGTGGGTTCGGGCAAAACCATAGTGGCACTGGTAGCCATGCTCATGGCGGTGGAGAGCGGCTATCAATCTGCCCTTATGGCTCCCACCGAAATCCTGGCAGAACAACACTTTATAACCATTCATCAGATGTTGGAATCCTTAGGCGTAAAGGTTGGCTTGTTGACCAGCTCGGTGACCGGAGCGGAGAGGAATAACGTATTACAAAAGATTCAAAATGGCGAAGCGCAGGTGGTAATTGGCACCCATGCTTTGATTCAAGAAAAGGTGAAGTTTTTTAAATTGGGTCTGGTGGTGATAGATGAACAGCATCGCTTCGGGGTAATGCAAAGGGCAAAGTTAAAACGGAAGGGTCCGTCCCCGGACGTATTGGTGATGACCGCCACCCCCATCCCTCGCAGTCTGGCTATGACCGTCTATGGTGATCTGGACGTTTCGGTCATAGACGCTCTTCCTCCGGGAAGAAAACCGATAAAGACCTCTCTGTGGACTGTGCAAAGCAGTCGACAGTCGACAGTCGACAGTCGACAGAAAGTGTATGAATTCTTGGAAGGGGAGCTGAAGGGTGGACATCAAGCCTATATAGTTTACCCTCTGGTGGAGGAATCAGAAAAAGCGGATCTGAAGGCGGCAACCGAAAGTTATGAATTCTTGAAAGAAGAAATTTTTTCTCATCGTAGATTGGCATTGCTTCACGGTCGAATAAAAAGCAAGGAGAGGGAGAGCATAATGCAAGCCTTTCGCAACCGGGATTATGATATCCTGGTTGCCACTACGGTGATTGAGGTGGGGGTGGACGTTCCCAACGCTACGGTAATGGTGATCGAGCATGCAGAAAGATTCGGGCTTTCGCAATTGCACCAGTTGAGAGGAAGAATCGGCAGAGGAGCAGACCAATCTTTTTGTCTTCTGGTGGCAAATCCACCCCTGTCCCAGGAGGCGGAAAAAAGACTGAAAACTATGACCGCAACCAATGATGGATTCAAAATCTCAGAGATGGACTTGAAGTTGAGGGGACCGGGTGAATTTTTTGGAACTCGGCAACATGGCTTGCCAGAGCTTAAAATCGCCGATATCGTCACCGACGCCAGACTTTTGTATCGGGCAAGAGATTGGGCTTTCAAAATAGTGGGGGAGGATCCCAAGTTAACTAAAAACGAAAACCTGTGTATCCGATCGACTTTCATCCGAAAATATAAAAAGAGGTTTTCATTGGTGGACATAGGATAAGGGGTTGCTGAAAAAGCAACTCCAAGGGCGGGATATGCGTATGCATTCATACGAAAATTCCCACCCCTATTGAGGAAAATAGCTTATAACCCATAGGGCAGGGTTCACCCTGAAGGGCATT
>JAGMBK010000025.1 GCA_023129805.1 Candidatus Zixiibacteriota bacterium | reverse complement strand
TGAACCCCTCTCCATTTCATGTCGAAGATCCCGCCAACGGCGGTGGTTGAAAATCCCGCCAGAGGCGGGGGAGGGGGGAACCGGAGGTAAGGTCTAGTACTGCGGAACATCACCCTCTCTCTATCACAAAAACAGATTAAATCAAAAGAGGGGGAAATTCTTCCCCCTCCTTCGAATTGAATTTCAGGTCTTAACTCCAAAACATCAGAAGCGATATGCGAAAACTCCCAAAAGCCAGAAGCCTAATGAAGCTAAGAGAACTCCTCGGCTGTATACTTTCTCTCCGATCTCTTGCCATCTGGTAAATGCGGGCACTACTTTTCTTCCCAGACTGACTCCGATTATGATTCCCAAGAAGCTCAGAATCGCCGCATAGCTTCCTTCGGTAAAAACCCAGTTGAGAAGACCGGAAAGACCTCTTTCGGTCCAATAGGGATTGGCGAATACGTAGGCTTGAGAAAGCGAAAAAACCGTATAGTTGACATAGCTTGCCACAAGCCCAACTAATCCTAAATGAATTGGTCGAGTGAGCCAATCTTTCCTCTCGGCTAAAGAGAAAGCTAAGTCAAATACCGCGGCCTGCGCCACCACTGCAAATATCTGGCAGAAAAATACCTGGGAGAGACCTAAGAATTTGAACCCTGCCGCTACCGTCCCGATCGCTAAGGTGGTACCAGGCTTCCGAATAATCATTCGGGCGGTTGCCAGGATCAGTATTCCGACCAGAGCCAGGATCGGAGAGCTTGAATGGAAACCAACCTTTCGCATCACGTCAATCCCCAGAGCCTCCAGACCTCCCCAGATGGAGCCGAAGAGTATGATGCCCCAAATCAACTTCTTCTTCTCTGTCATATGCTACTCCTCTTTCTAAAAGGTGATCTGCACCTGACCCTGCACTATATCGTTGTCTACCTCTGTTCCCTCTTCCATCTTGTGGATGTAGTTCAGATAGAACATGGCGTTGATTCCTTCGAGATAGTAATTCACTCCCCCAGTGAACCAGGACACAGCATCATCATCTCTGTCTGTGTCAGGGTCGTGGAAATCATAACGAACTAAAAACTCCACCCTTGGATCAGGTTTGATCCCAACGTGAGCAAAATAAGCTTGCGCATCGGTGGTAGCCACGCTATCGACGTGAGCAAAGAAGAGGTTCTCGGTGGAAGCCGTCAGGAATTCGCCCCTGAACTTCACAGTAACGTTTTCCGTAGCCTTATAATCCACCCTGGCAAAGCCGCCGAAGCGATTCATCTTCAAAGTTTCATCTGGGAAGCTCTTGCTGACGGAACGATCCTGAAAGACTGTATCAGAGTTTACCACAATAGTGTCTTTCCACGTTTTGGAGTATTGGGGCAGTGCACTACCGATCCAGGCGTAACCGCCAACTCGTATTTGGGCCTGATCCACGGGAGGTTTGAAATCCACTCTGGCCAGAAAATCCTTGGCATCATTGTTGTCAGAGGTATTATTGGTCTGGTCTGCTCCGTTAAAAATACCCAGATTGAAATCAACATAGTCGGTTTTAGTAGTGGTCTGGATTCCCACCTGTCGCCACGGAGCATACAAGTACTTGTCTGTCTTGGGATCCTTGTAGTAGATAAACAATGGATAACTGATCATTTCCAATTTGGCGGTGGAATACGGCATGTAGAGGGTGAAGTTGGGCAAAAATCTGCCAAAGGTGATTTCAGTCTGGGGAATATAAAAGAATTGCGCCTTGTAGTCCAATACGCCTACGCCTTTGTTGTGCTCAAGCTGGACGAAATACTTCACCTTGTCGGGGACAATCACTCCCCAAAAGAGAAACCGCGCTCGGTTCAAAGTGAACTGATCCGTTCCCTCCTTATCCTCTACATGGTATGTAAATCCTGCCTGGAGAATACCACCTATTTTTAAGGTCCCCTTTCCGACCTTAATCTCTGTCATCTCTGAGAAGGCAAAATTTGAAATTAACAAAGAAAACAACATTGCCGCTATAACTAAAAAGATGAGCTTTTTCATTCAGTCTATCCCTCCTCGGTTTTTGAAATTAAACTATCCTTTTTCTCTTTCACTTCCCTTGCCTTTGCCAAGACCATTCCCACTAAAGCAGCGGATAGGGTCAAGGTACCGAAAGGTTTTAGAAGTTCGTGGAACAAGCCCAAATCCTCGGAGACCTTTGGATTTTTGAGAAGATCCGGATAATAATCCAGAGGTTCAGGGAGCACGTAGATCTTTTTGGTCCCCGTGTCAAGCTCCGTCTCTCCGTATATGACCGGATTTCTTCCCTTCTTCTCCAACCGCTGCTTCGCCTTATGAGCCATCTCGAGTATCTGATCTCTTTCACCGAAAACCAGACAATCGGTGGGACAGGCTTTGGAACAAGCTGGTTCCACTCCATTAGGGAGGCGGTCAAAGCAAAAGGTGCATTTGGTGGACTTGCCGGCTTCAGTGTCAATCACCGGCATGGTGAAAGGACAATACTCCCGACAAGCTCCACAGCCTATGCAAAGTTCGCGATTCACATATATTGCTCCGGTGTTTTTATCATGTGTCATGGCTTTAGGAGTTACCGGGCAGGCTTTTACGCATGCCGGATCAACGCACTGCATACAACGGTGCACCCGGAAAAGCCATTTTAGCTTATTCTGTTCTTCCACCTCGTAGAACTTCACTAAGGTGTAAGTTTTGGGAGAAAGCCCTATCGGATTCTGGTAGCCGCCTGCGACCGCAAAGAAGGTGGTTTTTTCGGCTGGAAGCTCATTCCATTGTTTACAAGCCACCTGACATGCCCGGCAGGCTATGCACTTCTCCATATCCAGAAGCATCGCTTTTTCTGCCATATTAACCCACCTCCTTTTCGACGTCGCAGAGGAACGCCTTGTATTCTGGAATCATTGTGTTGCCATCGCCCACATGGGGAGTCAGAGAATTAGCACTGTGGCCCTTGGCCAGACCCTTATAACCGTAATGCCATGGCAGTCCGATCTGCTCAAAGGACTTTCCATTCAACTTGAAGGGCTTGAAGCGAGCGGTTACCACAGCGTAGGCAGTAATGTTGCCTCGCGCAGTGGTTACCTTTACTTTATCCCCATTTTTGACTCCTTTAGCCTGAGCCAGGGATTTGCTCATCTCCACGAACATGTCGGGCATGAGCTCCACCAGCCAGGGATTGTTTCTGGTCATCGCACCCGCCTGCCAGTGCTCTGTGACCCGGTAGGTTGTGCAGATAATGGGATACTTATCCACGGAACCTATTTCGTTCATGTCACCAGCCCATATCTTAATAACCGGGTTGGTCTGCTGAGAGGTCATAGCATTTTTAACCGGCGCCTCCAGAGGTTCGTAGTGCTCGGGGAAGGGACCATCTGCTAAGCCAAAACCAAACAGGCGAGCATGACCCTCGGGTTTCATAATAAAGGAGTATTTGTCTCCAGGAGGCCAGCCTCCGTCTGGCACATCTCCAGCCCATTTCGTCTCTGGACCGGTCCACTTGACCACCCACTTATGAGGAGCGTATGGATTGCCCTGAAGATCACATGAGGCTCGATTGTAGATTATCCTTCTGTTTACCGGCCAGCACCAGGACCACTTGGGATACAGTCCGATCTTATTGGGTGCATCCGTGGGATCCCTGCGAGCCGCCATATTTCCTGCTTCAGTGTAGCTGGCACAATACAACCAGTTTCCTGAAGAAGTGGTCCCGTCGTCCTTGAGTTTGCCAAAAGTTGCCATCAATTGACCGGTGGTAAGATCATAGCCGTTGACCTCCTTGGCTACCAGATGCACATCCGGCTCCTCCCCTTCCCCATAATTCCAGTTCAGGTTTACTATGGGATCAGGGAACGCACCACCTTCGCTGGCATAGAGTTTCTTCAACTCTTTATAGAGTCGGTCAAGTATCCACAGGTCGGATTTGGCGTCTCCTTGAGGATGAACCGCCTGATATCTCCACTGCATCCAGCGACCGCTGTTGGTGATGCTACCCTCCTTCTCCATGGAAGCGGCCGCAGGCAGCATGAAGACCTCGGTTCCTATCTTCTTCGGATCCACGTCTGGGTCAGTCCAGAAGGCCCCTGTTTCCGTCTCCCACAGATCCGCTGCCACCAGCCAATCCAGCTTCTGAAGAGCTTTCCGCTCCTTCAGGACGTTGGGGCCGGCCACCGCCGGGTTTTGCCCCATACAGATGAGACCCTTTATTCCACCATCGTACATGGCCTCAAACATGGTTATGTGGGAGTAATTGGCACTTACCTTGGGAAGATATTGATAACAGAACTCATTACCTTTTTGTGCCTTGTCTCCCCAGAAGGCTTTGAGCAGGCTGATCATGTATTTGGGAGTATGCTGCCACCAATTAGCGCTCTTGGGATCGTTTGACTTGGGCGTCCACTTTTCCAAGTATTCGGCCAAGGTTTGGTTCTCCACTCTCGGAGTCTTAAGATAACCGGGAATGATATGAAACAGGAGAGCCATATCAGTGGAACCCTGAACATTAGACTCCCCTCTCAGCGCATTGATTCCTCCGCCAGCAACTCCCACGTTTCCCAGAAGAAGCTGAAGCATGGCATAAGATCGCACGTTCTGCGTCCCCACGGTGTGCTGGGTGGTACCCATGGCATACATGATGGTTGCGGACCTGTCCTTGGCTCCGGTTGCTCCGTAAGTCTTCGCCACCTCCACAATCAATTTTGTAGGACATCCGGTGATGCTGGAGACCTTCTCCAGAGTGTATCGGGAAAGGTGCTTCTTTAGAAGCTGGAACACACAACGGGGATCTTGCAGAGTTGGGTCCTTTTGGGGATTTCCATCCCCATCCAGTTGATATCTCCAGGTGTCCTTTCCGTATTTCCTTTTGGCCTTATCATAGCCAGTGAAGAGTCCATCTGAAAATCCAAAGCCTTCATCCACCAGGAAGCTGGCGTTGGTGTGATCTACCAGATAATCCCTGTTGTAAAGATTGTTATGTATGATGTAATGCATCAGCCCGTTGACGAAGGCGATGTCGCTTCCCGACCTTATGGGGGCATAGATATCGGCTCTGGATGAGGTGCGGGTGAAGCGGGGATCCACGCTTATAAGCTTGGCGCCATTCTCCATCGCCTTGGTAACCCATCTGAAGGAGATGGGATGATTTTCTGCCGCATTGGATCCGATGATCATGATACAGTCTGCATTCTTGATATCGATCCAATGATTGGTCATAGCTCCTCTGCCGTAGGTTTCCGCCAAACTGGCGACTGTGGCAGAGTGTCATATACGTGCCTGATGCTCTAAATAGACTACGCCCAATGCGCGGGCAAGCTTTGACCAGAGATAGCACTCCTCATTATCCAGAGCCGCACCGCCCAATCCGCCGATGGCTTCTGTGCGATTTACTATCCTTCCCCTTTCATCCTTTACCATCCAGCTCTCGTCCCTGGTCTTCTTAATTCTTTTGGCGATCTCTGGCAGAGCCCAATCCCAACTCTTCTCCTCCCACTTGTCGCTATAAGGTGCTCTATACAGAACTTTGGTCATTCTTCTTTCGTTGTTTGCCACCTGTATTAGAGCCTCTCCCTTACTGCAAAGTGAGCCTTGGTTGATGGGATGGTCCGGGTCGCCCTCGATGTTTATCACCTTGCCATTGCTCACCGACACGATCTCACTGCATCCAACACCACAATATGGACAAATGGTGGTAGTCTCCCTGGCATACTTGGTCTTCAGGGTTTGAGCTTGTGCCTGTGAGCTTTTAAGATGAACCCCGAAGGTGCCCAAAACCGCCCCGGTTGTCACTCCGCCGGAGATTTTAAGAAAACCTCTTCTTGAGATTTTCATGTGCTTTCTTCACCTCCTTACAGTTTTTTAGTTTATTTTTCCTCTTCTTTTTTCAACTCCACGTCCGGCTCGTAAATCTCGTTTAGGATAATCATGGACTGATGAATCTTTTCTACTTCCTCCTTCGAGATTCCGGATTTCTCCTTTTCCGCCATCTTTTCGATGATCTCTTTCATCCCTGCTTCATCTGTGGTCTGATGAACCATGACCACCTTATCTACAGAATGGCATTTGCCACACTTCTCCTGAAAGAGCCCTTTGTGAGGCTCTTCCACCGGAAGCAAGGTAAAGGTCGTTTCAATTTCTTTCAAAGACTTCTGGCTGATTTCCACCCCTGCTTTCTTGTGCATATCCATGATGATTTTTTCCATCCCTGTTCTGACTTCCTCGAGGGAGTGGCAAATCGAGCATCTGATCTGGAAGGCTGTGGGTTCCTCCTTCTTGGGAGTGACCTTCTTAGAGGTTTGGGCAAATGCCCATACAAATACTACCGCCAGTATCGCCGAAAATATGATGACTGCTCTTAACCTTTTCATACCATGTCACCTCCTCCTATGGGATTTTGTTCAAAAAGTTTACATTTTGTGATTTTTTTCACATGAACTCTCAAACAAATATATCCTCAGATAGTGCTACCATCCAGTAAGTGGGGCTTTTGTAACCATCCTTCTGAGCCAAAACATCCAGGTATACTGTATTGAGATTCTCTATGTATAAATCACGCTTTTCAGATTCGGGCAGCTTTCTTTCATCCAGCGTCTTGATGTATCTTTTGCATTTGTTACATACATCCACCCGGAAAGCTGATTTTTCCGTAGATGAGTCTTCATCTATAAAAAAATATCTTAAGCTATTGTGATCCTCGTTGCCGCAAAAGGGACACATAATCCGTTTGTGATGCCACTCGGTTCCGCAGAAATTGCACCTTAGTATTCTTTTTCCATCATCCCTTCTCAGTTTTTCTATCGCCGGGTAACTTCCACAAACCGGACAATTTCCCTTAAGCCAGTTCTCTTCATCCACCTTTTGTTTGAGTTTACCGGCATACAGTTCAAGCAAAGCCTGGCTCAGGTTCAGACCAACAAACAAAAGAGAATCTATTCCAATCTGATATTGGGAGGACAGAGATTTTAGGCTTTGCAAATCTTTAGAAAGGACTGAGCGGACAAGTTCACTCAAGTTTATTTTTTCTTTATTGGCAAGGAAATTTCGGATTTCCTCCCTGCTGAAAACCTCATGCTTTTCCAGCAGAGGAAGAAAATCGCGCAAAAACTCATCCAGAAATTTTCCCTCTATCTTTAGCTTTTGTATGTTCAGGAGGGGCTTGTTTTCCTCTACCCGCTTTTGAATCTCCTCATCTGAAATTCTTATGTCATCCTGATGCCCGATTCTGAAAGCAGATCTGGCTTCAGCTATCTTTTGGCAAAGGTCAAAATAAAGTTTACTCTCTGCTGGAATGGTCATTGGTTAAAATCCCTTTTGTGCCTC
The DNA here is from genome assembly GCA_023129805.1 of Candidatus Zixiibacteriota bacterium. Next base: position 9,567 of record JAGMBK010000025.1, on the reverse strand, counting down.
TTGTTTTTCAACGCCAAACATAAAACCATACATAACTTATCTCAATTTATGTTGCCCCTTAAGGTTTGTCAAGAAAAAAGTTCTGTGTTTTGTGACGTGGTGCCAGCTACCGAACAGCAATCTTTTTTCTTCTGGCCTGTTGGTCGAGGTTACTCTTACCCTCGACCTTTTATGGTCTTACCTTAAATGTGGCATTTAAGACTTGTCCTAAGGGGTTCATCTGATGTGCACTTCGCCACAAATCATGAGATATAGAAGAAAAAGGTAACGCACAAAGTATTCATTGCCAAAAGCAGAAGCTCCCACATCTTTTGCCTGTAATCGCAATTTTCAACGAATTTATGTAACCCAATTGCGTTTTGATACTTAGCACAGATTGAGAATCGCAAAAGGTTCTTAGCTTCGCTAAAATTGGCGAGTTGAAATCCGAATTATACAGATGATAGAAGAAGTTACCAGCCATATTCTTCTGTTGGATAACTACTTGCCGAACGAATCATACCAGGAAGAGATTTGGCACGATGTTTGTTTGGTAAAGGTAAGGGCAGGTGTTTGAAGAGTTCTTGGTAATAATTTTCAAACTCGCTGTAGAATTCGTGCTCCAGTCAAATGATCTGTTTGGAAAACGAAAACAATGGTCACCAAATTCAAGGAGGTTAAGAATACCAACAGAGATATCAAATTTAAATCCCGGGTTTGGCGTAGCTTTCACAAAGACAATTGGAATTTAACCAGCTACCATAATTATAGAAGGAGTATATCATGCTTAAAAAACTGAACCTTTTCCTCGTGCTCTTACTGGGCATTGCCTTCTTGCAATGTTCAAAGGGCCCTACTGCTACTGACCGCGGAGTTTCGCGAGAATTAACTGCCGCCGAAAAACTGCTGGTCGAGTCAGACAATAAATTCGGACTCAAACTTTTCAAGGAAATTATTAAAGAAGAAAAGGACAAAAACGTTTTTATCTCTCCATTGAGTGTTTCCATGGCATTGGGAATGACCTATAACGGCGCCAATGGGAGCACGCAAGAGGCAATGCAAAAAACCCTTGAACTTTCCGGTTTGACCATTCAGGAGATAAATGAGTCCTACAAAAACTTGATAAAATTGTTGACTCAGCTCGACCCCAAAGTGCAATTTCAGATTGCAAATTCGATTTGGTACCGTCAGGCTTTAACCCCTGAAGAAGAATTCATCAATCTATGTAAGAAATACTTTGGCGCATTAGTGACCGGATTGAATTTTTCCGACCCGAATGCCGCAAAGATAATCAATGGTTGGGTTGATGAGAATACCAATGGAAAGATAAAAGAAATTGTGGATGACCCGATTGATCCTTTGATAGTAATGTTTCTGATTAATGCTATATATTTCAAAGGCACCTGGACCTACGAGTTTGACAAAGACAAAACAAAAGATGATGTGTTTACTTTGCCTGATGCGTCCAAAGTCCCGTGCAAGATGATGAAGCAGGAAGGTGAATTCCAATATTTCGAAAACGATGTTTTTCAAGCTATTGATTTGCCGTACGGTGATGGGGACTTTAGCATGACGGTTTTTCTCCCAAAGCTACAAACGGATATCGATTCTCTGATTGCGGAATTCGATCAGGAAAACTTTGATTATTGGCTGAGTTGTTTCTCAAGCGATTCCGGGGTTATCTACCTTCCAAAGTTCACTCTCGAATATGAGCTGACTCTGAATGACGTCTTGATAGCATTGGAAATGGGCATCGCTTTCTCTCCTGGGGCTGACTTTACCAAAATGTATAAAGATGGTGGTGTGTGGATCGACAAGGTGAAGCATAAAACATTTGTAGAGGTGAATGAAGAGGGCACTGAAGCTGCTGCGGTTACTGTAGTTGGAATGACACTTGGACTGGCCCCCTCCGGTTTTTGGATGCGAGTTGATCGACCATTTGTGTTTATGATTCGAGAAAATCAGTCCCAAACCATACTTTTTATCGGAAAAATCGTGGAACCTGTTTTTGAATAGATCTATAGTTGCCCCATTTATGGGGCATCTTTAGCTCAATAAATTGAGCAACTACAAACCTTTGATTCGTTGGTCGAGGGTATCCTTCGGTCCCGCCGAAGGCGGACTTCAGGACGAGCCCTTACCCTCGATCTTTTATAGTTGGACAAGCTCACCATGAATGTGGCGGGGTAGAGTACCCCGCCACAACTTTTTTGAAAAAAACTGAGTTAGCCGCCCAGCTTTTTTCATAATGAATCTGCTCGTTTTTCTTACATAGCCAGGAATACTCCAGTTATCATAAGAATCAATGCAATGATCTTTTTGAAGATATTTTCATTAATCTTTGTATGCAATTTTGATCCAAGAAGAAGACCAATCAGCAGAAATGGCGTCAGATATAAAGCAAATTTGACTACTTCTGCTGTGATCAGTTTATTGCATGAGTATAAGATCAGTCTATAGCAAGCATCTACAAAAAATAAGCCATAAAGCGTAGCTCTAAAGACTTGTTTGTCCCGTAATTGGTGGGTAAGATAGAGCACCAGAGGCGGACCGTTCAGGCCAAACATTGCGCCCGTGCAACCACCAGCAATCCCGGAGACAGGCGCCCAAATTTTGCTGATCTGTTTTTTTATATTCTCCTTGTCTAAGATTAATATTTTCAGCGCAAATAGAATCACAACCACACCAAATACTCTTTTCAGCGCTTCGTTTCCAAAAGAGACCAGAAGATACGTCCCAACTGCCGTCCCGATTATAAGACCTGAGAGAATCAAAAGACCAGATTTCTTGTCAATGAATCTCCTGGTCTGTACGGTCAAAATTATTCCGGAAATGAAATCGAATAGTAAAAACACGGGGACTACAAACCTGATATCTAAGAATAATGCTAAAAGAGGAATTGCAAACAGAGCACTGGCAAACCCGGATAGCCCTTTAATGAAATGTCCAATCAAAACAATAAAACCAGCCAGCAAAATTATTTCTACTGTTGTCATAACGAGATTCCTGAAAAAGTTTTTCCCAACCAAATTTGGAGTGCCCCGCTTTAGCGGTACTAAGAAAGACCCGTTTGCTTTTCAAGGAGTTAAAAGGTCAAGCTGAAGCTTGACACTCCAATTCGACGACTCAAAGATTTTCTTTATGACCTTTATCTAACTGTATCATAACGTCAAATAGCACCTCGCTTCATACGTTACTTTATCTAATTGTGAGATCAAACCACAATTTCTCGCCATTAGTTTCACAACTTATCGCCCCATTTTCTGCGGTGCGGTAATATTCAATTTCAGGAAAATTCAGATGCATCAGGGCTGGAATTTTATCCTTCTCATAACGAAAATAATGACGGGTGAAGATGATCTTCTGCGGTCTGATGGCGGAGATGACCTGGATAATTTCATCCGCATTTCCCAGTTCAGACAAAACCAGAACCGAACAATTTTTGAATTTATCCCATTGAAATTCTGAATCAAAATGAACCCTCTTTATTCCATCCAAAAGGCAGAAATTAATCTTTTGATACTCAATTTTTACTACTTTTTCTATAGAAACCAAACCTAATTTCTCAATTTTCGGATAGTCAAAGAACCAAATCTTTAGCTTTGCTTTTTGATCTGTGATGGCCTCAATAGAATCCAAAAAGAGGAATTTATTCGAGAGCCCTTTCAGCAAATTTCCGTAGGTTCCATCCAAAAGATTGGAAGGATCTGGCAATAAAATTTGTTCAACTTCTCTGTTTTCATTAATTGATCGGGCTGAATTTAGATTCAAGGGGTTAGTATCCGTGAGGATTAACTTATCAATTTTGGTGGTGCCTTTATGATTTAAAAATGGAACGACGATATACTCCCCGGCATCAAAATTCATCCCTTTCTCTCCTGCGTTTATCAAAAAAGTCTTCTTGTTGGGAAAATCGAAGACGGCAGAACTTCCCTGGCTAACATCCAGGAGAGTTACTCTCAAATGTCTATGGTTGTGTGAGGGTCCCTCCCTCCAGATGAGCACATTGGCAATTATCAGAACGGAAAAAAGAATGGTTTTTTTCTTTGTGGCGATTGAGCCGACTAAAAGCCAGAGAAAAAAGTAGTAGAGTATGAAACTGGAAATTGAGGGAGCCGGAACAGAAAGCTTTGCTATGGGCAGAGTGGCAAAAAATTCGGTCAATCTTAAAGTCAAATCCAGACATAGCCAGTTAAAAGCAGAAAAAACAACTGCCAGGAAGTTGCTGAAGATGGCTGAAAACAATGTGAAGCAAGCCAGCACCACCGACAATCCAGCCAGAGGAACTATGAATATATTAGCCACCACTATTATAAGAGGAATCATGTTAAAATAATAGGCTAAGATAGGGAAAAGAACCAACTCTACAGATACAGATATCAGGGCTGGCATGATTATCCATTTCCACAACTTCTTATTAGATCTGCTTACATATTTCGACACCAGCTTGCTCAGTTGTGGATATAAGAGAAGAATTCCAAAAACCGAGGCAAAGGAAAGCTGAAACCCCACATCGAAAAGAAAGAGAGGAGAAAAAAACAGAATAACCAAACCGGAAAATGAGACCACATTTACCAGGTTCACATCTTTATATAAAAGAACACCCACCAGCATCACCCCCGCCATAATGCCTGCCCTCACCACCGGGGGATCGTTATGCACCAGATTGGCAAATATGAGGATACAAACCAGGGTCACCAGAGTGGCAAAAAGTTTGGGAACGCGAAGCAAACTTAAAGCCCCGAAAATCACCCCGATAACTAACCATACGTTGGAGCCGGAAACTGCCAGGAGATGAACTGTGCCGGTATCTCTGAACATGGTATAAACGTGTTTGGGAATTTCCCTGGTCTCTCCTAAGAGAAAGCCGGCAAGAAGGGCTTTGTGATTTCCTGATAATGTCCTGTCGAAGATCCCTAAAATCCATCTTCGCAAAGGAATCACAATCTTGGAAAAGAAAATATTTCCTTTACTTGTCTTTAGGATTTCAACCTGATCAGCGTGAGACAGACTAACAATTCCGTAGATTTTCTTTCGGTTAAGATATCTCTTGTAATCGAATGCTCCCGGGTTTCTTTTGGATGTGGGCTCATTCAAATATCCTTCAAATTTAATGTTATCAGCGTAATCAAACTTAAAAGTGGGCTCTTTGACTTTCAGAATTATCTGACCGGTGGTGGAGTATGTCCTTTCCCTTATGGATATTTTCTCCACCTCAAGAGTTATGAAAGTTTTGTTTTTCCTAACGTCAGGCTCCTCCATAATCTTTCCGGTAATGGACACCTTGGAATTTAAGCTTAAGAAATTCTTCACGTGATTTGAGGGAAAATCCCGGGTTAGAAGCTCATATCTGAAAAATCCTGCCAGTATGATTGAAAGGATTAGAAAAAAGTTGACGCTTTTCTTCTCTTTCCGCAAAAGGAATAGCACGCAGAAGAGAAGTGTGAGGGCAAAAATTGAAAGGAGTAAAACTACTGGAAGATCAAAAAAATTGCCTAAAAGAATGCCTGAGACAAAAAGAAGTAAAGCATAAAAGGCAGGACGTCTCATGTCGAATCTTTGGTTCGGACAGGGGCTCGTCCTGAAGGCTCGCCCTGAAGGGTTGTACCCCTGTCCGGAGAGGGATAGGGGTGCAACCCCTATCCCAACAAGAGATAGTCTTACTTGATTCCCATTGCCTGTAAAATCTCTTTAAGCTCTTTTATCCCCTTGCTATTACTGTAAGGACCCGATGAATAAGCTGGATAGCCATGGAAGATGATAGCGGTAGGATTCTCCTCTTCTCCGACGAACTCACCAGAGAGGGGAATCAAAATCCGATCAGGATAAATGGTCTGTTTATCATAATTACTGGTAAGCTCGATCGATTTCGGATATATGATCTCGATTGCGCTACCTTTCTTTTTGATCTGTTCAATTAACTCAGGATCGACATCCAGTTTCAACATATCATCAGCGGTAACAAGAAGATCTTCTGTCGTTTTTATCAAATCCAGAAATCCCGACTGTTCCGGACTGACACCAGTTTCCTGTCCCTGATGATAAAAGATGATCCTGACATTTTCAGCTTTTTCTTTACAGGAAAAACCGTTCATAACCACCCAGAACAGGAATAAGATTGAGACTATAAGAAGCTTGGCATTTGTTCTCATTTGCTATGAATTAATCTTTAGGGGAGCTGAAACTCTATCTTTTCAGCTCCCCTCTGGGTTTGAGCTATTCAAACTTTATGGCGTCTAATAAGATGGCGGTGTCGAAAATGCTGTCGCCGCCCATATCCCCACATTCGAAGATGAGGATGACAGCCTTTCCTGCATATGCGGAGACATCAAATGACACCGTCCTCCAGCCGGTCATCCACACACCATCCTCAGTTTCGTTAGGATCGTTTGGATCTGGAGGTGGGATGTCAAAGTGGATCTCAGTGGCTTGCGAAACCTCTCCAGCAAGAGCATCAATGTCCTTATATAACAGAGTGAGCTCATCATCCTCGGTTTTCAAAACCACTTTAAAGTAGTCCTGATATACGGTTCCCACATACACCATGAATTCTTCCGACAAGAAGTTGTATTTGAATGAAAGAGTGGTTTTACCTGCTGGAATACAGAAAGACTGGGAGATGGACCCCGATAGGATGTCCTGGCCCAGTCCAGTGGAGATAATGCCCATAAAGCTTCCTTCCTGTGGGGTGAGGAAAACCAGCTTGGTTATCACGCGACCGTCACCATCTTTAGTCCATCCCTGTAGATTCCCGGTCTCAAATCCTCCATTGGTGAAATCAGACTGATAAAATGCCTTTTGACTGCCGAACATCACAAATTCGGCATGTTTATGACCAGGATCCTTTTGACCGGGCGTGAAAGCTTCACCGGTTTTTTTCTGTTGATTTACCATCTTCTCGAAGAAAGCGGTGGCGGAGGTTCTGGCAAAGGTCCCGCCTACCGACTTGTCATAGCCCAGATAGGTCAAAACCCCTTTGTTTCTGAATGCGTTGGACATGGTCTGGTTTGCGCCACTATAGCAGGAGGAATTGAACACAATGCTTTTGGGATAGTTGCCGGTGATAAAGGAAGGATAGATGGCATAGTAAGTCTTTCCCTTCACCGTTCCCAGACCCAACATCTTCAGCTTAAGCTCTATGAAACGTATCAGGTCAAACGAAAGGGTATCGGGCTTTTCTCCAGTTAAGAATCTCACCTTCCCATCGCGAACGCTACCATGCGTGCTGATATAGATTGTGCCATACTGGCTGAAGGTTTCAACCATATCCACCGTACACCCAGTGTTCTTGGCATGCGTCACGGTGAACTGAGGACACTCTGACTTCACAAATATACTGCAGATCTGGTTTCCTTCTGCTGGAAATTGGGTATGAAAGGCGTCATAGATCAACACCTTGGTGCTTCCCACCGTATCCTCATCCACCACAGCATGAGCTATACGACCAAGCTTGGTCGGATCAAGAACTCCCCTGGTTTGTAAAGAGGGTGGAATTTTCGGTCCTGTTTCTCGACTGCGCTCTGAAGATCCGCCTTTGATATCCTCGCCATAAAGCAGGATCATTCCGCTGATTCCGGAATGATATTCCACCCAGATGGCATCGCCTTCATCTGTCAACCCTGCAGAATCCACTCCGCTTTGTGTCTGTATCCAAGTAAGGGTCTGCTGTTTGGCCTCATCCTCACCCACCAGAGCCGCCAGGCTGTCGTATTTGTCCGACCCCGAATTTTGCGCATCCAGTGCAGTCGAAAATTCCTGGGTGGTAACGGCGGAAACTACCGGGATGGTGAAAACAGAGGAGTAAGCAATTACGTCTCCTTCGGTTTCATGAGTCATTGCCCTTATTCGCAAGCGAATGGTTCCCTCAAACGACTCGATGAAGTTTTGTTTGGTGCTGAAGATACCGTCTCCTGCGATGTCATCACCGTGGGTGTACCACTCTCCATCGTCATAAAGAAAATTTAAGGAATCGGTTACGTTACCCTGACTATCTACTCTTAGAAGCCTTACAGAGGAATCCAAAAGATTCGGATTGGGAGCAATTCCGATGCGAATGGTCACATCTGTGGATTGAGCCATAGTTAGTGCTGAAGGATCTGTAGTAGGACCGGTGGTAAAACTTACATATTGGTTGTAGGTGACTGTTAGGCTGTCGGATCCGGTGTTGCCTGCGGCATCGCTGGCAATCACCACAATCAAATTATCCTCTTCTTGCAGGGTAACTCCGGTGGCAGACCAACTGGTGGTTCCGGTGCAATTTCCACCCGCCCCGGTGCTCACATTTGACCAGGTTACACCTGTCACTCCCTGATCGTCAGATGCGCTTCCGCTCAAATTCAGGGTCTGTTGATCGGTCGCATACCCTGTTTCACTGGTCGGGGTGGTGATACTGACGGAGGGTTTTTGGGTATCAGTTGGGGTGCCGTTACCAGGTTCGGTAGATTTTTTCTTGGTGCAGTTCCCCAACATCAATGCTGCCCCAACTACAAGCAAACATACGATTTTCACATACGTTTTCATCTTTCTCTTCTCCTTTCTTGCATTCTTTGTCAGGCTTCCTGTCCTATGGATACTGCGGAAAATCAGAGTTGCCCTTATCCTCCTGCCACTTCAAGCTAAGAGCAGATTGCTCATTTGATGCAAAACCAACTTACTTAACCCGCTTCCAACATATTAACATGCTCCTCCTTTCTTCTATTTGGTTTATGCGAGAAAGTCTCCATCTCCCTTGGCAAGGGAAACAGGGCTTTTTATCCATTTACAATATTCCATCGATATGAGATTTCAGCCTTATCTTTCAACATAACTGAAACCGAACAGTATTTATCCTTGGAAAGCTCAATAGCTTGTTTGACATCCTCTTCCTTGATGTCAAATCCTTCGAAATTGAACTCCACATCTATTCTGGTGAAATATTTTGGATGCTGAGGCGCTTGTTCTGCGTTAATCTTGACGGTCATGTTTTGCAGATTCACTCTTTTCTTAGCTAAAATGGAGGCAACATCCATCGCGGTGCATCCAGCCAGGGAGACCAACAAAACCTCCATGGGTCGGGGACCTTTCTCCTCTCCACCCACCTCTCGCTTAGCATCAAGCAAAATTCGATGCCAGGACTCGGTTTCCGCTTCAAAAGCCAAATTCCCCTTCCATGACATATTGATAAACATTGTCTCTCCTTCTCAAATTGCAAAAAAAAACTCAGTGTGAAGTCATTCACTAAAAGAGAGGAAACTCCTCTCCCTTCTCCTATCAGGTGGAGGGTTTGTGTCCATATCCGCAGATGGGACAGACTATCTCGTCATATTCTTTTTTTAGTTTGGCAAAACGACAAAAGGGACACTCCTGCCCCTCCCTCAGAATCTCAATGGTCCCTTCAGATTTATTTGAAGGATTGTTTAGGGAACAAGTATGCTTGATTTTATCTGAAATGTTATCCATCACAGAATAGTCTGGAAATCTTTTATTTATCCGCTGACCACAGAAGACCGTTTGGGAAAGCACTGAGAGCCGCTGGATGACTTATCATCCTTCTTGCATCCAATTCAGGTAAATGATTAAAAGTTCTTTTGAAAGCAAGCATAAAAAGGC
>JAGMBK010000024.1 GCA_023129805.1 Candidatus Zixiibacteriota bacterium | reverse complement strand
TTCTTAAGGGACTGCGCCAGATTCGAGAATCCCGAATTCATCCGCCGGGAGGTTCCGTTCTAAATTGGGAAAGGGGTGAGGAAAAACGCAGTTTTCTCAAACTGAAAATATCTTTACCTTTGTGGGCAAAAAGACCCTCCTCTTTTTTGAAGATGTGGGAGGTCTGGCTCTTTTGGTAAAGGATATTTTCTTAGGTTTGCCCAAGGCGCTGACCAGATTTCATCTTACCGCCGAACAGATGCTGGCGATGGGGGTAAACTCCCTTCCTCTGGTGGCCATAGTTGCTGTTTTCACCGGAGCGGTTTCTGCAGTTCAGGCAGTATACCAGATCTCAGATTTCGTTCCCATGAGATATCTGGGCACGGCTGTGGGTAAGTCAGTGATGATAGAGCTGGCTCCGGTTCTCACCGCCCTGGTGGTTGCAGGGAGGGTGGGTGCAGGAATTGCCGCAGAGCTGGGAACCATGAAGGTGACCGAACAGATCGATGCGCTCAAAACCTTAGCCTTAGACCCGGTGGAATATCTGGTGGTGCCCAGATTCGTAGCCGGTTTGATAATGCTTCCGGTTCTCACCATCTTTGCTGATGCTATCGCTTTAGCCGGCGGAGTGGCAATTTCCGCCACCTCACTGAACGTTCCCCCTCACGTGTTCTTGAATAGCTTGAAATCCTTTTTCAAGATGATGGACTTGATGTCAGGGCTTTCCAAGGCTTTGGTCTTTGGGTGCATTATCTCCATCATCGGATGCTATCAGGGATTTAAGACCAGAGGCGGAGCAGAAGGCGTGGGCAGATCTGCCACAAAAGCAGTGGTCCTGTCGTCGGTTTTGATATTGATAGCTGATTACATAGTGGCAAGCATATTTTTCGGATAGCGAATCGCTATTATATATGAATTTGGCAAAAAGTTGTTAGCAGAGCTCCAAACTCTAAGAAAAAAGCTGAAGTAAGCGGCGGTCCGCGGACTTGTCCTGAGCCAAGTCGAAGGACGGCCGACTTGTCTTGAGCGAAGTAGAAGGACGGCGGACAAAAAGGATATGATAGAGATAAAAGGTATTTTCAAAAGCTTCGGGGATAATCAGGTGTTGAGGGGAGTTGATCTCACCATAAATAAAGGTGAGACCGCGGTCATCATCGGGAGGAGCGGATGTGGTAAAAGCGTGCTACTCAAGCTCATCATGGGGCTTTTGAAGCCGGATTCCGGGAAGATATTGGTCAATGGAGATGATATTCCTTCCTTGAATGATAACCAGCTAAACAAGGTCAGGCAGAAGTTCGGCATGCTCTTTCAGGCATCGGCATTGTTTGACTCCATGACCGTGGATGAGAACGTGGGCTTGGGCTTGAGGGAGCATACCAACTTGTCCGAGGAGCAAGTAAAAGAAAAAGTGAAAGAGAAGCTGAAGATGGTGGGACTTGCAACGGTGGAACAAACAAAACCGGCTGAGCTTTCCGGAGGAATGAAAAAAAGGGTGGGTTTGGCACGAGCCATCGCCATGGATCCAGAGTATGTCTTATACGATGAACCCACCACCGGCCTGGATCCAATTATGGCAGACGTGATAAATGAACTCATCATAAATTTGAGAAATACCATCTCTATAACCTCCATAGCGGTCACCCATGACATCGTCTCCGCCTACAAGATTGCAGACAGAATCGCCATGCTGTATGAGGGAAAGATAGTCTTTGTGGGAACATCTGAGGAGGTCAAGAATACTGTCAATCCGGTGGTAAGACAGTTTGTTGAAGGGAGTTCGCAGGGACCAATTCCGGCGTTGTGAAGACGTCCACGGTCCACGGTCGACAGTCCGCCGAAAGACGTCCGCAGTCCACAGCAAAACCTTTGGAAGGTGCTAATGGCGTTTAAATTTGAAAACCTGGAAGTCTGGCAGTTGTCTTTAGAATATGTGGACAAAATCTATGAAATAGCTAATCTACTGCCTGCTAAAGAAGCGTATAACTTGAAAACGCAGATAATAAGATCAGCAACCTCCGTTTCTTTGAATATCGCTGAGGGCTCCACCGGTCAAACTGATGCAGAGTTTGGCCGCTTTATCGGAATGGCAATAAGGTCTGGTGTTGAAGTGATAGCCTGTCTACATTTAACAAAAAGAAGAGGATATATTGACGAAAAGGTCTTCAGTCAAGCTTATGAATTCGGGGAAAAGTTACTTGTAAAGCTTCAAGCTTTACGAAAAAAATTGAGATAGAAGACTGCGGTCCACAGTCGACAGTCCACGGCAGGAAAATTCGTTCACAGTCCACGGTCGACAGACAACAGCAGGAAAATTCGTCCACAGTCCACGGTCGACAGACAACAGACCACCGTAAATGCCAACCAGATCAAGCTTTAGCTGTGGACGGTGGACGGTAGACGGCGGACAGGAAAAACCTATGCTCAATCCAGGTAAGATCAAAACAGTCTATATCTGCCAGTCCTGTGGGCACAAGTCCTTAAGATGGATAGGGAAGTGCCCTGATTGCGGGGCATGGAACAGCATGGTTGAAGAGAAGATTACAAAACACAGAGGCACTCCCTCAGCTCAAAAAACTTCCCCCGTCTCTTTGAAAGAAGTGGATGTGTCAGATGAGGATAGGATCATCACTGGAATAAGGGAGTTTGATCGAGCGTTGGGGGGAGGAATCGTTAAAGGATCGGTGATTCTGGTGGGCGGCGATCCGGGCATAGGCAAATCCACCTTACTTTTGCAAATTTCTGAAAAAATCGCTTCACAATATGAAAAAGTTTTATATATTACAGGTGAGGAGTCTTTAAAGCAGATCAAGCTCCGGGCTGAAAGATTAAAGATAAATCCGAATAGAATCGAGATACTTACTGAGACTAACCTTGACCTAATATTGGATGTGCTGAGACAGGATATACCTTACATGACGGTGATCGACTCCATTCAAACAACCTATACTCAGAACCTGGAGAGCACTCCGGGAAGCATCAGCCAGATAAGGGAGTGTGCTGGTGCATTGATCCGTTTTGCCAAACAGAGCGGTAGCCCGGTCTTTCTGGTGGGACACGTAACCAAGGATGGCTCCATCGCCGGACCCAAGGTGCTGGAGCATATGGTGGACACGGTGCTTTATTTTGAAGGAGAGAAGAGCTGTCTTTTTCGAATCTTAAGGGCGGTGAAGAATCGCTTTGGGTCCAGCAATGAGATCGGAGTGTTTCAGATGGAGGAGAGGGGTCTTCTGGAAGTAGAAAATCCCTCCATGCTGTTTTTACCGGAGAGAGCCGGGGACGTTTCCGGTTCGGTGGTGGTTTGCTGTATGGAGGGAACCAGACCACTTCTGCTTGAGCTTCAGGCTTTAGTCTCGCCTTCCAGCTATGGCACCCCTCAGAGGGTTTCCTCCGGAGTGGATTACAAAAGGCTGGCTCTACTTCTGGCTATCCTAGAAAAACGGGAGGGGCTTTCGGTGGCAGCCTTTGATGTGTTTGTTAACGTGGCTGGAGGGGTGAGAATTGATGAGCCGGCAGTGGATCTGGGGGTGGTGGTAGCATTAGCTTCCAGCTTGAAAGAGGTGTCAGCAGTGCGCGAGTCGGTCGTAATCGGTGAGGTGGGACTGGGGGGTGAGGTTAGGGCGGTAGGTCAGATAGAAAGAAGGATCAAAGAGGCAGAAAAACTTGGCTTCAAAAGATGCGTTATTCCGCATGGCAATCTAAAAGGACTAAATCAGAAGGTGGGGATTGAGATTATCGGAGTCAGAAGTATTCAGGAAACCGTTAGGTGCATGTTAAGTTAAATCATTTCACTCAAATGGAGGTAGAGAGATGCGGTTAAAGGTAAAAAAACTGCTGAGAGGCGGGGAATATTTTGTCTCTTTTGAGAATGTGGACTTCAGCCATGACGAGACAGAAAAAATCGAGAAATTTGGCATGCCCACCGTCGATTTCGCTGCAGACGGTCTGGGACCACACACCTTGAACGAGATCAATCTCTCGGTCAAGTGCCAAAGCGCAGAAGAGGCAGAACAGATGACCAATAACATCAAGCAAACCATCAAAAATAGGCTAACTGAGCTTTTAGCTCAGGTGGACAACTTCACCGGTGAGGAGGAAGTGGAGATTTAACTGCGCTCCTCGCAACTGAAGGATTTTATCTGTCCGAAACCCCCAAATGGGGGATTTCGGACCTACGAACTAACCTAAATTATTCAACTTTTTAAATGTCGGATATGCCGCCATTGAGGGTGCTGTCCGACATTTTTTATACATCACCCCCTTTTCCCCCTCTCCCCCGCCTGTGGCGGGATTTTCAACCACCGCCGTTGGCGGGATCTTCGACATGAAATGGAGAGGGGTTCACCCTGAAGGGGACACAGGGGGAGAGGTCTTTTAACTCGTAGGTCGGATATGTCCCGCCCGCGGCGAGACTATCCGACACTCATTCTCCGGGGCGGGATGAATTCCCGCCCCTATGGGAGACAACTACTTTTCATCTATAGGGCAGGATTCATCCTGCCCTTCGGTCCTGCACTTCGTCTCCCGCCAAAGGCGGGATGTCGAAGGAATATCTTCGGGATCGAAGGACACCCTGAAGGGGAACAAAAGGGGGTGAGGTTTTATAAATCTCCAATGTTCTGTCCGAAACCCCCAAATGGGGGATTTCGGACCTACAATTGCTGCAACCGTAAATAAAAGTTGACAGTTGATAGATTAAGCCTGATCTTTATATCGTGATGAAAAGAAAAAAGACCAAAAAGGTATGGGCGGGCAAAGTACCGATCGGTGGAGGGGCGCCTATCTCCGTCCAGTCGATGACCAAAACCGATACCCGCCACGTTTCCGCCACCATAAAACAAATTAAAAAACTGCAAAACGCTGGATGCGATATCATAAGGGTAGCTGTGCCGGACACAAAAGCCGCCTCAGCTTTATCTAAGATCAAAAGGGAAATCGAAATCCCATTAGTGGCTGATATTCATTTTGATTACCGACTGGCACTCAAGGCAATAGATTCGGGTGTGGATAAGCTCCGAATCAATCCCGGAAACATCGGAGCAGAATGGAAGGTCAAACAGATTGTCAAGGCGGCATCGGATCGAAGAATTCCTATTCGGGTGGGGGTAAATGCAGGCTCGCTTCCTCGCGATCTTTTAGCCAAATACAAAAAGGCATCTCCGCCCGCGTTAGTGGAGGCGGCTTTAAGGCAGGTGAGACTCTTAGAACATCTGAATTTTGATGATATAGTGATCTCACTGAAGTCCTTTGATGTGCCCACCACGGTGCAAGCTTATCAACTTATCTCGAAGAGGACAAACTATCCTTTGCATCTGGGCATAACCGAGGCGGGATTGCCTCTGTCTGGCTCTGTCAGGTCAGCTTTAGGAATCGGGATACTCTTGGCTTCTGGCATCGGCGATACTATTCGGGTCTCTCTGACCGGTGATCCGATCGAAGAGGTAAAGGTGGGATATGAGATTTTGAAATCTTTGAACTTAAGGGAACATGGACCTACCATCATCTCCTGCCCCACCTGCGGAAGATGTGAGATCGACATAATCTCCATGACCAAAAAGGTGGAGCGAAAAGTTAGGAATATTCGTGTGCCCCTTAGGATAGCCGTTATGGGATGCGTGGTAAATGGTCCGGGAGAAGCAAAAGATGCGGACGTAGGAATCGCCGGGGGAAAGGGATACGGTCTTCTGTTTCGCAAAGGCAAGGTTATAGGAAAAGCTAAGGAAAAAGATTTGGTTGAAGCACTTCTGGATATGGTGCAGGATTTGATAAAGCCTAGGGATCTGTAGGGGCTCGATTCATCGACCCCTATGGTCTTAAATTAAAAAAGGAGGTTTCATACAGTATGCCTATCTTTGGAGAATCCATTCCGGGAGAGAGAAGTCAAACCAGTGAAGCTTTTAAATAAGAACATTGTCAGAGAATTCGTATGAATGCATACGCATCTCACTATGGCTCTTAGGCTGGTGTGTTTAGGTTTTAAAAGATGCATTAGAATGTGGAGTTTAATCAAATTGTCCGAATTTGGATCCATAGGAAAAGTGAAAAGTGTATGAACCCACTTGTCGGCTTGGTGTTTCTTTATGAGGGCCCTAAGGGTTTCTATGGGGAGAAAGCTCCAAAGCGTGTGGATGTTTTTGTAACTATGAAACTCTCTGAAACCGTCTCTGAGAACGTTCCCGCTTCTTGCGGGACGGAATCGTTTGGACAAATGTGCCATATATCCTCCTTGACAAATTGTTTTATGGCACATATAATATAATAGGAGGCAATGGCACATTCGAAACAAAAACTTTTGCTAACTTGTTGAAAGACATAGGCAAATTTGGGGACACTAACGGGTTTAACCCCTGCCCCAACACAAACAAACGTTGAGTAGATTGAAACTTCTCACCTCTGCTTCTCTCCATAAGACAGAGAGGGATGAAAAATTTGATGGAAAAAGATTTACAAAAAAGAATAAAAAATCTTTCGCTGAAATTGGGAAAACTCTATGGAAGAAAGAGATGGAAAGTTCATGCCAATCCTCTTTCTGAGCTGATCGCCACCATTCTCTCCCAGAACACCTCAGATCACAACAGTCATAGAGCATATTTTAACCTAAGATCGAAGTTCACAACATGGGACGATGTCAGAAAAGCCAACAAAAGAAGTGTTGCCGGTGCCATAAGATCAGGGGGACTGGCGGATATCAAAGCCAAAAGAATTAAAGACATTCTTAATCAGATATATGAAGAGAATCGCAATCTGGACCTGAGTTTTCTGAAAAGATGGCGAACGGACAGGATCAAAGCATACCTGAGAAGCTTCAAGGGTGTGGGAGAAAAAACTGTCGCCTGTGTTTTGCTTTTTTCTCTAAGAAGACCCGCCATGCCGGTAGATACACATGTGTTGAGAGTCTCCAAGAGATTGGGCTTGGTTCCCCAAAAGGCGGATGCCAAAAAGGCGGAGGTGATATTGGAAAAGCTTGTTCCCGAGAATCTGATCTATCAATTTCATCTAAATTTGATTGAGCATGGGAGAAACATCTGCAAGGCAACAAATCCCTGGTGTGAGAGTTGCGTATTGCTTGAAAATTGTGATTATGGAGGAAAGTCGTTGGTAATTTGAGAGGTATCAATTGAATGGCCTAAACTGTACTTGCTGGCGTTGTCGAGCCCTTTGTCAAATTAGACAAATAGAATTATTTTCTGTATCCTGTTGGGATGAGCTCATTATTTCCAAACGGAGGGATGAATGCCTAAAATAAATGTCTTGAAGAAAGCTGAAAAGATCAAAAAACCCTACACCCCATTTCATCTGGTTAATGTGAATGGTTCCCATGTGTTTTTGGGCCTTTTTGAAGGGGACTACAGGAAACATAGACACCCGTATGATGAGTTTTTCTATGTGATCTCCGGGGAGATCGAAATCGAACTGGACAAAGAGACTGTAACTTTAAAAGCGGGAGAAGGCCTTTTGGTCTCCAAGAAGAGGTGGCACAAATCCAAGGCAAAAAAGAAAGCCTTCGTGATGATTTTCGAAAAACAGGGCCTACAAAGCGAGTTTGCCTAAAAGCGTTTGCCAATTTTGCAGGAAAGCAGAGTATGGAGAACGTCAATCGCATAGGGGTGGGGTTCTTTGCGCCCGATTTTGTGCTCAAAGATTCAGAAGGTAGGAAGCTCAGACTTTCTGATTTTCGGGGACAGAAGAATCTTCTCCTCTTCTTTTGTCCTGGCAAAAGAAGCTGGTTTTGTTTGGATTGCTTGGATGAGTTAAATCGTTTTTATGACCGCATCCAACTGAAAGAGACAGAAGTGTTGTCATTCACCCAGGATGAAAGGTGGGTCTCTCATCGGATAAAAGAGGAGGAAAAAATACGGTTCCCCATTTTGAAAATTGAAAGTGACCTCAGGTTTGATCCCCCGGCTCCACCAGTGACCCAGCAATATGGGGTACAGGCAAGTGAGTCAGAAGAGGGAAATCTTTACCCCGCCATCTTTCTGGTGGACAAAATGGGAATTATTCGCTTCAGAAAAGTCTATACCCGACCATCCGAAAAATTCAATACCGAAGAATTGCTATGCGAGCTGGATAAGTTGAGTTGAACGGGTCAGAAGATGCGATGGTCCAATGAAAGTTCAAGCTAAGTGTGCTTGAAATAAATAGAAATCTCAACACTTTGTTTCAATCTCTTCATAAAGCGAAGGACGTGAAGTCTTCAAGTTTTTTCGCCCAACTGGGCGGCCACCTCGTCGTTCTATAGCCTACGCTGGTTTTAACCTGATGACACACAAAGGATTGTATCCATCTTTTTAATAGCCCCTTCTTTTTCCCTTGACAAATAAGAATTGATCTTCTTACATTCATGGAAGTTCGGAAGATTTGTGTCGGATTGGATCCTGAGACTGGAAAGGAAATTTCCAGTGGCCCATGCTGGTATTTATAGAAAGTCGCTTGACTTAGCCTTTTCCTACCTATCAAAAGTCCCCCTTTATTGTTCCTGGCAAGTAACCTATCGGTGTAACTTCCGTTGCTCCTTTTGCGGCTACTGGAAGATGAATACCAGAAAGGAGGAGGAGCTTTCCGCCTCTGATTTCGCTCTGGGCGCAAGGAAACTAAAGAAAATCGGCCCCATGTTTGTCTCCCTAGCCGGCGGAGAACCCTTGATCAGAAAAGATTTACCCGAAATAGTTAATGCCGTCTCTTCTTATCACTTTCCATTTATAACCAGCAACGGATGGTTGGTTACACCGGAAAAGGCTAAAAGGCTTTTTGGGGCCGGACTTATGGGGGCAGTGGTCTCCTTAGATTTTGCCGATGAGAAAAAACATGATGAAAATCGGGGCAAAGAAGGAGCTTTCAAAAGAGCGGTTGCCGCGGTGAAATATTTTGTGGACGCAAGAAAAAATAAACTTCAAAAGATAAACATTACTGCTGTGCTTCTTAAGGAAAATATAGATGAGATCGAAAAGCTCATAATTTTTGCAAAAAAGATGGGGGCGGAATTTACCCTTCAGCCATACGCCAATATAAAGTCCGAATTTGGATCCTACGGAACAAACGGTCTTGAAGACGCCGAGACTTCTGATCATACAGTTACACAGGAGGTCTCCGATCACCTTCTGAAGCTAAAGAGAAAGTATCCCAATTTCAAATCCAGCTTAGAATATCTGAGAAGGTTTGACGATTTTTTCTATGAGGGCATCGACAATTGTCAGGCAGGGAGGCTATTTTTCAACATCGATCAGAAGGGAGACATAGCCAAGTGCGTGGAGGATTTAAAAAATCCGGTGGGAAACATCAGAACCATTGGGATTGAAGAGTTAAAAAATGCACTTCTCCGAAAACAAAGAGAAAACAGGTGCAAGGATTGCTGGTATGGCTGTAGAGGGGAGGTGGAATGCTTCTATACCTGGAACGGCGCAAAGAACACTTTGGCCAGAATCCTCTCAGGAAACGGGCACAGAAATGGATCTGATTTTTGATAAAAAACACATAATCAAAGGCTTCAGGCTGTTTATCCTTTTGAGCCTGCTGGGTTTTGCCACGATATTTTTCTTCACCACCACAGGGGAAAGCCTTAAAGCTTTGCAGTCGTTTAAAGCTGAATTTTTGCTTTTGGCATTCTTTTTGGTTCTGGTGGACTTCTTTCTGGGAGGCTTGCGTATCTATGTATTTTTCACCAAAGAGATTTTGAAAAAGATCCGCCTTCTTGATTGCGTTAAAGCCAACTTAGCTAATATATTTGTTGCCGCAGTTACGCCTTTCAACACTGGAGGTGGCCCAGCACAGCTATATATTCTCAATCGACGGGGGGTTCCGCTTTCCGGCGCCATGTCGGTCGGCGTGATTAATTTTTTCTGCTCACTCTTTTTCTTTTTACTCACCTTCCTTGTGGTTTTCTTTTTCACCGATGGGGGGATGTTCGCCAGAGGTCTTGCTTATCTGATTCGATATAGCTTTCTGGTATTTTCAGTAGTCTGTTTGGCGGTGGCATTTATGCTGATAAAGCCCGAATCCCTGAGTTTTTTATTTAGGATCTTCTCTAAGATCACGGAGATGATCTGGAAAAAAGACAAAAAGAAGCAAAAGAGGATATTGGAGAAGTTTAAAGACCAGGTGGTTCAACTTCGGTTCTATCTGCAACATTTCTTTCATAAGGAAAAGCTAATTCTGTTTGCCAGCTTCCTTTTGACCATCTTGCTCTATTTTAATAAATATCTTATTGCTTATGTGATCATAAAGGGTTTGGGGCTGGACGTGAATTTCATGCAGGTGATGTATCTTCAGATCATCCAGTTCTTTATCCTGTATTTTTCCCCCACCCCGGGAGCCAGTGGAATCGCTGAGATCAGCTCGGTTTCCTTAATGTCCACCATTATCCCTACTGGCTATTTACCGGTATTTGCCGTTCTGTGGAGGTTTTTCGTCACTTACCTGGGTGTGACCTGTGGGGGATGGATCACGCTTAAAGATTTAAACCAGCATTTCAAAGAAAAACAGATGGTGCTGGAAAAGGTCGCAGAAGAGCCTCAACTTGCCGCTTCATGAGTAAATGCCAAAACTATCCCGCCAGAAGAATATTCGTATTTTTTATATAAAGAAAACTCTGAAAATTTTAAATGGGGAGAGGTTTTTCTGGAGTGTCCCGCCTTTAGCGGGACCAAAAAGAGATAGGGGTTTTGTTGCTTACTTGGTCTGCCTAAAGGCAGACACTCCAAGTTATCCATTAATCTGGAGTGTCAAGCCCCGCCAAGGCGGGATCTACGACTTTAGCTTGACCTGAAAAAGGACCTTTATATGGTTCGCCTAAAGGCGAACACTCCAAAACCCTTTTTGCGCGTGCATAAAACTCAGGAGCGAAATATGGCCAAATCTTTTCTGATTCTATTATTCGGACTGATTATCTTATGGCTGCCCCCACCGGCACAGGCAAAGACCTGGTATGTCGACGACCTGGGCGACGGTAAGGTTGGCGCAGGTTCCCAGGACGATCCATTTCGCGATCTTCAGGCTGCCATAGATTTTGCCGCCGACGGTGACAGAATTTTCATAATACCCGGAACGTATGAGGCTCATCCGGATTCTTATCCTGAAGAACTCTGCGGCAATTGCGAGCAACATAAAACTTACGTGAAAGCTACCAGGGGCTTCTTTATCAAAGACAAGGCTCTTGAGTTTGTGGGAAGCGGAATTGACAGTACCATTCTGGTCACAAAGGCTGGATACGGGGTCTTATTCGAGCACAGCCGCGGCTCGATCATAACAAATATTACGATCACCGGTGGGGTTCGCGACCTGGATGGAAATGCCACCGATGCAGCAGTGGTGGCAAAGTTCTCCACGGTGACTGTCAAGAACGTCAAGATCAGCGATAACACCCATCAACTCGAAGACGTGGTGGTGGGTATTGGCGGAGTATTCGGAAGAGAGAATTCAGAGCTTTTCATCATGGATAACATCATAGAGAACAATGGCTGGGATGGGATTGCCCTGTACCGTGGAGCAAATGCTTACATTTCAGACAACCTGATCTGTGATGGTCGGGGAGCCGGAATCGGCATCACCTGGGATGCGACGGCGACGGTTTATCGTAATCATGTCTCAGGATACTGGAAGGGAATCGGCACTTTCGGAGATTCCCGGGCGGTGGTAAGAAATAATGCGGTTTATGATAATTTAGGCTGGGGAATAATCGCAACCGGAAATTCGTTTATGGAAGCTTCCAACAACGTGATCACCAGAAACGGTAACTGCGGCTTTGCTCCGTGGAGTGAGAGTGCTCGTGGCACCTTCATAAATAATATCGTGACTGAAAACGGTTGGAGAAAAGAGTGGGTCTGCCCCTGTGTAGGAATCTGGATGAATGGACTTCCTGAGAATTTCGTGATCTCTCATAATGACGTCTGGGGGAATGAGGAAGGAAACTATCGGGACATGGATGATCTGACCGGAAAGGATGGAAACATTTCAGCAGATCCTCTATTTAGAGGAAAAATTGATTTCCGTCTGATGCCGGGCTCGCCTGCTATCGACTCAGGCGATCCGGTCTTCACCGATCCGGATGGAGGCCCCTCAGATATGGGAATTTACGGTGGTCCTGGCGCCCGCATAGACTCAGATTATAAAGCTCAGGTGGAAGATACGTCATTTATAGAGCTGGTAGCGGTTGGGGACGTGATGCTTGCCAGAGGGGTAAACAACAAAATAAAAGAGATGGGATCCAACTATCCTTTCGAAAAGATCCAGGAAATCATAAGCCAGGCAGACATCGCCTTCTGCAATCTGGAGTGCGCAATCTCCTCGAAGGCAACGGGAAGGTTCGAACACAATAATTTTTGCATCAAACCGGAGGAAGCCAAAGGGCTGTCGTTCGCTGGATTCGATGTGGTGTCTCTGGCAAACAACCATATGTTTGACTGTGAAAAGAAAGGCATCCTCAGCACCATGGAATTCTTGACCAGAGAGAAAATAAAGTTCGCAGGAGGGGGAAAGACGACTGCGGAAGCCATGCGTCCGGCAATCTTTGACGTGAGAAACATAAGAGTCGGCTTTTTGGCATTTTGCGCCTATTCCATGGATTGGATAGTTCTCGAAGAGGATAACCCTGCCATAGCTTTCTATGATTCGAGCCGGGCGATGGAAGCTATTAAAGAACTTAGGAGAAAAGCGGATGTAATCGTCGTCTCTTTGCATTGGGGGGAAGAGTATCGGAAGAAGCCCAATTCCTCGCAAGTGTGCATCGCCCACCAGTTGATCGACGCTGGCGCGGATTTGATTCTGGGACATCATCCGCATGTGGTTCAAGAAATAGAAGAATATAAGAACGGAGTAATTGTCTACAGCTTGGGGGATTTCGTTTTCGATCAGCGCAAGCCTGAGACTAAAAAAAGCATGATATTCAGGACCAAAATTTCCAAGAAGGGAGTGGGTCTGCTTCTACCTTTGCTGGTTGAAATCGAAAATTTTCAGCCACGTATCATAAAGGAAATTCCAAAAAGGACCGAAGAGATCGAACTCAAAAGATACTGAAGCAAGGCTTTCAGAATAGTGTCAGGAGCACGGGGCTCCTGGCCTACTGATTTTAATTTGATTTCCCTCTTTTGCTGGCGTTTAGAATGGTAATGCCGACTATTTCGCCTTTCTCATATCGGATGATAATGTCGTCGTCAGTTAGTTCACTGTCGTCCGCATGAGAGGGCTTCTTGAAGTTCAAATACAAAACGTCCGCCTCTTTGTCATAGCTCGACCATATTTGTTCATACGGAATCCGCACTAACTGAGGCACGACATCTAAAATCCTTTTAAGTTCTAAACTGGCCACAATTTTCTCCTTTTTTCAAATTGTTTGGGTCTGCTGGTTAGAAAAGCTGTAATCACAAAGCCGTCTTCTTTGCTTATCTCTTTATATATTACTACGAGGTATTGTGTGGCTTTTATTTCTTTAGCTGCAATACATACCCCAGATTTACCTTAATATATTGCATCGGGGCTTTCAATTGCTTCGAGCACTTCAAAATAATAACCCGCCATTTCCGAATGTTCTTCTGTGATATGAAGCCATCTTTCTTCGGTTAGCCGGATGGGCACGCCATTTTTGGAATTGACTGTTCTCATTCTTTCTTAGCCTCGTAAGTCAGGTGACCTGCGCACCTTGCGAAAAACCGTGTCAGGAACACTGGGCTTCTGACCTGCTTCTAATTTCTAAGTCATCCCCATATGTTTATATAAAGGTTTAGCAATGGGCTTCAAGCATTTGGAAGCATTCAGGATTTCTATCCCAATCACTTGACCTCTGTCATCAAGCTCTACGTTTATACCTGGCGCAACTTCTACAAATTCTTCTTCTTTCCCTTTCTTGGTTACAATGTAAAGGATGTCTGATTTGGAATCATAGTTTACTAAAGGTTTCTTATTCATATTTTCCGCCACCTTCCCGATTTTATCCGGGTTATTTTTTGATAAATCTTTAAAGGATGAATTGTGATTTACTCTATTACTTCACCTTTTTTGTCCTATGTTACGGCAACATCTCTCAATTTGTTATTAAATCTTAGTTTATGAACAGCCACATAATGCCGCTGATTATATGGTTTCCGCATAAGAACTTTTGTTTGCCTTGGCGCCAGCCAAAGACACCCAACCATATCGCGCGTAAGCTGCGTTTTGCCTGATAGCAATAGATATTATAATCATTCATGCAACCTTGTCAACCAGTTTTTAGTGGCCGTTGTTGCGGGGTACCCTTCCTCCTGCACTTCGTCCCCCGCCACAGGCGGGATGTCGAAGGAAGTTCTCAGGGCAAGCCTTTACCCCGCAGCTTCTGTGGTTCGGTAGGCGTTGTTGGTTTCACCCTCCCCCTTTCCCCCTCCCATCGATGGAGGGGGAAAATTCCTTCTCCCCTGGTGGGAGAGGGTTAGGTTGAAAATCCCGCCAGAGGCGGGGGTGAGGGGGACTGGTGAGGATGTAGTATATGTTCATACGAGAATCGCAAAATCTACTCAAGAAGATAGAAGAATGTGTGAGACAATTGTGGGGGAGGATACTTTGAACTAACGTTTACAGGAGTTCCTTTTCCAGATCGAATTCCATCCCGTCGCCAGCGGCGATGGTTTTGATTTTAGTTTCTTTTTCGATCTTTTCCGCTATCTCCCAAGGCTTGGAGCGGATCATGGTCATACCAAAATGCGTCAATATAGCCTGCCTGGGGCTTATACCTTTTATGATCTTCTTAGCATCCTCAAGGTTAAGATGATCTACATCCAGTTTCTTTCCAGCTTTTCCATCATAACGAACCACATTGATCACAATTAGATCGCTTTTCTTATATTTGTCAATTAAACCAGGGAAGAATCTGGAATCAACAATAAAGGAAATGGTATATCTGGGGATTTTAAACATGATCCCGTAGGTCTCAACCGGATGAATATGACGCAGAGGAGTGGAGATCTCAATATCTCCTAAGGTATAGGTGGCTTTCTCCTTCAGGAGGTAAATTTCGTTCAGATAATCCCTTACATACTTTAAAACAACAGGATCATCTTCTAAGGCTGATCCGGGGGCAAACAGTGCTCCCTTTTTGGAGAAGCCGCCGTTGGTCATGGCTTCGATCATGATATTCACGTCGTTGGCATGATCGATATGCTGATGAGACAAAATGATGGCGTCCAGTTGTGTGGGATCCAAAGGGGGTCTGCTTTTGGCACATCTGATTAGGGTCCCCGGTCCCGGATCCAAAAGCAAATTTTTATCCTCTAAGGTGATCCATGTTCCCGCGGATGATCGCAGTTGCTTGATCATCACAAAGCGTGCCCCTGCCGTGCCTAAAAATTTTATTTTGTCTGCCATTACAACGCATTTATACGTTTAATCCGTTTCATTCGTTGACAGGCTGGCTAAATCAGTTCTCTGTATACTGCCTACTGCATACTGCCTACTGCATACTGATAACTGCCAAAGATCAAACAGGCTAAGGCAAGAAAAAACCCCCCGCAAAATGCGGGGGGCTTTTTCTTGAGGTGCATTCCCTTCCCCCTCTAATCGTCTGAGATCTCTATCTTCACGGCGATGCAGACTAATCCTCGAGGATCTCCATCACAGAAGGAGACCATTCCGTTTTCTACGGCGAGATCGGTTGTGGCGGTAAAGGTAAAGCCGGTTGCCTCTCCAAACTCATTGGTATAGGCTGATCCCGCTACTGTTCCGCCAGAGGTATGAGCCTGATCTGCCACAATATGATGTCCCCCTAAAGGATTGCCATAGCGGTCCCTGATGATCACCACCACTGGAACCGTGGAACCATGAGAGACAGAAGCTTCCATATTGATCTCACAGTTTTTGCTATATGTATTTGCGGTGATGAAGGTGACATTAACCGAGGCGGACACAAATCCCGATTTGGCGGTTAAGATATTTATCGCACCGATTCCATCATCCTGCTGTGGATTGGTCACGGAGTAATCTTGAGGCAGGACCTGACTGGTCAGCTCAGTCTCAAACAGGCTGGCATAACAGCCGTCGCTGGTAGCACCGGAGGGGACCAAACCGAAGCTGGTTTTCATCTGTACCGGGGTTTGGTTTACCACAAAATTGCCATTTATATCTAACACCTCTATCAACACATCTCCTTTGGAGACTCCGTCCGCCAAGAGAGTCTGGGGATAGGGCCAAATGATGACGCTGGCAGGAGGTCCGGAGACTATCAATATGCAGGTATCTGATATTATTCCATCCTCTCCCCAGGTTTCTGCCCAGATTCTGGCCCGACCATCGTTTCTGGGATCACCGGAGAGGTATGTGGTATAGGCACAGCCTTGTTTGGTCTGATCACAACAATGCACCATTCCCTCCTCTGTGCCAAAGTGGACCGAGGTTGAATCCGGAACCGGATTTCCATACACATCCACCACGCACGCACACAATTGGGCTTCTACGCAGTTTATATCCCAACCCCGGATGTTACAAGGAGTAACTCCTACGGAAATGTCGAATGGGGGTCCTGAGCATATGGTCACCAATGGGGCGGCAGAAAGAACACCACCCACTTTAGCCTGTATCCTGACCACGCCGGACTTGGTGCCGCTTAATAAGGTAACAGAAGCCTCTCCCCAAGAGTTCGTATTTACGGTAACCGGATAGGAGGTATCTCCATTAAGATTTTCACCACCTTCAGGTCCGTAGAGAATGTAGAATTCCACTGGAAAATCCCTGCCTGCTCGGTTTGCGTTGTCATCATAACAAATAGCAGTGATATGGGTGGCTTCCATGCCACCGGTCCCTTTAACTTGGATGGAGGATTGATCCGGGATTAAGACGATAAATGCCACACTGTCTGTGGGAACTAAAAGTATGTGGCTTTGATCTTGTAGCTGTTGATCTCCTAAATCGACAGTTACCTTGATGTAGGCGGTTCCAGTTCTGAATCCAGCCGTGTAAGTTACCTGGGCTACGCCATTCTGGGTGAAAGCGTAAGCCGGTATGGTTCCCATCGGATTCCACTTTCCATCCTGGTTGGTATCATGTATCAAATTATCGATCCCCTCGGTATAGTAGCCGTCACCGTCCACATCGTCAAATTCCTCACCCGCCACAAATTT
>JAGMBK010000023.1 GCA_023129805.1 Candidatus Zixiibacteriota bacterium | reverse complement strand
AGACGACTGCTTAAGAGATTCCATAAAATTACCTCCGAGAAGGCGAGGATTATTGCAGAGAGCATGGACCCGTACAAAACTGATGAACCCGCCCATCTGGAATATCACAAATATAACAGAAAAAGAGGCAGAATGTCAGGGCAATTGAGCCTCCGGGTGAGATACAAAAAATATGCCACACCTTGGTTTGATTACCTAATAGTGTCAAAACAAGAAATGGAGGATATACTCAAGGGTACCGACTGGCGAGTCAAGCGATTTATAGACGATAAGCAGTCTATGTACGTGGCAATTATTGAGAAGGAGGGTTCTTGAGGTATAAGTCCGCAGTCTGAAAAAGAACGGGGACAGAAAATGCGCATTGGTGTGGTTTATTATTATGTCAGCGATATGAATCGCGCACTTGCTTTCTACCGGGATAGGCTAGGGCTGGGTTGCAAAAGAGTCGAGTTTGATTTACCCCATCCCTGGGCAGAATTAGACACTGGCGGGACTATTTTGGCTTTGGAAGAAGTTCGAAATAGGAAACCTTCGCATCGGCCTCCATGGGGAGGCGCAGTGACCAGCTTCCAGGTGGAAAACATAGAACAGGCAAAAGCGAATCTTGAAAGCAAAGGGATTCTTTTCCTCTCTGACATTCGGGATCTTGGAAAAGTGAAAATATTGCAATTTGAAGACCCTAATGGGAATCTTCTCGAATTACACCAGCGTATTTAGTAAAGTAAATTTGCTACGATTATGAAGGAGAATATTAAGATGAAATGGTCGCTTAGATTAGCAATTGTGATTCTGTGCGGTGCGGTCACATTGACAAGTTGTGGTAAAAGTGACAAGGAACCAGTTGAGAAAAAGGCCGAAATGCACGACACTACAGATTGGCAAATTGAGCCGTCATTCAAATTTGATGTACTCTGTTTTTTGAATACGGCAACCGGGGATTCATTCTATCTCAATTACTATCAAGAAGAATACAACAAATTAGAACCTAAGCTCACGCAGGTCGCCAAAGAGGCTTTGGCGAACTTGAAACGGAAGATCAAAGACGAACATCAGGGCATTATCTCAGCTCTTTTAACCCTCTATTTTTCAGCGACAGAGGATGAAACGCTGGACGATATGATTGAAACACTTGAGAATAGCGAAACAATGCGTAACAACCTGAAACAAACCCCTTACTACAGTGAAGACAGCTGGCAAGTGTATGAATCAGTGCGAGAGGACTTGAAAATCATATTCCTGTTTTTCAAGGATATTGAGTTTGAGCCTTACTGGAAGCAAAATGTTTTACCAATGGTGAGGCAGAAAATCGCAAGCATTAAAGAGAAATTACCGAAGTATAATGTCATCAAGGAACAAGAAACCCATTTGGGCTTTGCACTGCCGTCCAATAAGATAACCGTTTACATGCTCTATTACTCTCAGCCGCATGGAATAAAAATTACAGGAATGCGGTTTTTGACGGATGCAGCCTGGCCATTTGAGATCGTATTGCGGAATTCAGTCCATGAAATGATGCATCCGCCTTATGATTTGCCTAATGATGATGAACTCCAAAATACGCTTTCTCTTTTGAGAGAGGATGAATTTCTGATGGACAAAGTGTTGAATCATAATCCGGCTTTTGGATATAATTCGTTTGAAGGCTACATTGAAGAGGACTGCGTTCAAGCACTTGAACAGATAATCAATGAAAAACTGAAAATAGAGAGGGAAGCGCATCAGCGGTGGAAAGAGAGTGATGGCGGGATGCACGTTTTCGCAGTAGCCCTGTATAATGTTATGAGAGAAGAGAACTACAATCAAAAAGGAGAGCTTTTTCGCGATTTCCTGGTAAGGATGATTCGAAGCGGCAAACTCTCGCCAGGAAAGATAAGGGAAATTTATGATAATTTCTATTCGCAGTGGACAGAAAAAGAAAAGTGATTGAAATACAAGAGCATTTGAAAACGCGAAAAGCAGGCTTTCGTTTTAGCAAGATAAAACGTATTTTTATTGGTTAGTTTGCGTTTAAAGGAAAGGTTATATAGAGATCAGTTAGTTTTGCCAGAGCAGAATAGATGATCGCTTCCCCCGCCTTTGGCGAGGGAGGAGGAAAGTCCGAGCTCTCAAGGGCAAGTCCTGAACCGTATGGTTCAGGACAAGGTGCCACGTAACACGTGGGCCCGTAAGGGTTCATCCTGAAGGGACGGAAAGTGCCACAGAAAACAGACCGCCCCGAGTCCCGCCTTGGCGGGATCGTGGGGTAAGGGTGAAAAGGTGGTGTAAGAGACCACCCGTTCCCGTGGTAACACGGGTCTGGGCAAACCCCACCTGAGAGCAAGACCAAGTAAGGAAGGAGAAGTTGCCCGCTTCATCCCGAACCTAAGGGCGAGGGACTCGTCCTGAGCCGAAGGCGAAGGATAACTTCCGGGTAGGTCGCTTGAGTCCTTTGGCGACAAAGGACCCAGATAGATGATCATCGCCCTGAGTCCCGCCGACTGCGGGATCGAAGGGAACAGAACTCGGCTTATTTTCTGCTCTGGCAATTTCTTTTATTTGCTACTTGAAAAAGAATCTTACGTTGACAAAAAGGGAATTTTCAAGAGAATATTAAAAGCTGGGAGGGCTGAATGCCCTTCAGGGTGAACCCTGCCCTATTTCCAAAGGGTCCATAGGATCTGATAATCTGCTGTCCTCATGGAAAGCGGGAATTTTCGTATGAATGCATACGCATATCCCGCTCCAAGTATGGCTTTTCCAACAAGCCCATAAGCTTTACACTCCAGCTTTTGGGCGTTCCAGAGTGACAAATATCCAAAAAAGCTAAAAAGATTTCTTTACTTTTCGAGAGCAAAGAGTTTATTTTAGTATAGCTGAGGCATAAAGCCTTACTTAAGCGCCGCAAGCACATTGGAACAAAATGGTCTGGAATCTAAGTACTGGAAAGCACACCAAATCCAGATGGTGAAGGAAAAAAAGAAACCTAAGGTTGTCTCCTTTCAAAAGGATAAGAGGGCGCAAATCAGTTTAGTCTCCCAAAGGGTGGACAATATCCTCCAGAAAAGATGGGTTAGCCTGACCTTTTTGGGAATTTTACTTCTGATCGCATTTTTTATCCGGCTCACTTTTCTCAAATATTATCGAGCCCCGCTTAATGGAGATGCGGCTGTTTACGCTAAGATCGCCTGGGGGATCAAAAACGGACACGGGCTTCACTGGTGGTCGGTGGTCTGGTCCCCCTTCTATCCATTTATGGTATTTCTTTTCTCTTTTGTGGTGGGAACTTTAGAAACAGCCACTCAGGCAGTCTCCCTTTTCTTGGGAAGCTTGATGGTGGTACCTTTTTTCTTTTTGGCAAAAAAGATCTTCAACTACCATTCAGCTTATCTGGGCTCACTCTTGGTGGTCTTCTTTCCCGCTCTGGTGGTGATCTCGGTGGTTCCCCTATCTGAAGCCACCTATGCGTTTTTTCTTTTGATCAACCTGCTTTGCGGATGGCTTTTGATCTCAAAAAGGTCAAAGATCTCCGCCCTCCTCTTTGGATTCTTTGGTGGTGTTTGCTATCTAACTCGTCCGGAGTTCCTGGTGGCTTTCGCTTCTCTACTTCTGGTGTTCATAATAATTGAGATAAAAAGGAAAGTTTACCCAAAATGGCACTCTTTTGTTTTGGTTTTGATATCTTTGATCGGATTTCTTATTTTGGCCTTGCCCTATGTCAATTTTATGCATTCCCAAACCGGGCACTGGATTTTAAGCGGAAAAACAGCTCATAACATTCTCAAACACAAATCGTACTTCGAACTACTGGATTCTTTTGAGCAAAGAAAAGCCTTTGCCGAGGTGCTGGCCGGATTGACCGAGAACGGGGAAGTAAAGGGGAAGGTGCTTCTGGGGGAGGAGAGCATGGTTAGCTTTATTAGTGCTCCTGGTTTTTTCGGCTATTATCTTTGGCGTGCTGGGATGGGTGTAAAGAATACAAACCTATTCTTTTTATCCTTTCTTTTGTTGTCTTTGTTTTATATATTCTCTTGGAAGCTGGACAAAGAAGGATGGGGAAAAAGAGCTTTTCTCTTGTGCGCATTTTCTCCCTTATTAACCATACCCATCTTCTTTATTCCAGCAGGTCGCTTTATCGAACCTTACTCACCCCTTCTGATCTTACTATCGGCAGGGGGAATTTTAAACATTGGAAGGGTGATGGCGAAACTCTCGAAATACAAAAAACCAGCCCCACGTTTTGCTTTCGGTTCTCTTGTAATTCTTCTAATCGTGGTGGCCATGTCGATTTTCTCAGTGGCTAAGGCGACTAAGGCGACTCAAATGGCAAAGGATCACCAAAGGACCTCCCGAGCCTTGAAGCTGGAAAGCGAGGAGTTCAAAAAGCTGGGCTTATGGGCGCATCAGATCCTGCCGCAAGATGCGGCGGTGATGTTTCTTGCTGGAGACCCATTCTTTTTTTACTGTAGCCGGGTAACCTTTCCTGTTCCCTTTGCTCCTTATGAGAGGATAATCCAGTTTGCCAGAAAAAATAAAGTGGACTATCTACTTGTAAGCTTGATAAGAGAAACCCACTGGCAGGAGGATCTACTTTTTCTTTTTGAGCCGCTAATAGATCGTTCCAGAATCCCACAGGATTCGAGGATTAGATTGATCGACATTTACAAGGCACCTTCTGGATTGAACGCAGTCCTATATAAGTTTGTCTTTTAAAATATAATTTGTCTTCACGCAAGTGGTAAAAATTTTTGGTAAGAGCGGGAGGGAGTTTTAGGACTTAACGAAGCAGGCGAAATGATATCGAACCAGCCTGCTAAGACGGCAAAAATAAGAAGATGGGTAAAAGATAGATGAAACTAAAATGGGAATTGAAACCTGAGCCAGACCAGCGGGTGGTGAACCAACTGTCCTCAGAGCTTTCTTTGCCTCCGGTGGCTGCCAGAATCCTGATCGCCCGCGGCCTGGGTACGAAAAGCACCGCCGAAGAATTCCTGGCTCCTTCTTTGGAAAACCTGTTAGACCCTTTTCTTCTGCCGGATATGGAGAAAGGGGTGAATCGCATCATCCGGGCTTTGAAGGAGAAGGAGAAGATCATGATCTTTGGCGACTATGATGTGGACGGAATAACCTCCACCTCTCTTTTGTTTCTGGTATTGAACAAGCTGGGGGCAGAGGTTAACTATTATTTGCCTAATCGGTTAATTGAGGGCTACGGTCTTTCAGAGGAGGGTATTCTGGAGGCGGAAAGGCGCGGGGTGGGGTTGATCATTTCGGTCGATTGTGGAATCACCGCAGTGGAGGAGATCACCTTTGCTAAAAGCAAAGGAATCGACACCATCATCACCGATCATCATGAACCCAAGGAAGTCCTCCCCGTAGCTTCTGCCATTATCAATCCCAAAACCATAGAGGGGGGATACCCGGGCGGTGAACTTTCAGGAGTAGAGGTGGCTTTCAAATTTGTTCAAGCCATTTATAGAAGCTTAGGGCAGGATGAAAGTGAGTTGGTGGAGCATCTGGATCTGGTGGCTTTAGGAACCACCGCCGACATCGTCCCTCTGGTGGGAGAGAATCGAATATTCACGAAATTTGGAATGGCTCAGATAGCTAAAACCACAAAGCCCGGTTTGAAATCTCTCATATTCGTCTCCGGAATATTAGGTCAAAAGATTGGAACCGGACAGGTGGTCTTCATTCTGGCTCCCCGAATAAATGCCGTGGGAAGATTGGGAGACGCTGATCTGGCAATCAAGCTTCTTACCACCAAGAATGAGTCTAGGGCTGCAGAGATGGCTCGGATTCTGAACGATGAGAATCAACGCAGAAAAGACATCGACTCAACCACCCTAAAGGAAGCTTTGGCTCTGGTCGAGCAGGATGTGGATTTAGCCAACGACAAAGCCATAGTCCTAGCCTCATCCGGCTGGCATCAGGGAGTGATCGGGATCGTCGCCTCCCGCCTGGTGGAAAGGTTCCACCGTCCCACCATCATGATCGCCATTGATGGGGATGAAGGAAAGGGCTCTGCCCGAAGCATTCCCGGATTTCATCTCTACGAGGCTCTTAGAGAATGCGAAGAATACCTGTCCAAATACGGTGGTCATAAATATGCCGCCGGACTTTCCATCCTGCCAGAGAATATCCAGCCGTTCCGGGAAAAGTTCAAAAATGTCTCGGAAAAGAAGCTTTCCAGAGATGATCTGGTTCCAAGATTGTTGATCGATTCCGAGCTGGAGTTAGGGCAAATTAACCCTGAATTGATCAAGGTGCTGGACATTTTCGCCCCCTTTGGTCCCCAGAATATGCGACCGGTCTTTATGACCCGAAACTTGCATGTCTGGGGTGAACCGTATGTGGTGGGCAACAATCATCTTCGTCTGAGGGTGAAGAAGGATGGACCGGTCTTCGACTGTATCGGGTTCGGCATGGGAGATATGGCAAAACCCCTCTCCATGAAAGGAATCCGCCTCGATTTAGCATATGTGGTGGAGCCCAACTTCTGGAACGGTACCTATAAAATCCAGCTCAGAGTTAAGGATTTGAGAATACCAGACTATATATAATTGGTTCTTTCCCATTTTGGTTATCCTATGGACCCTGGGACTGAGATTTTATGAAGGCAATGTGACTGTGAAGTTCGTTCAACGGTGTCGATGCTGGTTTCGTTACTCGAAGCAGGTTATAGAAGCTCGATTCTATCGAACATCCAGCTTCCACCATCGAGCTTCGATACGGGCTTCGCCAACGACAAACGAAATAGAGGTTTTTTAAGTACTCATGAACATCCTGGAGAGATTCTATAAAGGCGACAGAATGGCGTTGTCCAAGGTAATCTCCTGTGTGGAGAATCAATCTCCTGATTACAGGAAGGTTTTAGCACAACTTTATCCTAAAGCAGGAAAGGCATATCGGGTAGGATTTACCGGTCCTCCGGGAGTTGGGAAAAGCACCATAGTGGATAAGCTCACCTCTCTTTTAGTCAAAGAGAACCAAAGGGTGGGAATAATTGCGGTAGATCCCACCAGTCCCTTTACCGGTGGTGCCCTCTTAGGAGATCGCATTCGCATGCAGGATCTTACCAGCATGAACGGAGTTTTCATCCGCAGTATGGCCACCAGAGGATCATACGGAGGATTGGCTACCACCACCAAGGAGGTAGCCATAGTTATGGATGCCTTTGGCAAAGACTACC
Organism: Candidatus Zixiibacteriota bacterium; assembly: GCA_023129805.1. The sequence goes on along the minus strand of JAGMBK010000023.1, from coordinate 9,926 downwards.
TTTTGATTGAGACCGTGGGGGTGGGACAGGTGGAGCTGGACGTGGTCAATGCCTGCGACACCACCGTGGTGGTGCTGGTGCCAGAATCTGGTGACTCCATCCAGGCTATGAAAGCCGGATTGATGGAGATTGCAGACATATTCGTGGTCAATAAATCCGATCGTGAGGGGGCTAAAAGAATCGTCACCGAGCTGGACATGATTTTGGACATCCGTCGAAAAAAAGGGGAGTGGGAATATCCCATAGTATCTACCGAAGCGGTGAATAACAAAGGAATTGATCTTTTACTTTCCAAAATCTCTGAACACAAAGAATTCATAATAGGCAATCATTTCTTTGAAAAGCACAGAAAAATCCAGATAAAGGCAGACATTAAAAAGATCATCGAGCTTAAGATAAGAGATATGATTGGGGAAAAGATTTTGGCCTCTTTGAACTTAGACGAAATGACGGAGAAGGTCTTTCGAGGCGAAGACGATCCATATTCAGCCGGGGAGAGGATTCTAAACGAGGTAGACATAATCAACCAGCGTTGAGGGGAATTCTTGAAATGAAGTAACTGAAGAGGTCTCTGAAAACTACAAGAAGAAAAGGATTTTGGAGTGTTCACCTTTAGGTGAACCGTGCAGAAAACTCGTTATCTTCTATAATTCTTCACAGCTGTGAATCATAAGGTTCATACTGCAGGATGCATAGGACCAGTCAAGCTGAAGTCGTAGATCCCGCTTCGGCGGGGCTTGACACTCCAAAATGCAACTCAGAAGTTTATCGAACGTACCCTCATGCCTTTCGGATTTGACTTTTTGGGAGACAGTTTGTAAATTCTTTTGAGAATAGCTCAAATGCGTATGCATTCATACGAATCTTTGGAAGAATTGAGAAAACGAAAGAGGTGATCTTATGCTGAGCCAAGCCACATTGAAGGAAATTGCCCAACGCCAAAAAAAATGGGAGGAGGGTCTAAAACAAACTAAATCTCCTCCTGACAGGAAATTCATCACGGTTTCGGGTGAGTCGATCAAAGAACTTTACACTCCCTTAGACACCCAGGAATTAGACTACAATCGGGACATAGGCTTTCCGGGAGAATACCCCTATACCCGGGGGGTAAGAAAGAACATGTACCGGGGACGGCTGTGGACCATGCGGCAGTTTTCCGGTATGGGCACCCCCCGTCAGACCAACCAAAGATACCATTTTCTCTTGGAAAGGGGTCAGACCGGGCTGTCGGTGGCTTTTGATCTGCCCACCCTGATGGGATGGGATTCCGATCAGCCTCTGTCCATAGGAGAGGTGGGAATCTGTGGGGTGGCGGTCGATTCGCTTCAGGATATGGAGATAATCTTTGATAAGATCAGTCTGGACAAGATCTCCACCTCCATGACCATCAATGCGCCTGCATCCATTCTCTTAGCCATGTATATCGCGGTGGGCGAAAAACAGGGGGTGGCTTCGGAGAAACTTACCGGAACTCTGCAGAATGATATTCTCAAAGAATACATCGCCCAGAAGGAATGGATCTTCCCACCAGAGCCGCATATGAGATTGATCACCGATCTGATCGCCTTCTGCACCCAGCACGTGCCCAAATGGAACACCATCTCCATATCCGGCTATCACATAAGAGAGGCAGGTTCCACCGCGGTGCAGGAGTTAGCCTTCACCTTAGCAGATGGATTTGCCTATGTGGAGGCAGCGATGAAAGCGGGATTGGATGTGGACGATTTTGCGCCTCGGCTTTCGTTTTTCTTCAATTCTCATCTAGACTTCTTTGAGGAAATCGCCAAATACCGGGCGGCTCGTCGCATCTGGGCAAGACACATGCGGGAGAAATACAAAGCCAAAAAGCAGGAATCCTGGCTTTTGAGATTTCACACCCAAACTGCCGGATGCAGTCTCACCGCTCAACAGCCAGAGAACAACATCGTCCGCACCGCTTTTGAAGCTTTAGCCGGAGTCCTGGGAGGCACCCAGAGCCTACACACCAACTCCATGGATGAGACCTACGCTCTTCCCTCAGAGAGGGCGGTTCACATCGCCCTGCGGACCCAACAGCTGATCGCCCATGAGACCGGGGTGGCGAATACCATCGACCCTCTGGCAGGCTCCTACTTTGTGGAGTCTTTGACCAACAAGATGGAACAGGAGGCGGAGAAATATTTCGAGGAGATCGAAAGACGGGGTGGAGTCCTAAAATGCATCGAGGAGGGCTACTTCCAGAGAGAGATCGCAGAGGCGGCTTATCGGTATCAAAAACAGATAGAAAACAAGGAAAGAATAGTGGTGGGGATAAATGAATTTGTCTTAGAGGATGAGAAGGTGGAGATTGCCATCCTTAAAATCGATCCCGAGGTAGAAAAAGAGCAGTTGAGAAATCTTAAGAAAGTTCGAGAGAAAAGGGACAATGATAAAGTCAAGAGGTCTCTGGAGAATTTGAAAAAAGTCGCCCAAGGTACGGAAAACACCATGCCTGCATTGATAGAGTGCGTGCGCTGTTATACCACCGAAGGAGAGATATGCGACGTTCTGCGGGAGGTGTTTGGAGAATATACAGAACCACCCTTAATTTAGGGTCATGGGTCAAGACTTGTAGGTCAACCATCCCGAAGGTCATTTGACTCAAATGAGGTGGTTGACAAAAAAGATGTCCGGAGAGTAGGTCCGAAATGTCCTTTAGGACTTTCGGACAAAATTCTGATCGTCGGATAGTCCCGCCGTTGGCAGTTCGACTTCGCTCACTGCCCTGTCTTCGACCCTGAGGTTCAGACCCGAAGGGAACCTGTTGAAGGGCGGGACATATCCGACCTACGCACTTACAAAGAAAGGAAATCTTATGGAACGAAAAATCAGAATTCTTTTAGCCAAGCCCGGTCTGGACGGGCATGATCGGGGGATCAAGGTGATTGCCGCCGCCTTCCGGGATGCAGGATTTGAGGTGATCTATACCGGCTTAAGACAGACCGCAGAGACGATTGTAGAAGCGGCCATTCAGGAAGATGTGGATGCTGTTGGCATGAGCATACTCTCCGGTGCCCACATGACCCTCTTCCCCCGGGTACTGGAGCTTTTAAAGGAAAAGGGAGCAGATCAAATCCTTCTTTTCGGAGGAGGAATCATCCCTAAAGAGGACATTGAGAAGTTAAAGAAGATAGGAGTGGGAATGCTCTTCACCCCTGGAACCACTACCGTTGAGGCAATAGATTATGTGAAAAAAGCGGTGGGAGAGAGAAGAAAAGAGGAAAAGATCTTTTGAATAAACTCCCAACAGATGAAACAGATTTAAAGATTAGTTTAAAATCTGCTTAATCCATTTAATCTGTTGAGAATTAAAATGTTCCCTTAGATCAATAAATCTTTCTTCCTTAAGAAGTGGATTTCTTTCTGGTTACCTGCATTTTTCTGTTGTATTCAGCCAAAAAATCCATAAATTATAAAAGTTGCATGCTTTTTGGAGCTTATGCCACTCCATCACAGAGCAAATTATCGGTGATTCACTAACCCAAAAACAGAACGGAGGAGTCATGACCTATAACATGGCAGAAAGTCAGCAGAAAGTTCGGGATATGGCCAAGGAGTTCGGACAGAAGGAGATCGCTCCAGTTGCAGTGGAGTTGGATCGGAGAGAGGAAGAGTTTCCCCGGGATTTATTTATAAAAATGGCAAAGGCTGGATTTATGGCCTATCCCATGTCCAAAGAATATGGCGGCTTAGGGAAAAGCAAGATAGAATATGTCACCTTAATTGAGGAGATATCCTTCTTTGATGCTCCCTCCGCTCTTATAATGGCGGTGGACAATCTGGCTTCCTATCCTATCGAGACCTTTGGTTCTGAGGAACAGAAGAAAAAATATCTCCCCAAGATGGCTTCCGGGGAGATCATAGGAGCTTTTGGTTTAACCGAACCCAACGCCGGGTCAGACGCCGCCAACCAAAAGGCCACGGCCAAGGTAGATGGAGACTCCTTTGTGATAAATGGAGAGAAAATCTTCATCATGCACGGAGATGTGGCAGATCTGGTTGTTTTATTCGCCAAGATCGTAGAAGAGGGGGAAAAAGATAAGGTTTCGGCCATCCTTTTAGAGAAGGGGACCCCCGGATTCTCATCAGAGAAGCTCAAATGGAAAATGGGGATGCGGACGGCCACTACTGGAAGGCTGAAGTTGGAAAATGTAAAAGTTCCCAGGTCTAATCTTCTGGGAGAGGCAGGCAGAGGCTTTAAAATGGCGCTGAAGACTTTGGATGGTGCCAGAATTGGCGTGGCCGCCCAAGCTGTCGGATTGGCTCAAAGGGCTTTTGATGAATCAGTAAAGTATGCCAAGACCAGGGAGCAGTTCGGTGCACCTATCGCCAAGCTTCAAGCTATCCAGTGGATGATTGCAGATATGAGCACCAGATTGGAAGCCGCCCGGCTTCTTACCTATAAAGCCGCTCTGATGGAAGATAGGGGCGAACGCGTAGGTCTGGCTGCCGCTCAAGCTAAGCTATTTGCCTCTGAGATGGCAAACTTCTGTGTTAACAAAGCCATGCAGATACATGGAGGATATGGCTATATTGGGGAGTTCTCGGAAATAGAGAAGCTGTATCGTGATCAGAGGGTCACAGAAATCTACGAAGGAACGTCTGAGATTCAAAGGCTGGTGATCGCCGCTAACTATCTGAGATAAACATACCCCCTAATCCCCCTCTCCTTGTTTAAGGAGAGGGGGACAAAAGGGGGAGAGGTAAGCGCGTAGCCAAGCCTTTATGGCTTGGATATAAAGAAACAAACAATGAAATTCGGAAACTTCGAAATCTTCTCCATTGTGGAAAACAGCTTTAAGATAGATGGGGGAGCCATGTTCGGCGTGGTTCCCAAAATCATCTGGGAGAAGCTAAACCCTCCCGACGATAAGAATCTGGTGAAACTGGACATCAACCTGCTTTTGATCAAAACCGATGGGGAAAATATCTTAATCGATGCGGGGATAGGAAATGCCCTAAGCGAAAGGCAAAAAAAGATGTTCGGGATCGAAAGGGCATCTGACCTGGAGAAGAAGCTATCTGAGCATCATCTCACCCCGGACGATATACACTTGGTTCTTTTGACCCATCTGCATGCCGATCATGCCGGCGGAGTCATAAGGCTGGACAAAGATGGAAGAAAGGTTCCCCGTTTTCCTAATGCCCGACATGTGGTGCAGATCAAGGAATGGGAAGAAGCCATGCACCCGGACGAGAGAACCTCTGCCACCTATTTCACCTCAAATCTAAGAATCCTGGAGGAGGAAAAGCTTTTGGAGTTGGTAGATGGTGATGATGAAGTAGCAACGGGAATAGGATTAACTAATACAGGCGGCCATACTCCTGGACATCAAGCTGTGTTAATCGAAGATGGTGAGAATAAAATCCTTTGGCCCGGTGATATCATTCCCTCCACCCACCATCTCAAGATTCCCTACGTGGCTTCGGTGGATCTCTTTCCCCGGGAGACCATGGCACAGAAAAGAAAATTTCTGCAAATATGCTTGGACGACGGATGGATTTTGGCTTTCGATCACGACTTAAAGGTGAAATTGGGCAAGCTGGAAGAAAAGGAAGGAGAGATTAAGGTAACCGATATCTATTCTTAAAACCAGGTTGTGTTCGAGTGACGTTAGAAGGTAGCCGCACCCTTCAGGGTGCGAGAAGTTACGCCCCGCTTTAGCGGGGCGGCTACCCTCTTTGGAAAGCCTTGTGTTGCCAATGCGTCAGAGAAGCACAGCTTGTTTTCGCAAGTTTATATGAGGGAATAAGGCTCTGTTGTTAAATCTTTTTGACAGGTGAGTGGATTATGTCTTTAGAAGAAAAGATCGAGCGTTTGAAAAAACTGCGGGAGCAGGCAAAATTAGGTGGCGGACAAAAACGAATAGATGCCCAGCATAAGAAAGGGAAGCTGACCGCCAGAGAAAGGCTGGATCTGCTTTTAGATGAGGGGAGCTTTGAGGAATACGATATGTTCGTCCAGCACCGCTGTCGGGATTTTGGGCTGGAGAGGGAACGATACTTAGGTGACGGGGTGGTCACCGGATGCGGCACCATTGATGGAAGGTTGGTCTTCGTCTTCTCTCAGGATTTCACCGTGTTTGGTGGATCATTATCCGAAACCCATGCGGAGAAAATCTGCAAAATAATGGATACGGCTTTGAAGGTGGGTGCGCCGGTTATCGGTTTAAATGACTCCGGTGGCGCCCGGATTCAGGAGGGGGTGGAAAGCCTGGGAGGGTATGCGGATATCTTCCTACGCAATACCCTGGTTTCCGGGGTTATTCCTCAAATCTCCGTGGTTTTAGGTCCCTGTGCTGGCGGGGCGGTCTATTCGCCTGCCATCACCGACTTCATCTTCATGGTAAAGCACACCTCCTATATGTTCGTCACCGGTCCCAACGTGGTCAAAACCGTCACCCACGAGGACGTAACCTATGAGGATTTGGGAGGCGCGGAGGTACACAGCACCAAATCCGGGGTGGCACAATTCATCAGTGAAAATGAGGTGGAAACTCTCTCTTTGGTGAGGAAGCTCTTTGGCTACATTCCCCAAAACAACATGGAGGATCCGCCGGAGGCGGAGTGCACTGATCCGATCGATCGCACAGATGAGGAATTGAACTTTCTGGTTCCTGAAAATCCCAACAAACCATATGACATCAAAGATGTGATCAGAAGGGTTGTGGATGATGGGGAATTTCTGGAGGTGCACCAGCATTATGCTCCTAATCTGATGGTGGGCTTTGCCAGACTGGGAGGAAAATCCGTGGGCGTTGTGGGAAATCAACCCGCAGTATTAGCCGGAGTGCTGGACATCAACTCCAGCCTTAAAGGAGCGAGGTTCGTCCGGTTCTGTGACGCCTTTAATATTCCCCTGATTACCTTTGAGGATGTGCCCGGATTTCTGCCAGGGACAGCCCAGGAGTTTGGGGGCATCATCAAACATGGGGCAAAACTTTTGTATGCCTACTGCGAAGCCACAGTGCCCAAATTGACGGTGATCACCCGCAAGGCTTATGGTGGCGCCTATGACGTTATGTCCAGCAAACATGTCAGAGGCGACGTCAACTACGCCTGGCCCACCGCAGAGATTGCAGTGATGGGACCCAAAGGAGCGGTGGAGATAATTTTCAAAAAGGAGATAGCCGAATCGAAGGATCCTGAAAAAGCCGTAGACAAAAAGGTGGAGGAGTTCAGAGAGAAATTCGCCAATCCTTACATTGCGGCAGAGAAAGGTTATATTGATGACGTGATCGAACCCAAGACCACCAGATCTCGTCTGATCCGGGCATTATCCATGCTGGAAAATAAAAGACAGTCTTTGCCGCCGAAGAAACACGGCAATATACCATTGTAGTTGCCCGATTCATCAGGCAATAGTAGTTGCTCGATTTATCGAGCAAAAAAAGATGCCCAATAAATTGGGCAACTACAAATTCAATTTGCAATGAAAGCAATAAAGAGTATTCGCTTTAGCCATTATGATTATGCGCAGGATGGTTATTATTTTGTTACCATCTGCACGAACTATCATCGCCCGTATTTGTCTGAACTAGGTGAGAAGATCGGAAAGAGTATCCAAAATCTGAACGGGATAGAGGGTGTAGGAGTAGATTACTTTGTCGTAATGCCTACTCACATTCATCTGATAATTATTCTCAGCGAGTGTAAGATATCTCTTGGTGAAATTGTGAGACGATTCAAAGCCTCAAGCAGCAGAGAGGCGGGAATCAAACTATGGCAGCCTAACTATTATGAGCATGTAATTAGAAACGAAAAAGCATCATTCAAAATCCGAGAGTATATCCAAAATAATCCGCTTAAAGAAAAGATCGACTTTGAGAGAATCTATGAACCGTAGTTGCTCGATTCATCGGGCAAGCGTAGTTGCTATGAACCGTAGTTGCCCGATTTATCGAGCCACAAAAACCGCCCAATGAATTGGGCAACTACAGATACAAGAAATGTTCAAAAAAGTTCTCATAGCCAACCGAGGGGAGATAGCGGTCAGGATCATCCGCGCATGTCGGGAGATGGGGATCAAAACGGTGGCTATCTTCTCGGATATCGACCGCAAGGCTTTGCACGTTCGTCTGGCGGATGAAGCATATTTAGTTGGCCCAGCCCAGGCCACTCAGAGTTATCTGAACATGGAGAAAATAATGGAGGTGGCAGAAAAATCCGGGGCGGAGGCTATTCATCCGGGATACGGGTTCTTTGCTGAAAACTATGAGTTTGTCAAGCGGGTTGAATCTGAAGGTCTGGTCTTTATCGGGCCTCCGGCTGAGGCGGTGAAACTTCTGGGTGACAAGGTGGCGGCACGCAAGACCATGAAGGGCTCCGGCGTTCCCATCGTGCCCGGAACCGAGGTGGAGATAGGCTCAGAGGACCAGGGAGCCTCCATCGCGGAATCGGTTGGTTTTCCCATCCTGATCAAAGCGGTGGGTGGCGGTGGTGGCAAGGGGATGAGAATCGTAAGGAAAAAAAGCGAGCTTAAAAGCGCACTAAGAGCCGCCAGCTCGGAAGCAAAATCCGCTTTCGCCGACCCCAGGATATATATAGAAAAATATCTGGAAAGGCCCAGACACGTGGAGATTCAGATACTGGCGGACAGGTTCGGCAACGTGATTCATCTGGGCGAAAGGGAGTGCTCTATCCAGAGAAGGCATCAGAAGGTGGTGGAGGAGTCTCCTTCCCCGGTGGTGGATGAGAAGATGCGAAAGGCGATGGGAGAGGCAGCCGTGACCGCCACCAAAGCCACCGGATATGTTAATGCAGGAACCATAGAGTTTTTAGTCGATGCCGATCGAAATTTTTACTTTCTGGAATCCAATACCCGTCTTCAGGTGGAACATCCGGTAACAGAGATGGTCACCGGGATTGACATCGCCAAAGAACAGCTAAAAGTAGCCTGTGGAATGAAGTTAAGCTACAAGCAGGAAGATATAAGATGGAGAGGTTCTGCCATCGAGTGCCGAATCTACGCTGAAGATCCGGAAAATAACTTTCTCCCTTCCACCGGAGTTGTTTATTCCTACTGGGAGCCATCCGGACCTGGAATAAGGGTGGATTCAGGACTATACGAGGGAGCCGAGGTTTCACTTTTCTATGATCCCTTGATATCCAAGCTACTTGCCTGGGGAAAGGATCGGGAGGAAGCCATTCAGAGAATGAAAAGAGCCTTGTTCGAATACCGCATCTCAGGAGTGGCAACAACTATCTCTTTTCATCTTAAGGTAATGGAAAACCAGAAGTTTCAAAAAGGGGAGATTCACACTCATTTCATCGAAGAGGAATTTGAAAAAGAGAAACTTTCAGAGGTTGAAGATAGAGATGAGCTTCTCAAAGCCGTGGCGGTCTTCTCTGCGCTTTTGGATTATCAGGAGAAGAAAAAGATTAAGCCGCTTTTGTCAAAGACCAAATCTAAAGAGAGCCCCTGGAAGATTGCAGGGCGAAAGATGGGATTAAGATGATGCAATTTTGTAGGTGAAGCATGTCCGTTCACGGTGAATCCGAAGGACTGCGTGACAAAAGGAGCTAAGGAATGTTACAGTTCATGAATACTTTGGTAGTGCCCCTTTGATGGAGACGCCAATTTGCAAGGAGCATTGTCACCCTGAGCGAAGCGAAGGGTCTCTTTCGATTCTTCTCACGCCAGAGGCGGAACTAAGTGGGACAGAAAACCAATATTCTTCGCTACGCTCAGAATGACACGGGGATAAGAAACCAGGTTGAGACAATGAAATACGTGGTTCAGATAGAAGGTAAAAGCTATCAGGTGGACTTAAGCGAACAGGATGGAGAGGTGCAGGTCAACTTAGATGGAAAGCCGGTTCAAGCAGATTCGGTGCACATAAAAGGAAAAAACTTCGTCTCCTTTCTGTTCAATAACAGATCGTTTGATCTGGAGTTTTCTAAAAATG
>JAGMBK010000022.1 GCA_023129805.1 Candidatus Zixiibacteriota bacterium | reverse complement strand
GGTCAGTTGACTCAAATGAGATCCAAATTCGGACTTGAAGGGGAAATTCATGATGTTTTTGCGGAGCCTTTCTGTGAACTTCAAACACTCCTGTTGATCGGACTCCGGCATGATCACACAGAACTCCTCTCCACCATATCGGGAGACCACGTCAATCGACCTCACCGTGTTGGAAAGAAGCTCGCCCAGTTGCTTGAGCAACTGATCCCCAGCTTGGTGTCCGTAGGTATCGTTGTAGATTTTGAAATCATCGATATCGAAGATGACAAAAGCCAATTTTCGGCCAAACCTTTTTGCTCGGAACACCTCTTCGGTCAGGCGCTTATAAAAGTAACGATAGTTATAAAGCCCGGTGATGCTGTCGGTGTAAGAAAGTTCTTCTATACTTTTAAACCTTTTGATATTCCTGTAAGTGATCACACCCATATCGACCAGAATAGCCAGAATATCTAAGTCTATCTGCCGATACTTAGCACCGTCCGTCTTTTCGCCCAAAAAGACTATCCCGAAGCTGTCGCGGTCGAACGAAAGCTTAGCCCCGATCTGAAAGCCAAAATCCAGGAGGGCCTTAAGAAGTTCCTCCTCCCGGGAGATCCTTTGCATGGTGTAAAGACGCCAGATTTGCTTCTCATTTTTGATCCAATTATACAGAGCTTTCCCCTTTTCTATTCTTAGCTCGGAAATGCTTCTTTTGCCGAATAGATCGGAGGTTTGGGCGCCATAAAAAGTTTCTCCCACCACGTCTCCGTTTTCTTTATGAGGCAACATCAAAAATACAGATTTTGCTCCCAGTTGGTCCTGCATCATTCGGGCTAACACGGAAAAGAGCCCTTCCTCTTCCAGCATGGAGTAAAGGTTTTTGACCAATCCCAGAACCGCATTCAGATCGAAGATCTTTCTTTTTAGATCACTGTTTAAAACCGATAATTCAGTTCTGATGAGCTTAGAATTTGTGTTAGATTTACTTTCAAGTTCTTCAAGCTTGCTCGAAAGATCCTCTTTTTCTAAACTTAGTGCGATCTGATTGAGCACAGATAAGGGGAATTTCTCGTCTAAGGGGTGTTCAACATTATGCAGGTTTTCAGCAGAAGGTTTATCGCAGGACAACATAACAAATCCCCACAGATCTGATTCGGTTGCCAGAGGGATAAGACGGTCAAACCGGTATTGTTTTTGCAAGGATCGAAACGAGGATGGAACCTTGACTGATTGAATAAATTCAAGATCCTTCAATTCCTCTGCAGACTTCAACAGGGAAATGAATTCGGTGTTGGATTTAATGGTTATCTTGCTCCGTTCCGGCAAAGTTACCTTGTTGGCTACCAGCACCTGATAAGCATTTCCTTTTTTCACAAAAAGCAAAAACTTGTCCGAATTGAAATATTCTCTAAACAAATGGATCAGGGTGGGTGTAATCTCAGGCAATTTATTGCGGACGAAGGAAATACCTGGAAGCTCCACAGTCAGCTTTAACAGCCTTTTTAGCTTTTCGCTGTTTTGTTTTTGCTCTTCAGCTAAAAGTTGGTACCTCTGTTGTTGCTTGGAAAAACTCAACAGAAACCATCCAACAACGAAGAGTATGAATATGAAAGCGGAGGCGAGTTTGAGATAAATGGGAAAATCAATTAACAAAAGAATTCCAAACAGTGCCAGAAAGAAGAAAATTTCAGCCACAGATAAAAGATACTCTTTTCCAAATGTGACAAGTTTAGCCATCAGATGAACTCGAATGAGGTGAAATTAAAGCATGCTCAAAGAAAGATAGACCTTAATTCTGTGCCCGCCAGGTTCGTATGAATGCATACGCATCCCTTGACCTGGCGGGAAACCCATATCTTGCTTTGATCGGATTTTACCTGTCGGGTCAGGGACCCGACAGGCACACGTACGACCTTAATTTATTATCGGCTTGGCGGGGGATATATTGACGAAGAAAAGGTGACCAATATGACAGGTTGTCGTTGGGACACGGGTTGAACCCTTCAGGGCGAGCCCCTGCTCCAACGGGAAGTGAACTGTTTTACCCCAAATCATCCAGTTGATGAAGGACCAAAGATGAGAAGACCACACCTGCAGTCTCGGTGCGGAGCCTTCTTGAGCCCAAACTTATGGGAATGGCTCCCTGGGTTTTGGCTTTGGAAAGCTCCTCCTCGGTGAAGCCGGCTTCGGGACCAACTATGAGAAGAATATTTTTCACCCCCACTTTTAGCTGTTCACACTCTTTTATGCTTTTTGAATCTTTAGTTAAACTGGCGATCAAACACAGATCGTAGTTTTTGACTTTTGAAAGCAGTTGTTCGAACTCGATTATATCTTGTATTTCCGGCAATACGGTTCTAAGCGATTGTTTCATGCTGGCAATTGCCAATCTTCTCCACCGGTCGATTTTCTTTTTCTGGCTTGAAATTCCCCTAACTTTAATCAGGTTTCTTTCAGTCAGTATAGGAATGAGGGAGCTAACCCCGATCTCGGTTGCCTTCTCGATCAAAAAATCCATTCTCTCCTTTCGGCAGACAGCCTGAGCCAGGGTGAGATGACAGTTAGGTTCATTTTCCTTGTGGGTGCGTGAAAGAATCCTTCCTTGCAAAAAATCTCGGGAGATTTCTTCAATTTGAACCTTGTATTTTGTGCCACAGCCATCCACCACATCGATCATATCCCCGGAGCCATGGCGGAGAACTGAGAGGATATGCTTTGCCTCGTCCCCGTCGATGGTCAGAGTTTCTTTGTTGATCTTCTCCGGATTAGTGTAGAAGTTGGTGATCATCGTATTTGGAGTGCAAACCTTCAGGTTTGCCAAACTAATGAAAAACTGCGTAGGGACAGGACTTGCTTGCGTTGAGCCCGGCTTTGGCGGGAGAAGTGTCCCTGTCCAAACCCAATGAGGACAGCCACACGGTTCGATAAGCTCACCGTCCTGAGCAAAGTCGAAGGAAGGGCTGTCCCTACGACCATTACGAATCTGTCATGCTGAGCGAAGCGAAGCATCTGGTTTTTTGAGATTCTTCGCCCTTCGGGCTCAGAATGACACACAGCAATGTAGGGACAGAGCTTGTCCCGAACCATACGGTTCGGGACTTGTCCCTGTCCTGACTTCAAGGCGGACAGCCACGAGGGTTCATCCTGAAGGGATTCACCCTGAAGGACTGTCCCTACGACAACTTCCTCCATTCATGAATAGGGCAAGGGATAAGGTTAGATTTTTGTTCTAATTAAAAAATTTCGCCTGAAGAGCAGGGAAACTTCCTATCCGCTTAATCCGTTCAATCCTTCAGGCCCAGCCTTCAGGACGGGTCCGTTGACAATTCGATATATCTAACTGCCAACTGTCTACACTCCCAAAGTCTGTCTCAATTTCTCAAAGAGGCTTTTGTCTCCCTCGGGTGGCTTCATATTTTCCTTGGAAGCCAACTCCTTTAAAAGTTTCTTTTCCTCTGAGGTTAAGTGGGTTGGGACCCATACCAAAACTCTAATCAGCTCATCTCCTCGTCCGTAGCCGTGCAAGCGTGGGATTCCTTTTCCTTTTAATTTGAATAACTTTCCGGACTGAGTGCCGGACGGAATTTTCAAACTCCACTTGCCATCCAAAGTTGGAACTGTGATCTCATCCCCTAAGGCGGCTTGGGTAAAGCTTATCAGTGTCTCATGCACAATATCATCTCCCCGCCTTTTGAAAGCTGGATGCTCCTGTTCTTGGATAAGCACGATCACATCCCCGGGAGGACCTCCCCGGGGTCCTGCATTTCCTGTGTCACGTATTTGGATGTAGTTTCCAGTGGTCACACCGGGCGGGATCTTCACAGAAATGGTGCTCGTTCCTTTCACTCTTCCCTCTCCCCTACATGCCGGGCATGGTGTATCAATGACCATCCCCTCTCCATTGCAATAATCGCAGGTGGTGACGTTAACGAACTGTCCGAAGAGGGAACGAGATACCCGTCTTATTTGACCGGATCCCCGACATCTGGAACACTCTTTTTTAGAGGTCCCTTCTGCGGCGCCGATTCCGTCGCATTCAGAGCACTTCTGCAATCTTTTCAGCTTTATCTTCTTCTCCACTCCGGTGGCGATCTCTTCTAAGGTGAGTTTGAGCCTTATCTGTAAATCCTGCCCCTTTTGATAGCCCCTGCGCGTTCTGGTTGAAGTGGTACCAAAGAATTCATCAAAAACGCTCCCGAAGCTTCCAAAATCCCGCATGAAGGCCCTCAGGGCATCGGAGAGATCGAAGGTGGTGAAATCAAATCCTCCAAAGCCACCTGCACCGGACAAACCAGCGTGGCCAAATTGATCATACGTTGATCTTTTCTGAGGCTCCTTTAGAACCTCATATGCCTCGGTGGCTTCCTTGAAGCTCTCCTCCGCCTCTTTGCTGCCGGGGTTCTTATCGGGATGATACTTAAGCGCCAGTCTGCGATACGCCTTCTTTATGTCAACATCCGTAGCATCCCGGCTTAGCCCCAGCACTTCGTAATAATCCCGCTTAGCCATCTTCACCTTTCTTTTCTCCCTACAGAATCTCAACTCCCGTAGAAGAGGATACGACCACCATAAGGTAATTCGGCTTATGGCTGAATACTATCACAAATACCATAAGATTTTTGGCTCTGTTCGAAAAATCTTCAACTCTATCGAATATATACGTCACCATCATAACTGTCAACATCAAAAAAGCCAGGTTGGTTATGTTATATTTGGATTATCTGAATTGTTGGGGATGGGTTGAAGGATGTGGTGCTGGCCACCCTGTTCCGACAGATCAGCGGAAAACTTACGGGGCTTTCCCAAGCCGAACGTCTAAATGACAACCGCCTGTTCTGGCACCGGTGGTTGAGAATCAAGCGTTGCCTTTTAGCTCATTTTCCGGTTACTTAAATTATTAATATGGGCGGGTTTTGAACCAGAAATTGTAAGGCTCATCCAGAGAGCCACCAGAGACATCTTTTGCATTGGTATCGATCGTCACAGTGTATGTCTCATTGGCAGCCAGAACCGAATCAGGACTAAAGTCCATCTGTCGCTGGTTGAACCAAACAAACTCTCCCGTTACGTCTTGCAGTTGGGAATCCACCATCTTGAAGGCCAAAATCACCGACTCTGCGTCCATATTAGTGTTGAAGATGATCGTTACTGTGGCAAGGGGATCAACCCAGGTCTCTTTGTGTGTGGGTCTCGTAGACACTATTCTAATTGGCTCGGTGGTGAAGTAAAACTGGTAGGGCTCAGGCAATTTCCCCCCTTTGAGGTCTGCGGCACTGGTATCGATGGTCACAGTGTATTTTTTATTGGCAGTTAAAATGGAGTACGGCCGAAATTCCATCTGGCTCTGGTAGCGCCAGGAAAACTCCCCGGTCACATCATTCAGTTCAGAATCCACCATCTTGAAGGCTGAAATTACTGATTCTGCATCCATAACGCTGTTGAACCTGATCGTTACCCCGGTGTACGGAGAAACCCAGGTTTCTTTGTGTGAAGGTCTTGTTGACAGTATTTTTATGGGCTCAGTGGTGAAGGAGAACTGGTATGGTTCCGACAACTTTATTCCTTCAGCATCTGACGCGGTGGTGTCGATCGTCACCTGATAGAGCGTATTGGTTGCAAACTGGTCTTTGGGTACGAAGCGTAATTCAGATATGCCAGCTACTCCTTTTATTCTCCCATTGTACCAAGAAAACTCGCCCTCTACCTCTGGCTCCACACGAAACGCGCTCTCCACACTTCCTGTGTTCATCGAAGTCCGAAAGCTAATTCTGATCGTTTCGTATACCCTCACCCCCTCTGCTCCGTCGTAGGGCGAAACCGAGTAGATCAAATCGTGGATCGAGACAAGGAAGACACTATCCATGGATACTGTCGCCCCACCTGCTACCCATATAGTTTTATACGAGTAATAATCCATGTATCCTTCGGCTTCCACTGAGATGGAATAGGTGCCCGGGGGCAGTTCGGTGAGCTCAAAATAGCCGACCGTGTCGATGTAGGTTGAAGCAATTTCCAATCCCAAATACGCAGTAACCGTCGCTTCAGATTCAGGCGGGTACACAAACCCCACTATGGCTCCTTTATCAGGCGAGGGATAATAGTTATTGGTTATGTTCTTTTTGGAACAATTGAAAATCACCAATGACAATATTGCCATAAAGATCAAAACTTTTTTCATCGCTCGTTACCTCCAACTTTTGATTTTCAGTATATTGATTTCAGAGAGCAATCATTTCTTCAATCATCTTCTTCCACTAAATGGTGGATATTTATCAGTCATACAGCTACAATAAGCCGCCAGTCGATTTATGTAGCGGGCATATCTGATCAGAAAATCAAACCAGCCTAAAGGAAAACGTCCAGTTATTAATATAGCAAAATATGAAAGAATAGCAACAAAAAAAGTTGTAATTGTATATACCAGACAGAATAGACCATGCGGAACTCCGATATAAAGCCAGCCTAGAAATACACGAGCTAACACCAAAAGCCGTGACGGTTTCTCTGGATAATCTACACTGTAGTTGACCGGATAATTATACATGACCTTCTCTCCTTCTTAAAAGTTAGATAAGATCAAAAATTACCAGATTGATGGACTCAAATACTCCATTTACAAAAAACCTTTTCCCGCAAGCTTTGCGTAGACAAGCCGAGAAGGCTTGGCTACGAAAAAAAGGTTTCGCAAATGCAATTTTTATAATATAATCTATTACAAAGTAAAAACAAGGGTGGTAACGCCAGGTTTCAAATGCCCTCTGCTTTTTGTAATGGCAAAATTTAGGCCTAGTGCAAGGCCAGAACCTAACTTAAGTTAGGTTCTGGCCTTTTAACTGAAAGAGGCAAGCTCAATCAAAGAAGGAAAAAACGCAGACACCTTCAGAAATACTTTAGAGCGGTCTTTTCTCTGTTTTTGATGATAAGTCGTCTCTCCGCAAGATCAAGCTGAGGATGTTTTTTATTTTGAGAAGCGACAGAAATTTCAAAGATCCTTTGCGGAGGTTAAACCTAAAAAATCTTACCGGCCATTTGAGTTCATCTTTGTCGCAGATTGTGGAGATCTTCAGCGTTCTAACAGATGAATTGGCATCTTCAGGTTCTTTTTGTGGATCCAGTTTAACCGATCCCTCTTTTGTCGTCTGTTGGTCGATTGCCCGAATGATGCTTTGGGCTTGGTTTATCCTCTTTTCAATCTCCTTAAATCTTTTCAACTTAATCAGTCCATGCTTGTATTTCACCTGATTAAGCTTTGAGGCACTCTGGTAGGTGCTTTCCACGATTTGATCTTTTGTCATCCAGGCAGTCTCATAGTTGAGCATCTGTTTCCAGCTTGGCGTAAGTAGCGCCTTTCTGTGTTCCTCCAGAGTATGATAGAACAGCTTGTAGCCATATTCTTTTGGGTTTTCAAAAACTCTGCTCCCTGGATCCAAAAAGGGAGATAGGGGAGAAATATAAGGAAATAGCTTTTTGGTTTTTCCAAATCTTTGTAAAAGATGATCAATATAATCCACCGTCTCCATAACCGATTGGACATCCTGACCGGGCAACCCGATCATGAAGAAGAGATCAAATTTGTGGCAATCTAACTTAAGAATTTTTTCGATCATCTGCTCCATTTTTTCATTATCATAGGGTCGACCGAAGGTGGCTCTTATCTTTGGATCATGGGTCTCAGGAGAAAGCTGAATGTTTAGATGGGGAATGGAGGCGGCGATCGTATCCAGAAAGTCTGAAGGAGGAATATCAAAGAATTCCAGCACCACATGGTTGTCCAGCTTTTGTTTTCGCAAAAGGCTCAAAAGCTTTTGAGCATACTCTTCCCCCGGTTGAAATATATCCCCTAAGATGAAGATAGGTCCTTTGAAATACCGGGAGATTTGAGAAATATCAAAAGCTACCAGCTCCGCATCCCGGTAAGCTGGCTTTTGGCGATGACAGAAATCTTTGTAACTCTCCTGTGAGCCTCCACAGGTGCCACAATGATAACTACAGCCCCGGCAGGTGAAGACGGCTGTGATGGGATACTCCTGCCAGCCATAAAAAGGAACGTGCCCGGAAAGATCTTTGTGTCTTATCGCCGATCTGATGATATGGGAATAATCTAAGGGATACTGGTTTAAATCATCAGGAACCCAACCCATCTGATTGATCTTTACCTCTCCATTTTCCTTGTAGGTCAGATTGGGAATGTCGACAAAGCCTTTCCCGTTTTTAAGTGCAGACATCAAAAGCAAAAGAGGCATCTCGGTGGAGTCCCCTCTTAAGACAAAATCCACCTGAGGATAAGTTATCAACTCCTGATGAAAATAAGTCGAAGATAGACCTCCGAAGATCAACGGAGTTTGGGGATGATGTTTTTTTACTATCCGGGCTAATTCCAGGCTTCCCTGGGCATGGGGCAGCCAATGCAGATCTATGCCAAAGGCAAACGTTTTCAACTTTTTTATCTCTTTTTCTGGATCATAATGAGGATCAGACAGCATCTTATAGGCGATGTTGATGATTCGCACGTTAAACCCTTGTCTGGTTAGATAATGGGACAGGCTGACAAAGCCCAGAGGATACATGTCAAAGACCGGGGTGGAGGGAATCACGTCGCTTATCGGTCCCCACATTACGGAACGTTTCCGAAAATCATATATGCTGGGGGGGTGTAGAAGAATTAAATCAGTCATGAGAAACTTAAAATAGAGAATATGACTCCACTGTTATTCTGACTTCCGCCACAGGCGGGACGAAGAATCTAAAAACCAGATGCTTCGCTTCGCTCAGCATGACAAGTGCATAGACATGGTATCTCCCCCTGTCATTCTGAGGGAGCTTAAGCGACCGAAGAATCTCTAAATATTTCGCTGCGCAGATTCTTCGCTTCGCTCAGAATGACATGTGGGGTTGACGTTACATCCACTCTTCACTTAGATCTTTCCACTGCGGATTTACCGATTCAATCAGCGCAATTTTCTTTTTTCTTAACCATCCTTTTATCTGCTTTTCTCTCGCAATGGCAGAAGTCGCTTCATTGGTCACTTCATAATAGACAAGTTTGGTGATGTTGTATTTTTTTGTGAAACCATCAACCAACTTGTTTTTGTGCTCATATACTCTGCGTATCAAATTGCTTGTTACGCCCGTATATAGGGTCCGTGATTTGTTTGTCATTATATAAACGTAATATTGTTTTTCCTTTCTCATACTGCGTCCAACTGCTATTGAAAATCCTGAGATGCTTCGCTACGCAGATGCTTCGCTACGCTCAGCATGACACGGGGGGTGTCACCCTGAGCGAAGCGAAGGGTCTCGCCGTCGGATTCTGCATATACGTTGAGATTCTTCGCTTCGCTCAGAATGACACTTCAGGGATCAGACCACCCTTCCCAGCACTAGGCCTAAAGACAGAAGAAGACCGGTGAAAAGGTGTGTCTGGACGGTCTTGGCTTGAGCGGGAATGAGCTCGGCAAATTTGTCGTAGTTTGATTTCAGGGTTTTGATGGCGCCTAAGGCTAAGGGGAGGGTTAAAAAGGAAATCAGGGCAAAGGGGGTGACCATCCTGAAAATCACACTTCCTGCTATCACCAAATAAGTGGCGCAGATTAAGAAATAGTAGCCATAAACCGCCTTTCTCTTTCCCAATCTGACCACCAGGTGTTTTTTATTCACCGCCTTATCTGCTTCATAATCGGGAAACTGATTGATATATAAAATCGCCGCCACCAGAAAGCCGATGGGAAGGGATAGCCAGAAGGCAGACCAGCTTAGGATGTGGGCTTGAACGTAGTATGCCCCTATTATGGTAAGGGTGCCTAAGTTTAAGCCAACTACAAACTCACCGATGCCTCGATAGCCGATGAGGATCGGGGTGGCGGTATAGAGAAAGCCACTTAAAAGCCCGAAGATGCCCAGATATAAGACCAGATTCCCTGGAGTGACCGCATTCAAATATAGCCCGATGACAGACCCCAGACCAAAGAATAAAAACGAGCCGATCAACACGTGCTTGGGCGGAATTACCCCGTTTTGAATTACCCGGCTTCCTCCGGAGAAAGGTGTAACCCTGGTGTTGATCTCATCATTTCCGGTTTTGTGGTCATAATAGTCGTTGGCTAAATTTGTTCCTGCGTTAAACAGGGGCACTCCCACCAGGACCAGAATAAATTTAGATAAGCTGAACTTTCCGGTAATGTTCCAGGCTAAGGCTGATCCCACCAGAACCGGAATGGCGCTGGCTGTAAAAAAAGGCGCCCGTATTGCCTTTATCCATTTTCTTAGAAAATTTTTCATCAAAAAGATCCCACCCTTTTGGATTAACCTAAGGCGTCGGCCTGAGTCTGCTCTTCTGCCTTCTGAGGATTTTCCGGAACCGAGTCCACTTTCACCTCTTGCGGGTTGGCATTGTCATGAGGCTCCTCTTCAGGAATCCTGATCTTTGGCACCACCTTTCTTATCTCATCTATCGGTATATGCCCCAGCCGGATCAAAGAAACCTCTTCGCCGGAGACATCCAGCACAGTGGAAGGGAGGAAGACTCTGGACTTCCCGCCATCCAGAATCAAATCTATTCTCCCATTGAAGAAATAAAAAACTCTATTTGCCGCCACACAGCTTTTCTTTCCGGAGATGTTGGAGCTGGTGGCGGTGATGGGAACCCCCACTGCCTCCAGAAGTCGAGCCACAAGCTTGCTGGGAGAAACCCGAATGCCTAACTTATCCCCCTTGGCTAAAACCAATGAGAGCCTGGAATAGGTGCTTTTGAATACTAAGGTCAATGGTCCGGGCAAGAATTTTTCCATAAGCTTTTCAGCATCACCGCTTACAAAATCGACCACCTTCCTCACGTCCTCCGCACCTTTTAAGAAGACAGAGACGGGCTTGGATCTATCTCTCCTTTTTATCCGGTAGATCTTTGCCACCATCTCCTGATTATAGGCGTCTGTGCCCAGAGCATAAACTGTCTCGGTGGGAAACGAGACTATGCCTCCGCCTTTTAGAATCTTGGCGGTTTCGTTTATCACGTTTTTTTCCGGTTTCTCTTGGTCAACCAGCAGGACTTTGGTTTTGATTAACAAATTACGTCCCTGTATTTTGTCTTTGAAAGAATTTTATGGTTGTATTTCTACCTCCACCACCCAGCTCTCTTTGTATCCCAATTCCTTTATCTTCCTCAGAAGGGAATCTGCCTCCTCTTTGGTTTGGCACTCTCCCAACCTCACCCAGTAGTAGGGGGTTTTGTAATCTATGTAGGTCTTTTGCGAAAGCTGATTTGCCACCGATTCAGCTACCTGGGAGGCTTCATCTGGATATTTGGTGGCGAAGAACTGCACCCGGTAAACTTTTCGGGGTAAGAGGTTCTCTATCCCTTTTGATTCTTCCCATCCAATTTTATTCTGCTTCTCAGGCTCAGTGGCTCCTTCCCTTTTCTCCCCAAGCTCGTCTTCGGTAACGATCATCCGGTCCTGAGGAAAGCCCAAGGGATCAAACTGTTTCTCTCCTCTGGTTCGAGCATCCTTTTTTATAGGTTCCCTGGGTCTGAGGGCACAACCTGAAAAGCATAGGCAGAGAAGAAAGTAAATTAAGAGCTTGCGTCTTCTCATAGATATTTCTCCAACTTTTTGTCCTGGGCAAATTCGGAAAGAAGCTCCTTCACATCTTGAACCTTGGTCTTGTGAGCCACAAAAACGATATCATCGGTCTTCACGATCACCAGATCTGAAACCCCTAAGGTGGTGATTATCCCCTCGGAGTCGTTAACGATGGTGGTCTCATAGGTGTTTATGGCTCGGGCATTTCCTACGATCACATTATGATCTGAGTCTTTCTCTTTTATCCTGTCCAGAGCCAGCCATGAACCAATGTCATCCCAGATTAAATCCGCTTTGATCACTAAAGCGTTCTCTGCTTTTTCCAGCACGGCAAAATCTATGGAGATGCTCTCCAGATGCTGGTAAAGATCTTCTTTTGCCGCATCCTCGTTTTCTGTGCCCACGTGTTCAGAATAGCTTTTCAGCTCCTTATACATCTGGGGCATATAGTTCTTTAACGCTTCAAGAATGGTCGACGCAGTCCAGATAAACATTCCACTGTTCCACAGATGCTTTCGATTGTAATAATATTGCTGTGCCACGATTCGGTTGGGCTTCTCTTTGAATTCCTTTATCTGATAAACCAGAATATCCTCGAAGGTATCGTAAAGTTCTGCAAACTCGATGTATCCGTAAGCTGTCTCTGCCCGGGTGGGTGTGATACCAATGGTGATCAAATACTTCTCTTCACCAGCCAGTTTTGTCCCCATCTCCAAAATCTTCTGAAGCTTTTCTTCGGGTTTGATCATGTGATCGGAGGAGAGAACCACCATGGTGGCATCCGGGTCTATCTTTTGAAGATGAACAGCCGCCAGTCCGATAGCCGCACATGTGTTTTTCATGGCGGGTTCAACAATCAGGTTTTCCTCTTTAAGGTAATCCACCTGCATAAGGATTGCCTTTTTTATGTTTTCACCGGTCACCACCTTGGTTCTTTGTATGGGGATAAAATCCTTGACCCGATCGATGGTCTCCTGAAGCATGGTCCTTTTGGATATGAGATGCAGAAGCTGTTTGGGGTGTTGGGTTCGGGAAAGGGGCCAGAATCTTTCTCCTTTTCCTCCAGCTAAAATGACTGCGTAATTCAAAGCCTCACCCCCAGATAAGGGTTAAAAATAAGCTCGACTCATGATATCACGATTAACTTACTTAACTGCGAATCAATTTATTATAAAACCCCCTGCTTGTCAATAAAAACTTTATCACAATTTTTTAATCACCAAAGATATCGGATATCAAAGAAAAATCCAGCACCTAACTTAATTCAGGTGCTGGTCAGGAATTTAATGATAAACACTGCTTCAGTGCTTCCGTTGTTGGTAATCCTGCAGAGACTAAATGTAAATCATACACTTTTTTGCAATCCTTTTGTTTTCAAAGTGCTGAGGAAAGCTTTAGCCGCACCTTTGGAGGAAAAGATCTGGTCCTTCTATGTTATTATTAAGAACGCTTAGCTTCTTATCAAAATATCAGCAAATCTCAATCTTTGAATAGAGACGGTCATATCATAAACGGTGGTCAAATTACATAACAAACATCTTGAAAATGGAATTTTTTGTTATATATTGATAACAAAGACGAAATGAAAACTTAAAACACAGGAGTTTTACTTGGAGAAACTCTGGGCACCTTGGCGTGAGAAGTTCATCCTTTGTGAGAGGAAGCCTGGCTGTTTCCTCTGCAGAACCGCAAAGGAAAATCAGGATCGCAGGAATTTGATTCTTTTTCGGGGCAAAAAATGTTTTGTCATCCTCAATCGCTACCCTTATAATAATGGGCACCTGATGGTGGCGCCTTTTCGCCACGTAGGCAAATTAGAGGAGTTAAAGGATGATGAGCTGACTGAGCTTGGGAGGATATCACAGCTTTGCGTCAGGGCGCTCAAATCGTGTCTAAAGCCGCAGGGAATCAATCTGGGGATGAATCTGGGAAAGGTTTCTGGAGCAGGGGTAGCAGACCATATCCATCTGCATATCGTTCCCCGCTGGCAGGGCGACACCAACTTCATGCCCGTTTTAGCGGAAACCAAGTTAATCTCTGTGGGTCTTTCCAACACCTATAGGCTTTTGAAGAGGGAATTACAAGGAATAGATAAAAAGCACTCAAAGCGGCGGTCGGCGGGCCGCCGACTTGTCCTGAGCGAAGTCGAAGGACGGCGGACGTAAATGAAGATTCCAAGAAAAGAGGAGCTTTTAAAGCTTCAGGCTCAATACCGCACCGATAAGAGGATCGGTGAAGCTTTGGGAGGTGTGCCGGAGTATCTGGTGGCTTACTGGCGAAGAAAGAAAAGGATCGGCAGATACTCATTTGCCAAGTATTCTAAGGAACAAATCAAAGACCTGTGGGAGAGATACGGCAATGACAAGATCGCCGGAGCCGAGTTGGGCATCTCCAAGTCGGGCTTTTATAAATGGCGAATAAAATACAATCTTTTAGAGAAACCAAAGGTGCTTAAATTTCAACAGTTGGAGTTCTCCTTAGCTGGACAGACCGGCGTTTCAAAATTAGCCGGCATTCTGATCAAACAGGGCGCGGGAGAGCTGGCCATAGCCCAGAAGCTTCTGGCTAAAAAGGCAGGGAAAGCTCAAGTCCAGGTGGGAGAGATTGTGAATGTGGAGCCAGATTTAGCCATGAGCCATGATAATGCCGGTCTGGTGATAAAGCAGTTCAGACAGATCGGACAGGATAGCGTGTGGAATCCGGAAAGAATTGTCATCCCTTTGGATCATCGCGCTCCGGCTGAGTCAGAGAAAACAGCCACGGCACATAAGTCCATTCGGGAGTTTGTGAAGGAGCAAAGCATAAAGAACTTCTATGACATAGGAGAGGGAATCTGTCATCAGGTGGTGGTAGAGAAAGCTCACATTCTGCCGGGGGAGTTGGCGGTGGGGACCGATTCTCACACCACCTCCTATGGTTGTCTGGGAGCTTTGTCCACCGGAATAGGTGCAACAGAGATGGCGGCTGTATGGGCAACCGGAAAGATCTGGCTGAAGGTGCCGGAGTCCATAAAGATAATCATTCGGGGACAGATGCCCAAAGGTGTTTATGCTAAAGATGTGATCCTTTACATAATCGGACAGCTCACCGTCCAGGGGGCAAGTTATAAGTCGGTGGAGTATTATGGCGAGACCGTGGCGAAAATGTCTGTTTCTGAAAGATTCGTCCTGTGCAATCTTTCCATGGAGATGGGAGCGAAATTCGCCGTGGTTCCTTTTGACAAAGTCACCAGAAAATACATCTCCGGCATAACCAGTCAGAGATACGAGCCAATCTTCTCCGACCGTGATGCTATCTTTGAAAAAGAATATGAGTTTGATGTCAGTGGTTTGGAGCCTCAGATTGCCTGCCCTCACAATGTGGATAATGTAAAGCCGGTAACTGAAGTGAAAGGTATAAGGATGGATCAGGTGGTGTTGGGTTCCTGCACCAACGGAAGGTTGGACGATCTGGAAGTGGCGGCAAAGATACTCAAAGGGAAAAAAGTTCATCCCCAGATAAGGATGCTAATTTTGCCCGCCACCAGAACCATATACTTACAAGCCATGAAAAAAGGATACCTCAAAACTTTTCTGGATGCACAAGCGGTGATCCTTAATCCAGGATGTGGACCCTGTCTGGGGGCGCACCAGGGAATCCTGGCTCCGGGAGAGCGGTGTCTGGCTACTACCAATAGAAACTTCAAGGGAAGAATGGGATCACCGGAGTCTTTTGTATATTTAGCCAGTCCGGCTGTAGCCGCCGCCACAGCCATTAAAGGAGAAATCGCCGATCCCAGAAAGTTCGTAAAATAATATCCAATTCAAAATGCAAAAAGCAAAATTTAAGATTCTGGAGATTGTTTCGCTATCGCTCGCAATGACGTGTCCGCTGTTTCGGGGAGAGGGTACTCTGAAATAACATTGCCATTTATCATGTAAGCCGGATAAAATCTCATGGAACAGATAATTGGTCGGGTATGGAAATTCGGTGATAACATCGATACGGATGTGATCTATCCGGGAAAGTATCTTCCCATAATAGATGCTTCGGAGATGGCTTTACATGCCCTGGAAGGTTTGGATCCGGAGTTCCCTAAAAAGATTCAAAAGGGTGATATAATTGTGGCTGGCTCCAACTTTGGCTGTGGAAGCTCCCGGGAACAAGCCGCCACTTCTTTGAAACATGCAGGAATCGGTTGCATCGTGGCAAAATCCTTCTCCCGCATTTTCTTTCGAAACGCCATCAACCAGGGATTGGCACTGGTTCAATCCAAGGAAGCGCCGGATAAAATCCAGCCGGGTGAGACCATCACCATCAATTTCGCCAACGGAGAGATTGAAACCTCACAAAATCAAAAATTTCCCTTTCCCCCTTTGCCGGAATTCTTAATGGGAATTTTGGAAGACGGTGGTCTTATTCCCCATGTGAAAAAGAGCTTGAAAGCCTGATTTAAAAAGTAATCTGCTATCCCATATCTGACAAATCCTACTGGGGTATTAGAGGACTTAATTTCAAATCTTTTAAACCACGCTTTTTTATCCGGGTTCCAGAAGAAGCAAAACCTCAAGCAAAAAGTTACCCAAAGAAATCGAAAAAATCCAAACCAAAACGAGAATAACTTCTTCATACTGTTTTAGCTCGAGCATGACCCTTTGTTGTGCCCATAATGAAATTCCTTGACAATCCAGAATCGAACCAATAATATTCTACGGGAAAAGCCAAAACCGGCTTGTTTTTTCGGATTAACTTTGGTTGCCAACTTTCGTATATTGATTGGGTTATTGTGAAATAATTCACTAACTAAAGGATAACTTATGTGGCGAAAAAGTATTGGAGTGAAGCTGATTTTGGTGGTGGGGTTCATTCTGATATTGTCCATAGGAATTTTTGCCTATGTCAACATCGCCTCTCAGAAAAAACAACTGATAGGTGAGGTGATGCGGGGTGCTATAAGGATAAGTGAGACAGTAAGAAGAAGCACCAGATATGATATGCTGAGATACCAAAGTGACGATGTGCATCAGATCATTGAGACCATAGGAGAGCAGGAGGGCTTGGAGAAGATCAGGGTTTTCAATAAAGATGGCAAGATAATGTTCTCCACTGATAAGGCTGAGATTGGGGAAATGGTGGACAAGAAAGCCGAAGCCTGCTATGCCTGTCATTCAGCGGAGAAACCCTTGGAGAGACTGGACACGCCAGACCGCTCCAGAATTTTTACAGCCAAGACAGATCACAGAGTATTAGGAGTCATCTCTGCCATATATAATGAACCCGATTGTTATACCCCGGATTGTCATGCCCATCCTCCAGAGCAAAAGGTCCTGGGAGTATTGGACATTGGGATGTCCTTGGAGGATGTGGATAAGGAGATCAAAGGTGCTCAAAACAAGATGATCATCTTCGCCATCATTGCCTGCCTGGTCATCGCGGTGACCATCAGTATCTCCATCAACCGATATGTCACCCGTCCGGTGAGGGAATTGGTCAAAGGAACCAAAAAAGTCGCTGAAGGCGACCTGAACTGTTCCACGCCAATTAAAGGCGAAGACGAGATAGCAC
>JAGMBK010000021.1 GCA_023129805.1 Candidatus Zixiibacteriota bacterium | reverse complement strand
GATTGCGCCACATCGGGATGGTCCGACCCCAAGACTTTTTCCCTTATTTCCAGTGCTCGCTTGTAAAGGGGCTCTGCTTCTGCATATTTGCCCTGGGAATCGTAAAGTAATGCCAGATTGTTAATGCTGGTGCCTGTTTTGGGGTCAGCTAATCCCAATGTAGTCTCGGCAATTCGCAACGCTTCTTGGGCCACAGATGTTGCTACCCCATATTCACCTTTTTCGTAGAGCTGCTTCGCGTGTTGCATGAGAGTCTCCCAGCGAGCTTCTTCTTGTTTCATTTTGTCATATTCTGTGAAAGATTTTTCATCTGTTTTCATCAGTATGAAATAACCCACGCTGGTTTCGATGATTCCGCTATATTGTCCAACTTCCAACTTCAAAGCAGTTACATTCAGTTCCTCCATCATCTCTCCTGGGCCAAAATAGCCAAGGTCACCTCCCTCTTCTTTTCCTGGTCCGGTGGAATACTGCCGGGCCATCTCAGAAAAATCTGCCCCCTCATTTAGTTTCTTCAGTATCTCCTCGGCCTCGGTTTTTGTCTTTACTGAGATGGCGCTAATACGCATCTTTATCGCCTGCTCTTCAGCCCAGCCTGGAGATGAAAAGCCCGGAAACCAGACAAGTAACAAAAGGAATAAGGCTACTTTCTTCATTTTATTGTTTCCTAAGCGCATTAGTGTTCATATTACTTAGAGTTTATAATAGAGCCTTCGCTTCCGCTAACGTCTTCATTATATTATGGCCCTCTCTTCTCTTTGTAACAACAATTTGGCACCACAAGAATGTATATATTATAACTTATTACAGAAGTGTTGGATAATCCAGATTAAAACGTGCTTTATAATATAAACGAGTTCCCACAAATCCAAAAATTAAAATAGCAAAATACCAGGGATAAAAAATTCCTGCGGCAATGGATAAAAACAGTATGGAGGCTCTCGTGGCTAAAATGATCTCCCGCTCCTTTTTAGTAAATGCAGACAAGATAAAAAAAGGAAAAGAAAGAGCGGATGCGATCAGGAAAGGAATATCTTCAACCAAAAAGGACAGGACGATTGCCACCGCCACCAGAAAAGATGAGAAAATAATTACTCTTTCTTTTCCCCACCTGACTGCCAAGGTGATTTTTCCAGCCCTTCTATCTCCCTTCATGTCCGGAATAGTGGTATTCAGATAAATTGCCCCGACAGCAAACATATAGGGAAGAGAAAACAACAAGGACTCAGTTGATAGGGGATGGTTCATGCTCCATCCGATAAGGAAAGCTAAACTTCCATGCGCTAAAACATTTACCATCAAGCCACCAATAGGTCTGTTCTTGAAGCTGAAAGGTGGGGTCGAGTAAATAATCCCAAAAATCATACCCAAACTGAAAAGAAGACCTAACTCCCATGAAATCAAAAAAGCTGGGATTACGCTTATTAGGTTTAGAAGTATCATTTCATAAATTGCGCTTCTTTTGGAAATGTAGCCCTTTGCCAGAAAAAAAAGCTTCTGGTTCAATCTGTCCGATTCTATATCAAATATTTGATTTAGAACATATACCGCCCCAACTAAGAAGGTAACCAAAAGGATGGCTAAACCGGGGAGATTGCTTTCTCCGGAAAATTGTGAGCTTCGCCTGTGTCCTAAAAGAAGGATAGTCCACACCGGTGGCATCAAAACCGGTCTTATCAGGAAAACATAATCCAAATGTTTTAACATCTTTATTCCGAAGAGCTAAAAATGTGTAATGACCAAACACATGTTAAACACCCAAGAGAAATCTTTCTATAATATAATCTAAGCTGAATTTAATTTCAACTTTAAATTTTTCAAGATATCTTCGTGTTTCCCTTGACCATATTCATGATTTTTAATAGTCTGGGCAAAAAAGCGTAGACCTTGCTTTTGCCGCCTCTTCACCCGTGAAGATGAGTTTGGTGTAAATGAGAGAAAGAAAGTTTTTTATAAACAAACAGACTCACAAAAACTTTTCGTATTTTCAACACTGAGATGATTTCGTCGGAAGTTATGAATTTGGAGAAGCGGTTTGATATAAGAAAGGTTTTCGATAGAGTAGATTTTCACTTGATGAAAAAAACTATTGGTGATTTCCAGAAAAAAACAGGTGGGAAAAGCCGCCAAAACAATGTTGAGGGAGAGTTACCAAAACGGGCTATTCATGATGGTGCAGCCTTTAGAGCTTGTTGAAAAAACTACACTCCGGGGTGGGATGACGGAGACCCGTCTGGGAATTCCCGCCCCTATGGGAGAGGGTTACTTATCATCCATAGAGCCCGCCTTTGGCGGGCCAAAGGGGTTTTTCAACAGTTCCTTTAGTGAAGTGTCCTTCAGGATGAATCCATCCGAATACCAGGGAGCCAGACCTAAATGATTCTGGGAAATCTTTGCTTAACTTTGGCATTTGTAGCTGCCCTGTTCTCTTCTCTTTTCTTTTTTCTGGGGGTAAAGGGTAAGGGGGCGTTTCTGGATGCCGGAAGAAAAACCTACTTCGTCTTCCTCTTCTTCACTTCCGTTGCCACTGCCTATCTTTTTTATCTTTTTCTCACTCATCACTTCAAGGTAGAATATGTCTACGGATACAGCTCATCTGATCTTCCATTATTCTACTTGATCTCTTCTTTCTGGGCAGGTCAGGAGGGGACATTTCTGTTGTGGCTTTTCTTGGGGGCGATTTTGGGAATTTTCCTCTTCAAAAGATCGGGCATCTACCAAGGCTATGTGATGGCTTTCTATCTTTTGGTTCAAATATTTCTTCTGGTTTTGCTATTGAAGAAAAGCCCTTTTTCCCTCTTGCCCGGTTTCCCCACTGAGGGTAGAGGATTGAACCCTCTTTTGCAGGATTTCTGGATGGTGATTCATCCTCCCATAATCTTTATCGGATATGCCGCTTTGGCTGTCCCCTTCTCTTATGCTTTAGCCGCCCTAGCGAGAAATAAATATGAAGATTGGGTCAGATTTGCTCTTCCCTGGACAGTCTTTGCCTGTTTGTCATTAGGAGCTGGAATATTCATCGGTGGATATTGGGCTTATAAGGTTTTAGGATGGGGTGGATATTGGGGATGGGATCCGGTGGAGAATGCATCTTTAGTTCCCTGGCTTTTATCCATTGCCTTAATACATGGACTTCTTTTGGAAAGAACCAAAGGCAGCATGCGTCGAACTAATTTTCTTTTGGCAATTCTGTGTTTTCTTTTGGTGCTTTATGCAACTTTCTTAACCCGAAGCGGAATCCTGGGCGATTTCTCAGTGCACTCCTTTGCCGATCTGGGAATCAATGTATATTTGATACTGTTTATGATTTTTTTCACTTTTTTCTCCCTGGGACTTTTCATCTTCAGATTATCCGAAATTAAACATGTGGAGGCCACCAAAAATCTTCTGTCCGGGGAATTCTTAATCTTTCTTGCCATCACATTTTTATCTGTGTCCGCCTTTTTGGTTTTGTTGGGCACGTCCGCTCCCATTATCACCAAGCTTTTTGGGCAGGCTTCCAATGTGAGCACGGCTTATTACGTTAACACCCAACTTCCTCTGGGGATCATCATTGCTTTTCTTTTGGCTTTTGCCCCTTTCTTGAACTGGAAAGGAACAAAGTGGAATGATTTAAAGAAAGCCATCCTTCCACCTCTGGCGATCGCAGCCTTCCTGACAATTCTAAGCTTTGTGCTGAAAGTCAGCTTTTTTGTTTACTTGATATTTATGTTTGTCTCATTCCTTGCTTTGGTGGGAAACTTAATGGCGGTACTGAAGAGAACCAAAGCTGGATTGAAATTTCTGGGGGGTTATTTAACTCATTTCGGCGTTGGGCTGATGTTGGTGGGAATTATCACCTCCTCCGGCTACAACCGATCAATCAAAATAAATCTGCCTGAAAAAGAAACCAAGGAGGCTTTTGGATATAAATTCACCTATCTGGGAACGGAGGGGGATATTTTTAGTCAAAAGAGTGCTCTGAGGGTGAAGGTTGAAAAAGACGGGAAGAGCTTCATCGCCCGACCAAGATTTTATTTTAGCGAATATAATCAGGGCTTTATGCGGACTCCTTATATAAAGGTAAATCTGTTGGATGATCTTTACTTGGCTCCTTTGGAGCATCGGGAGGGGGATGAAGCTGGCGGGAATCTGTTTACCATAAAAAAGGGCGAAACCAAAGAGGTTGAAGGGTATGCCATCAAGTTTATCGGATTTGACATGTCCTCTCAAGGAATGGGAGAAGGTATAAGTATTGGAGCAACTTTAGAGGTAATACACCAAAAAGAGAAGATGATCCTCACTCCTACCATAGTTATAGGAGGAGCAGAGGAAGATGAGGCCAAAAGCATTGTCCACCTTCCGGGAGGAGAAGATCATTTGGTTTTAGAAAAAATCGATGCAGACCGCAAGATGGTGATGTTGAATCTGCTTCTGGCGGAAGAAGAACCGGCAAAGGGTCTTTTGGTATTAGAGGTGAGCAAGAAGCCCTTGATCAATGTTTTGTGGCTGGGAACAGTTCTCATTATGGTGGGTCTTTTGATAACCACTTGTCGACGCACAAGAGAAATGAAGAGTGAGGGGAAATAAACCTAATACAGCAAGAGTTGCCTCCTTTCATATTGCTAAGTAAAAAACATTCAAACAATTTGTCGAATAACGAAATATTATTGAGTTGCCGAGAGATCAGACAGATTATAGAATATTAACGGTTTACCCTCAGTGCTCAGTATCTTCATTCATTCAATCTGTTTAATCCGCTTAATCCGTTGACCCACTTGATCCGTTGGTATGAACCATATGGTTCATACCGTTGCCCGATTCATCCATACACCACAAATTTCAAATAGTAATAAACTATAGGAGAAACGAAAAGTAGACTATCGAATCGATCCAAAATCCCCCCATGTCCGGGAATTATGTGAGAGATGTCTTTGATTTCAGCATCCCTTTTGAAAAGCGATTCGGTCAGGTCTCCTATCTGTCCGATGAGGCTAACAAAAATGGAGATGACCAAAAGATGCTTTAACTGGGCAGATTTGAAAAAAACGTAATATGCGAAAAAAGCTGCAGACACTGCTCCCAGGATGCCCCCAACAAATCCTTCCACTGTCTTTTTGGGACTTACCGAAGGGGAGAGCTTGTGTTCTCCCAGAGGAGCTCCTATAAAGTAAGCGAACGTATCACAGGACCAGATACATATCAGAAGATAGACGATCCATAACCCTCCGATCTTATAATCCAATCCAAGCTCCCGGGGCATTTCTCTTAAAAGAATCAAAAAGCTGAAAAGCCCAGCCACATAGAAGAAGGCAAAAACTGATGAGGACAAATCTGCGGTTGCGCCCCGGGTTCTCCCTTTTATCACAAAAATAAAAGCGGTCAAATAAAGCACACCCAGGAGGAAGAAAATAAAAGTTCCCCCTCCCCACAAATACACAGAAATGCCCAGAAAAACTCCCAGAAGTAGCAAGATCCATTTAGGAATCTGAAAATTTTTCAATTTAGCTAAGTAAGAAAATTCCCACAGACCCAAGATTATGAAAAGCTCAACTAAGATTAAAAAGGGGAGTTTGCCCAGAAGGGTAATATAAATTATGATAGGCCCGAAGATGAAGGCTATTATCACTCTGGTCAGAAGATTGCTTTTCATTGTGAAATTTTGAGAAATTTATGAAGTTCCCTCTCCCCTTGTGGGAGAAGGTCAGGGAGAGGGGTAGATAAGCTTACGTATACTCCATCATCGGAGGTATGGTTGAATTCTTTTCTTTGTATCAAGAATTTTATACTTCTTTCTAATTTCCTCCAACTCTTCCGTTTCTAATTCTGGATTTTTCAAATATCTCTCCACCATTTTGTCTCTTATGTCCCGCATCATCTTGACAGCGTCAAACTTCTTCACGAAGCACCTCCTTAGGACTTCTTATCTCTAACAACGGATAACCTCTCTTAAGGTTTACCCCATTATAGAGACGGATTTTGCCTAAATTGACTATTTGTTTAAAGTTCCAACTTACAAGAACGTCTACCCTTTCTATCGTAGCAACTGCTATATGTTGAGCATCTATCAGGTTCTTATTACTTACAACTCCTTCCTCAATATAGGAAATAGCCAATCTTTTTGCCTCTTCTCCTAATGAGACATATTCTCTATTCTCTTCAGGAATTCTCTTAAGCAGTTCTCTGACTTTAGCTGGCGCATCTTCCAACTCTCTTAAAGTAATATCTGATATCAAAGCGGTATTTAATCCTTCTTCAAATTCTACGAAGAGCTTTCTCGACCACTTTGCAAATTCTTCGTCGTAATATCCGCCGAATACTGAAGTGTCTGTATATATTCTCATTTTTCATCTCTTAATAACTGCTTATTTCATATAACGTTCCGAGCGTATCTGAAGCCCGCCGAAGGCGGATTTGGGCGGAGGCGATAGCCGTAGCCAGATACGCTCCCTTGTGTTCGGGTCGGTGTTGAACCCCACCCGATTAAAGGATCCTGTATATGGTTAAATTCTCCCGAATCTTCTTTCTCGATTTTGATAGCTTGTAGGTCAAGCATCCCGTAGGGTGCTTGACAAATAGAATTGTCAACCAGGCTTCGCCATGGTTGACCTACATGGCTCTGGGAATCTGTCATGAGTCAACAGCCGGGCAATTGATCATACTCTCCCGAATCTTCTTTCCCGGTTTTGATAGTCCCAGATAGCTTCATAAAAATCCTTAACCGAGAAATTGGGCCACAGAACATCGGTGACATAAAGCTCGGTATAGGAGGTCTGCCACAGAAGGAAGTTGGATATACGCATCTCTCCGGAGGTGCGGATAAGCAGGTCTGGATCGGGAAGGTCCTTAGTGTAAAGATAATGGGAGAAATTTTCCTCACTCAATTCTTCAGGATCTAGCCTCTTTTTTCTTACATCCTCAGCGATTTTTTTTACCGCATCCAAAATCTCGGTTCTGCCACCATAATTCAAAGCCAGATTCAAAATCAAGCCGGTGTTATTTTTGGTTCTTTCGGTTGCCTCTTGCAGAATCTCTCCTCTTCTGGGAGAGAGTTCCTCGATTCTTCCAGTGGTGATCAACTTCACGTTATTTTTGTCCAGCTCATTGATTTCTCTTTTTGTGGTTTCATACAAAAGCTTCATTATGGCTGAGACTTCATACTTGGGTCGTCTCCAGTTTTCCTGGGAGAAGGTGAAAAGGGTCAGAACGGAGATTCCCAGATCGCCGGCAGCTTTTACGACTCTTTTCACTGCTTTTACTCCCGCCTTATGTCCGGCGGTTCGAGGCAGTCCTCTTTTTTTAGCCCATCTTCCATTCCCATCCATGATGATAGCTATATGAGCCGGAAGATTTCCCTTCTTCAAAATCTGTTCTTCAAGACTGGCAATCTTCTTGGACAATTTACCTCACCCCAAGAAACCCAATAGTGGAAGGTCTCAAAAACA
Organism: Candidatus Zixiibacteriota bacterium; assembly: GCA_023129805.1. The sequence continues at coordinate 9,686 of JAGMBK010000021.1, read as the reverse complement.
ACGTTTTATTTTAACCTGTCATTGCGGGGCTTGTCCCGAGCGTGAGCGAGGGAACTCAACGAAGCAATCTCCTTGAATTCCAACTACTCAGAGATTGCTTCGTCCCGATTTCATCGGGACTCACAATGACAAATTATTGTAACATTATTTAGGAAACAACGTAATAGTTACCAAAAGCAGGAACCAAGATGCGAGTTTTACTTTAAATCTCCATAATCTCCTGTTCTTTTTTCTTCAGCATCTCCTCTATTTTTTCTATATGTTCATCGGTGATCTCTTGCACACGCTCCTGCCCCTTCCGGGACTCATCTTCTGAAATCTCTTTGTCTTTTTCAGCCTTTTTCAAAGCGTCGTTGGAGTCACGCCTTATATTTCTTAGCGCCACCTTCCCTTCTTCTGCCACCTTTTTCACCAGCTTAACCAGATCCTTTCGCCGTTCTTCGGTCAAAGGGGGGATGGGAAGCCGGACCACGTTGGGATCGCTTTGAGGGTTAAGTCCCAGATCTGATTTTTGGATGGCTTTGATGATCTCCGGTATCAATTTTTTCTCCCAAGGGTGAATCACCAGCAGTCGAGGATCCGGAACGGATATGTTAGCCACCTGGGATAGGGGCGTCATGGTGCCATAATAATCCACCCTGATTCCATCCAGAAGTGAGGTGGTGGCTTTTCCGGTTCGGATAGAGGCAAGCTCCTTTCCTATCGCCTCCACCGCCTTGTTCATCCTCTCCTCTGTATCTGTATGAACTTTTTTTACTATCATATCCTCCTACCTTTTTCTATTGAAATAAACATCCAAAACTATGACTCTATGTTACTCCTTAAGATATGACGATTTCCAGCCCGGTTGTTCAAGGAAAAACTTTGTTTCTTCTTTTCATCCACCAACCTTGGTCCCGATCTTCTCTCCGGTGAGGATCCTTTTCAAATTCCCTTTCTTCAGTAGATTGAATACAATGATAGGCAACTTATTCTCCATGCACAGCGAGATCGCCGTTAAGTCCATCACCTTCAGTCTTCGGCTCAACACCTCCATATAAGAAAGGGTGTCAAACATCCTGGCAGAAGGATTTTTCTTCGGATCGTCATCATAAACTCCATCCACTTTGGTACCCTTCATCACCACATCCGCCCCGATTTCGGTGGCTCTAAGAGCGGCGGCGGTGTCGGTGGTAAAATAGGGATTTCCGGTCCCGCCGGCCAGGACGATCACCCTCCCTTTTTTCAAGTGTTTTAAAGCCTCTCTTTTTATATACGGTTCTGTTAATGTGTCTATATGAATGGCGCTCATCACACAGGTGGAGAGCCCCAAGCTCTCCAGGGTATCTTGAAGAGCCAGAGAGTTTATGATGGTGGCAAGCATCCCCATGTAGTCAGCTGATACCCTATCGATCACGCCCAGACTGGATATCTGTCCGCGGATGATGTTCCCCCCGCCAACCACCGTGGCCACCTCTACCCCCAGGTCTTTTGCGGATTCGATCTCACCGGAAACGAAGGCTGTTGCCCCGGGATCAATGACACCTTCTTTATCCCCGGCAAATGATTCACCGGATATCTTCAAAAGTATCCTTTTATAAATAGGGGGGTCCACAGTTTTTTAATTCAGACCAGCTTTTGATTTCAGATTTATTTGAAACTTAAAATCAGTGGAGGTCACAAAAATCGGTTTTAGCCAATCTCATCCCCTAATCTGAATCGAACGAACTTTTCCACTGTTATCTCTTCACCCAGTTTTTTCCGGGTTTCGTCTATTCTTTCCTTAACCGAACGATCCTGATCCTTCACAAAGGGCTGTTCCAACAAACAGACCTCCTGGAAATATTTCTCCAGCTTGCCTACCACAATTCTTTCAATGATCTTCTCTGGTTTTTCCTCATTTTTAGCCTGGGTTCGATATATCTCCTTTTCCCTCTCAATTATCTCAGGTTTCAACCTATCCCGGGTTATTACCAGGGGATTGGTGGCGGCAATCTGCATGGAGATATCTTTAGCCAGTTGCTTAAACTCCTGATCTTGGGCCACAGCCTCAGTTTGGCACCCCAGTTTAAGAAGAACGCCCAGCTTGTCCCCGGGGTGAATATAACTGTAGATAACCCCATTTGATTTTTCATCCAGTTCGAAAAGAGCAAATCTTTTGGCGGTGATGTTCTCACCCAACTTGGCTATGGTCTGGTTCAACTTTTCCTTCATGGATTCAGTGACCTGTTTGATCTCCGTGGGGAGGTGATCGAGAATCCACATGGTTATATCTTTCGCCAATTGTCTGAAATCGTCGGTTCGTGCCACAAAATCTGTTTCACAATTAAGCTCCAGCAACCCCCCCAATCTTTCTTGCGAACGAATGTCTGAAAAGATCAATCCCTCTTTGGCGACTCGGGATGCCTTCTGAGTTGCTTTAGCTATGCCTTGCTCTCTTAAGTAATCTATAGCATTTTGTATGTCACCATCGGATTTCTCCAAAGCCCTTTTACAATCCATCATCCCGGCGCCAGTTTTCTCCCTCAATTTTTTAACCTGATCAGCAGTGATGGTCATAAATTCACTCCTCCATAGGTATCGAAAATTTCAAACAAGGATTTTTGCGTTTCTCATAAGTCACCCCAAAGCCTTACAGCTTGGGGTCCAAGCCACCAAGACTTGGCTAAGTTACATCGCCGGATTTCAAAAACAGTGACCCACTCATTTGGCTTAAAGAATCGATGGATAAAGAGGAGCAACTGCACTTTCTGTTTTCAAAACTTCAGTTCCGTTGAAAATGTTTTTACCCGCAGGTCAGTTAACTCAAATGAGATTCGCTGGAAAGAAAACACAAAAGCTAAAAGCTAAACGGATTCTTGCTAAGTTTCCACCTTTTCTTTTATTTCCTTCTTCTCCTCTTTTGATTTTTGAGCCTCCAGAGCCGCCTCCGCTATTTGATGAGTTATCACCTTGATGGATTTGATGGCATCATCGTTTCCAGCGATGGGGAAGTTTATGGGATCCGGATCGGAGTTGGTGTCGATGATGGCCACAAGGGGTATACCTAACTTGCTTGCCTCAGCCACGGCGATTCTCTCCTTTTTGGCATCTACCGCGAACAGGAGTGCGGGAAGGCGATTCATCTCTTTTATCCCCCCCAAGACCTTTTCTGCCTTCATCCTCTCCTTCTCTAATTTCAGCACCTCTTTTTTTGTGAGCTTGTCAAAGGTGCCGTCTTCTTTCATCCTTTCCAGATCTTTAAGTCGTTTCACGCTTCGTCTGATAGTTTGAAAGTTGGTCAACATCCCTCCCAGCCATCTTTCGGTGACATAGAAAGCTCCACATCTTAAAGCCTCCTCCTTCACCACCTCTTGAGCTTGTTTTTTTGTTCCCACCAACAGAAGACTTTGACCTCCGGCTACCACCTCTCTTATCTTCTGGCAGGCTATATCTAGGCACTGGAGGGTCTTTTGCAGATCGATGATGTAGATGCCACTTCGGGCGGTGAAGATAAACTTTTTCATTTTGGGGTTCCATCGCTTGGTCTGATGCCCGAAATGAACCCCCGCTTCTAATAGATCTTTGATGGTGATATTCATGAATAGTTCCTCTTGGTTTTTGACCTCCACCAGCATCAACTCCCCAAGCGCCACCCGAATATTCCAAGTGGACCCGCCTGAGGATCAGCCAATGTGTGGATTTTTTAATTTTTATCTCTTGGAATACTGGAATCTTTTCCGAGCTTTTATCTGTCCGTATTTTTTCCTCTCCACCATCCGGGGATCTCTGGAGAGAAGGTCAGCTTTTTTCAGAGCTTTCCGGAACTCCTCATTCATCTTTACTAAAGCTCTGGATATGGCTAATCTGATGGCTCCAGCCTGTCCAGACAATCCTCCGCCCCGGGCAGAGCAGACGATATCCACCTTCCCCAGCATCCCGGTTATCTCCAGAGGCTTTTCCACATGAAGCATCAGGTTATCTTTGGTGAGATACTGACGCATTGGCCTTCCGTTGATTAGCATCTTGCCTCCTCCCGGGATCAACCGGACATTAGCTACCGCTGTCTTTCTTCTTCCGGTAGCCTGATAAATAACAGTCGCCAAATTATCCTCCTGTGATTTGAACTTCCAATCCAGCTTTATTTTTTAAGCTTCAAAGGCTCTGGCTTTTGAGCCTGATGGGGATGTTTATCTCCCCGATACACGAAAAGCTTGGAGAGCATCTTTCTTCCCAGCTTATTTTTGGGAAGCATTCCCCACACCGCGTGGGTGAAAAGCTCCTCCGGCTTTTCCTTTAGATGTTTGGAAAAGACCACCGACTTCAGCCCACCGGGATAGCCGCTGTATCGGTAATAAGTTTTGGTGCTTTGCTTCTTGCCGGAAAGGATCACCTTGTCTGCATTTATGACTATAACATAATCTCCCACATCCAGATGGGGAGTGAAATCGGGCTTAACCTTCCCCATGAGAAGACTTGCTACCCTGGTAGCCAGTCTTCCCAGAATCTTGTTCTTCGCATCGATCAAAAACCACGTTCTTTCGATCTGTAAAACGCTGGGCGTGTAAGTCCTCATCTGTTTCTCCTTCTACAAATTTCTTAATATAAAGCTAATATCCGAGTTGTCAAGCAAAAACACCTGACCGGACCCATCGCTCTTCTAATCCCATGATGATGAATTCGTATCCGGAATAGTGGGCGGACTCTTTTTTTCCATGGTCTTAAGCATATATTTTGCGTCATCCGCCAGATCACAGTCTGGATATTTCTCAATCACCTTTCGGTAATTTTCCCTTGCTTTCTCATAGTCTTTTAAGTTTTCCGAGTAAACAAAACCAATCAGAAACTGTGCCTTGTAAACACGCGGACTGTCGGGATAAGCTTTTAAAATCTCCTCATAGGTCTTTATGGCAGACTGAAAGTCCCCTTTCTCTGAAAACTCCTGCGCCTCGGTATAAAGTTCCTGTTCGGTTTTTTTGCTTTTGGAGCCTGACGAGCAGGAAAAGATCAAACCTCCGATAATCAGAACCAACATGACGCTTGTTATGTTTTTCAATTTTCGGAACCTCCTCTTTAAAGAAAGCTAAAAAAGTTAATTATTTCTTTTCAAACCATATATTCATCCTTCTGCTTTTATTCTGAGTTCATCTGTGAAGAAATTATCTGATCTTTCCACGAGACTTAATCTTTTCAATAAACACTATCTTCCTGCTCGGCTAATCTTTGGTCCACCTCCCTAAGCTGTAAATCGACGATATCTTTTATGTCCTCAAAAGATAATGAACGAAACTCAATCATTTCGTCTATACGATTCAAAAACTCAGGTCTTAGAGATTTTCTCAAAAGATTTAAAAGCTTTGATCTCATTTGGTGATATATTTGATCCTCATTTTCTAAGGTGATGGTTTGTGAATCTTTCCAATCTGACCATAACCAACTTCGTTGAAATCGAAAATGCAAAAAGAAAAATTCAAAGATGCAATTAAAAAATCAAAATTCAGTCCCCTGTCATTCTGAGCGTAGCGAAGAATCTAAAGAGACCCTTCGCTTCGCTCAGGGTGACAATACTTTTTCATCAACCTTACCCCCTGAACTCCCCTTCAGGGTGAATCCCTTCAGGGTGAACCCCTCCTTGTTTTCCGCCAGAGGCGGATCTGCCTATGGCAGAAAGGAGAGGGGGATCAAAGGGGGAGAGGTTTCAATTTTGCTTTTTGCTCTTTGATCTTTGAATTTTCTTGGCCTACGCGCTTTTATCACTTTTTCATCTTTTCTTGAAGTAGCTTTAGATTCTCTCTAACCGCTTTCGCCTCAACTGCTCCAATCTCTTCTAGTATTTTCAAACTCTTCTTACCATACTCAATGGTCTGATCATACTTGCCCCAGGCATAATATACCCCGGCTATATTGTTCAGGGTGATCCCTTCCTGCCTCCGATCCCCGACCTCTTCGGATATCTTCAAACTCTTCCTATAATACTCAATGGCCTGATCATACTTGCCCCAGACTTTATATACCATCCCAATATTGTTCAGGCTCACCCCTTCTCCTTGTCGATCCCCTATCTCTTCTTTTATCTTCAAACTCTTCTTATAATACTCAATGGCCTGATCATACTTGCCCCAGGCATCATATACGAAGCCAATATTGTTCAGGCTCCCCCCTTCATGCTTGCGATCGCCTATGTCTTGGAACATCTTCAAACTTTTCTTATAATACTCAATGGCCTGATCATACTTGCCCCAGGAATCATATACCAGTCCGATATTGTTCAGGGTCACCCCTTCTCCTTTTCGATCCCCAATATCTTCTTTTATCTTCAAACTCTTCTTATAATACTCAATGGCCTGATCATACTTGCCCCAGGCTTTATATACCGTGCCAATATTGTTCAGGCTCACGCCTTCATTTTTCCGATCGCCTACGTCCTCAAATATCTCCAAACTCTTCTTATAATACTCAATGGCCTGATCATATTTCCCCCAGACTCTATATACCATCCCAATATTGTTGAGGCCCACCCCTTCTCCTTGTCGATCCCCAATATCTTCTCTTATCTTCAAACTCTTTTTATAATACTCAATGGCCTGATCATACTTGCCCCAGGAATCATATACTCCCCCGATATTGTTCAGGCTCACCCCTTCTCCTTGTCGATCCCCTGTTTCCTGGCATATCTTCAAGTGTTTCTTATAATACTCAATGGCCTGATCATACTTGCCCCAGGCATAATATACCATCCCAATATTGTTCAGGGTCCCCCCTTCATGCTTGCGATCACCTATGTCTTGGAACATCTTCAAACTTTTCTTATAATACTCAATGGCCTGATCATACTTGCCCCAGGAATCATATACCAGTCCGATATTGTTCAGGGTCACCCCTTCATTCTTGCGATCTTTTCTGTCCTGGAAGATTTGTAAGGTCTTTTCGTAATAACTCAAAGCCTTCGCATTCTTCGATAAGAATTGATAAGTGTAGGCAAGATAATGGTAAACATATTCGACACCTTTCTCACTACCATAGATTTCATCTCCGGCCTTCTCGAAATACACCGCTGCGTCCTTGAATCTGTCTCGCAAGTAAAAATGCAAACCGAAGATGAAACTCAGAAGTTGGTAAGGTCTTTCTGCAGTCAAGGCGGGGAGATCAAGGTCAGTAATAGTTAACTGCTCTTTCACCTCGATGCGTTCACCTCTTGCCTCCAGAGGTAAAATTCTTCTTGTTAGGGTGGCTTTGGGGCAGAATTTAGCTTTTTCAGACCCGGGCACACAAAAGTTATTCCCCCAAACAAATACATCCGCACCTAAACTATCCAACATCTCTCGCGCGTCCGAATGGTTTTGAACATAGCAGTCCAATCGATATACCTCAATATCCTCCGTGCTGAGATGAAGGCTATCCTTGGAATATTCATCTAGCCTGTCTGCAATTGACATCGAAATATCAATCCCAAATTCCTTGGCTTCCGCACGTCCGCCTTCAAAAACCGCAATTAAGATCTTCGTGGAATTTTCGTGTTCGAAAGGCTTTTGGGGAAGATTTTCAAATGTGCATTTCTTGGGTTGCTGATCAGGGAATCGTACCTCAACAACAGGTGTAGGGGGTTTTGAAGGGAAAAGGAGGTTCTTGATATTTTCCAAAGCGCCCGCAAAGGTTCCTACTGCGATGATAACTACACCTATGACAATAACAATAGAAAGAACCTTATTATTCTTGATCCAATGGACAATTGTGTCCGTTCGTGTCTTTTCGCCCATTAGTCCCTACTCCCCCAATATGTCAAAAGGAATGGACAAGGACCCCGCCAAGGGGAGATTTCCCAAGCTCAACAAGCCCCGAACCATATGGTTCGGGGTAAACCCTGTCCCTATGTTTGCTCACGCCGTAGGGACAGCCCTTGCCTGGGCACTGAGGCTCGGCACGAAGTGTGGCTGTCCGGAATCCTGGTCCTACAAGCTTAGTTCTCTTCTGAATCGCCTTTGAAAAGCGAATCCCAATTTTTTTTCCTAGCCTCTTTGGGGTCTAATTTCTGCTCTTTCCGGACAAACGCCGGCTTGGGACGGAAATAATCACAGAAGTTACCCTTCTCCTTGTATCTCACCCACTCTGCCTGTGGTTCCTTGCATTGATGCTCAGCTTCCTTGTCGTAGAATTCGCAGTTGTAGCAGCAGCGCAAATCGACGTCGCACTTAGGACAGGTATCCTTCCGATGAATCTTTTCAGTCACCTCCACGGTTTCTCCACATTTCCAGCAAATCATAGAATCTGCCTCCCTATTTACTATTTTCTTTGCTTGATATTCTTTGAGCTTAAATAGGCTTGGATAAACTGGTCGATCTCACCATCCATCACCGCCTGAACGTCTCCCGTCTCCGCATTGGTGCGATGATCCTTGACCATGTTGTATGGGTGAAACACATATGATCTAATCTGGCTTCCCCATTCGATCTTCTTCTTCTTACTTTCCAGCTTCTCCTGTTTTTTCTCCTCTTTTTCCTTATAATATTGGTATAGTCGGGCTTTCAGCACTTTCAAAGCGTTTTCTTTATTCCTGAACTGAGAGCGCTCAGACTGACATTGAACCACGATTCCGGTGGGCATATGGGTGATCCTCACCGCAGAGGAAACTTTGTTTACATGCTGTCCTCCGGCACCGGAGGAGCGGAAGGTCTCAATCCTTAGATCGTCATCCTTTATCTCCACGGTGATGTTGTCCTCAATCTCCGGATAGACGAATACCGAAGCAAAGGAGGTATGTCTTCTCTTGTTGGCGTCGAAGGGAGAGATGCGCACCAGACGGTGAACCCCGCTTTCACCTTTAAGATACCCGTAAGCATACTCTCCGGTTATCTCCAAAGTGGCACTTTTTATCCCCGCCTCTTCGCCCGCCAGAAAATCGATGGTCTCATATTTGTATCCCTTTTTCTCCACCCATCTGGTATACATGCGCAGAAGCATCTGCGCCCAATCCTGAGACTCTGTTCCTCCTGCTCCTGAATGAATGGCAAGTAAGGCGTTTTTGGCATCGTCTTCACCCGACAGAACGGTCTGGAACTCAAATTCGTCAAGCTCTTTTTTCAGCTCAAGTAAGTTGGCGAATGCCTCCTCTTCTGTCTGATGGTCTTTTTCTTCTTCAGCTAAGCTTTTTAAAAGGGAAACATCTTCGGCTTTTTGGGAAAGCTTCAGCCATCTTTGGGACCACCACTTTAATTCGCTGATCTCCTTTAACACCAGCTGAGCTTTTTGGTTGTCGTTCCAGAAGTTAGGCTGTTGAGAAATTTTCTCCAACTCTTTGATCTTCTTCTCCTTCTCCTCCAGATCAAAGATACTCCCGTAATTTTCCCAATCTTTCCTTGATATTGTCAATAGTTACATCCAATTCCGTAGCCATTATCTCCTCCTTTGAGCAAATAAAGGGTCGTTTTTTGTCCTCCTTATTGCTTTTTAATATAAACCTTAATCTGACAAAGTCAAATTCTTTATGCCTTAACATACGTTCTATGACGTGACATTGTCAATCCATCTTTTTTAATTGACAACAATCTGTGATCATCATATTTTGCGCTCAACTTAGAAAGAAAAAAGGAGGTTTGATTTGTCTAAGTCTGAAAAGCATAAGAAGGGGAATAAGATCTTCTGGGCATTGGTATTGATAGCCGTAGGTGTTTTGATTTTGCTTCATAATCTTGGATACGTAAGAGAAGATATCATACGTTTCTGGCCCGTGC
>JAGMBK010000020.1 GCA_023129805.1 Candidatus Zixiibacteriota bacterium | reverse complement strand
GCGTCTACCAGTTTCACCACTCCGGCAACTGTTTTTTAATCATACGCCAACCGGAAAGGAAAGTCAAGAAAAAATGACCATCCAGAAGCAATATCCAATTGACAAGCTACTTGGAAACACGCGGATTTTTCAAAAGGAAGTTATCGCCAGGAAATTTGAAAATCCATAAAAGATAAAATCACTTCGGGTGGAGCTGAAGGGACTGTTGAAAAAGTGTCTCATACCCTTTAATCGGGGAGATTATCGTAGGGATCCCGCCCCGCCTTTGGCGGGGGATGGCTGTCCTCCTTAGAGTTAGGACAGGGACACCTCGTGCTGAGCGCTCGGTGCGAAGCAAGCCCTGTTCCTACATAAAAACTTCTCCACAAAATGGCTTTTTCAACAAACCCTGAAACTTCACCACTACGCTTGTTTTGTGAAAACGAATTAGATTTGCGCAGAGAATGTGGGTTCACAAAGTTGTGTGTTGCTGAAATTTTCTCGGCCTGACCGAAATCTTCAGTCTTTGGGAAAATGAAAACTGCTCAATGCAAGGTTATATCCGGATGGTACGGCTAACCACGAAACTGGTGATGAACTCTTTTAAGATTTTGCTTATCTCCTCCGCATCCTGATACCTCTCCTCAGGTACTTTTGCCATGGCCTTGACTACTATGCGATCGAACACCAAAGGGGTTTTTTCGTTTATGGTGGAGGGAGGAGGAGGATTGTGATTCAAAATGCGATACACGAGCGAACTGACGGTTCCCCCTTGAAAAGGTTTCCGACCGGTGAGAAGCTCGTAGATCACCACACCCAGAGAAAAGATATCTGACCTTTTGTCTGTTGGCTTCCCCTCTAATTGCTCTGGGGAGAAGTAATAGGGGGTGCCCAATGTTATGTTACTTTGAGTCAGTGAACCCGCCTCCAATCTGGCGATCCCGAAATCCATTACCTTTACATGAAAATCTTCCAAAAGCATGATGTTGGCTGGCTTGATATCTCTATGCACGATACCGTGGTGATGAGCATGGCTTAACGCATCGCATGTCTGCATGATGATTTTGGCAACGATCCTGTAATTCAGCTCTCCCTTTTTCTTGATGAAATCCTCCAAGGTATAACCTGAAAGATATTCCATGGCTATATAGTGTAGACCTCCCTCCTCTCCCACATCGTAGATGGTAACTATGTTTGGATGAGAAAATTTATCTCCCACCTTGGCTTCCCCAATCAATCTCTCCTTGAATTCAGAGATTTCAGCCGGAGAAAGGGCAAAATTCAATTTTATGATCTTAAGGGCGATCAGTCTGTCCAGTACCGGATCCAATCCCTTATATACCGTCCCTATCCCACCCTTGCCTAAAAACTGGATGATCTTATAACGACCAAACTGGGAAAAAGAAGGAGATTCCCCTACAAGGGGAAGGGTAGAGCTCTCATCCGAGGAAGTCGGAAAGATCAGGGTCTTCGAAAATGCAACAACCTGATCTGAAGATACAATAGTTGTGGCGGAGGATGAAGGCGGTGATTCTTCTTTCTCTCCTCCATCACCTCCTCTTGGCTCAGTTGTCTCTGAATATGTCTGCTCCGTTTTTTCGTGGACAGGTTTCTTGCTGACCGTTTGGATGGAAGCATCCACCTCTCTTTCTGATGGCTCTTTTTTAGCTTGCTCTGAACCTGGATGTGTGTGGAGTTCCCCCTTTGCACTTCCCATCTCCACTCTCTCTTCTTCCGCTTTCTTTCTTCCCAGGGCTTTAAGCTTGATGGCGGGGACGGCGATCAGGAAAAATAAAAGTTCCAAGATAGGATAGATGGGCTTGGTCAGAGTCCCGAAGGAGGAGAAAAGGATGTAACTGAGATTGAATACCACAAACAAGAACACCAGAAGAATTACCATCCGGTAGGTCAAAGATACATTGGGAAGGACCAGAGCACAGAAGGTTCCAATTAAAATCAAAATTAGCACATTCCAAAATGGAGAGAGGTGTCTTAAGAAGTGGCGATGGATTATGTTTTGGGTGACGGTGGCAATCCTTTCTACCTCATTTATTTGGCCAAATGCGGGGACCTTGACCCAGGTCTTGGATTCGGTGGAGGTCAAGCCCACCAGTACTATTTTCTTTGTGAATGTTTTAGGGTCCACCTCGCCAGTCAGGACTTCTGTAGCCGAAACCCGTTTGAAGCTTAGATTCGGTCCGCGATAATTTAGATGCATTCGCTGTCTTTTATCCGTGGGAATGATAGTGTTTCCTACAACCAGGCCACCTTCTCCTTTGGGTCTGATTTGAGTTGGATTGATTTTCAAATACCTGCTGGCTACCCGCAAACCAAATGATGGGTATAAATATCCGTCATAGTTGATCAAAAGCGGTTCTCTTCTAACCAATCCATCCGCACCATGATCAATATTGATATGCCCAAAGCCGTATGATGCCTCAACCAGTGCATGACTGGGATAGTGGATTTGTTTTGCGTAGATAAGGGAGGATGCGACTTTTCTTAAATCTCTGGGATCACCTACGGAAGATTTCATGATATGACCAGGAGCTGGCGCTGGGGGTATCCCCACATCCGAAAGACTGAAATAGATGGGAACAATCACGTTTCCAGCGGCATTAATCTCCTTGGCCAGAAAGTCTGTCCGACCTGAGGTGTCCTCATCAATCTGCTCCGGAAGGAATATGTCCAGCCCCAATACCTTGGGGGAACCCTGTGAAATGGCAAAGATAAGCTTAGCCAAAAGGTCTCTTTGCCAGGGCCACTTTCCTACATGATCTACCGATGTATCATCAATTGCTACGATGATGATGTCTGCTGGAGGCGTATCGATCTTGCCTCTCAGCTTGAACATTACATCCTGCATCTGCGTAGCTTGTTTCTCCAGGAAGCCATACTTCCCCCCATACAAAGAGATGACCAGAATGGTTATCAAAACATATAGGATTAGCTCTGGAAATTTTTTGAACATATTTTTGTGAATAGATTTTAGGTTGCGAACGCGTAGCCAAGAGTTTACCCCTCAGCGCCCCGCCTTTGGCGGGGTTGGGCAAAATAACTGATATCCCGAAAAGCTGATGCCCCATGCTCCAATCGTTGCAAAGAAGAGAGTTTACCTGAAAATGGCTCCCCAGAAATAGAAAAAATTTTCTTAAGCCTGAAAGAATTTTCTTACTTCCAACTACCTTCCCACAGCCAGCCGATCAATAAGAAATTGAGGTAACCCCCTTTTTTTCATCTTTGTTTGTGTTTTTTTGAAATTGTAAGGAAGTCTTTTTAAAGTGGCTATCTTTTCTTTGGTGTCGTAGATCAGATAACACGCTTGGTTGGACCCATCGCGTGGTTGTCCCACCGAACCGATATTTATTATATATCTAAATCCCTTTTCTATCTCCGTCCGGCTCTCCTGATACAAAAAGCAATGCTTTTCATCATATTTCTTGATGATACCCGGGTAGTGTGAATGACCGATGATGCAGATCTGTTTGGAAAAAAAATTGAAGTTCTCCTCAGCGTCATCTAAATCGAAGATATAATTCCACTCCTGCGGCTCCTTGGGGGTGGAGTGAACTAAATAGGACTGATCCAACCTGTGGTCCATGATGAAGCGGGAAAGGATTTTTAAGCTTTTCTCGGTCAGCACACTTTTAGTCCACTCCATGGCCTTTTGTGCATAGTCATTGAACAAGTTGGTCTCTATCAGGCCCAAGGCGGCATAATCATGGTTTCCCATCAACTTCACATCCGCCACCTGGTTAATTATGGCGGTGCATTCGTTGGGATCAGGTCCATATCCCACCGCATCTCCCAGAAAGGAGATCCGGTCTATTTTTTCCTTCTGGAAGTCTGCCACCACTACTTTCAAAGCTTCCAGATTGGAATGAACATCTGAGAAGAATCCATATCTCATTTGCTCTATCCTTGAATAAAATGAAATACCCACCTGCCTACTTCAATCAGATCGTCGTTCTTCAGACAATATCTTTGAATACTTTCTCCGTTTACCTGGGTCTTGCCTCTCCCTCCCAAATTCGCCAGCACAAAACCATCTTTGTCCAGGCATCTGCCCCCCTCCTTTGCATTTTCAGAGTAAAAGAATAACTTCTTTGTGGGCTTTTGTCAACTTGTTTTTCAGGGTGGTTCTTCTTTCAAACAACCGGATGAGAGAACGTCCTCTAAACTTATTGGCATCCCAATCCGATTTTTGTTATATTGTCGACATGAAAATTGGGAACTTAATTTTGTGCGGAAAGGTAATCTTGACTCCTCTGGCGCGAATCGTAGATTCTTCCTATCGACTTATAGCCAAACGATTTGCTGTGGCTTTAGTTTACACCGAGATGGTCTCGGTGGAAGGGCTGCTCCGAGGTAATACCGGCACATTGTGACTTCTTGACCTTAAACCTGAAGAAAGACCGATCGGCATTATGTTAGCGCTAAAACTTGTGCCCACAACCCATTTTTAAAGCGGAGGATTTTGTACTGGATTTCAGATAAGCCCCAGAATCTAACTTATGCTCCAGAACCTAACTTAAGTTAAGTTCTGGAGCTTTTTTGTTTGACTTTTGAGGAGAGAAGTGATATTATTGAACTAATGGAATTGCAGTAGTTCAATTTTTTTGTGGACGAGTTAACCTTTCTTAAGACATGGAACTGAATCTAATCCTTTCGTCAGTTAAAGAAGATCTGGCTCTGTTTGACCAGAGACTCGAGGAGAATCTGAGTTCTGATTCTGCTCTGGTCTCACAGGTGGCTGGGCATCTGGTTAATCGCAAGGGCAAAAGGCTCAGACCGGCAATGGTATTTCTTTCGTACGGGGCATGTATGAACTCGAAGGTTAACTCTGCCTCGAATCCTCAGGTGATGAACGTGGCATTGGCGATTGAGTTCATACATACCGCCACGCTCCTGCACGATGATGTGATAGATCAATCCAAGGTAAGACGGGGGCAGGTTTCGGTAAATCATAAATGGAACAACTTAGTCTCGGTGTTGATGGGCGATTTCCTTCTGGCGAAATCTTTAAGATTAATAGTGGCGACGAAATCATCCCCTCTTCTCTCCACCATCTCCAAAGCAACGGAAAATCTGAGCATAGGGGAGATGAATGAGGTTCAGGAGAGCCATAACTTTGACTTAGATGAGGCAACTTATCTGCAAATCATTTCGGAAAAAACTGCTTCGCTCTTCACCGCCTCCTGTGAATCCGGAGCTGTAGCGGCTGGAGCAGATGCGGAGGTGCAGAAAAGGTTAAGAGAATATGGACAAAACCTGGGAATGGCTTTCCAGATAACGGACGATCTTTTGGATTGGGTGGGTGAGACCGAAAAAACAGGCAAAGGTTTGGGGAATGATTTGAAGGAAGGAAAGATCACCCTCCCATTGATACACACTTTAAGAGAAAGTGATCAACCCTCCAGAAAAAAACTTCTAAAGCTTCTGGAAAACGACTTCAATCAAAAAGATTTTGATAAGATTCTTTCTCTGATAAAAGGCAACGGTGGAGTGGAATACGCCCAAGAGAAAGCCAGTGCCTTCGGAGAAAAGGCTTTAAGCTTTCTTTCAGAACTGAAAGATTCAAAATACAAAAAAACTTTGCAGGATCTGGCCCGCTTTGTGATCGAAAGAGAGAAATAAGGTCACCTTCCTTTCCATTGCCAGTATAAGGAACTCAAATCCCACTCATCCTTTGTTCATCCTCAACAAATATCATCTTATGCTGTTTCTAAGTGTGCTTCTATTTCATTTTAAAAACGCCGGGGTCAACTGTTGCGTATTTTGTATAAGTCCTCTGAAAGGAGAAAAACCCTTTGCTTGGAATCAGTAAATTACTTCTCAATCTTCAAGAGAGGAATCTGGAGGTGGTGATCGGCCTTTTCGTGCTGGCTCTCCTTATCGCTATCTTCACTTACCGTCATACCTTTCCTTCTTTAAGTAAAAGAAAAAAGGCTTTGCTTTTGGGTCTGAGGATCATAGCCTTGTTTTCCCTTTTTCTGGTCCTGTCCGAGCCGATCCTAACCATTGCCAGAAGGGTTTCCCAAAAGCCGGTGATCGCTTTGCTTTTGGACACCTCCAGAAGCATGAATCTCAAAGGGGCTGACATCAAAAGAATGGAGGAACTACAAAATTTATTGAAAAACGATATCTTTGAGAAGATCTCATCTGGGGCGGAATTAAAGGCATTCAGCTTTGCTGATACCCTCATCCCTTTGGATCTAAAGAAGGAATTCCCTGATTCCTTAGGTGACGCCACGGCGATAGGAGAAGCCATAGACTTGGTGGAGAAAAAATTGAAGGAGGGAAACCTGGTAGGTATCCTGATATTAAGCGATGGGGCAAATAATCTGGGTGAGGATCCGGTGCTGGTGGCGAAATCTAAGGATATTCCAATTTATACCTGCGGTGTGGGCACCTATATTCCTCCCAAAGATGTGTTCATAGAAAGAATAGTTTATAATGACATAGCTTACGTGGGTGATCAAATTCCTGTTCAGGTGGATATCTCACAGACAGGTTTTGATCATCTCAAAATCCCAGTTTCGATAAAAGAGAAAAAGAATACTTTAACTCAGCAAAACCTGAGCTTGGGCAAATCCGGAGCCACCCAGACCGTTGATCTTACCATCACTCCGGAAGAGGCTGGGCTACATCAGTATGATCTAACAATTCCGGTTTTGAAAGGAGAATCGGTTAAGGAGAATAACCGGCGTTCATTTACCATCAAAGTCTTAAAAAGCAAGATCAAAATACTTCTGATCACCGGAAGCTTAAACTGGGAATGTACTTTTTTGAAAAGGGCTTTAGAAAGGGACAAAAATGTTGAGCTTAAAACTTTAGTCTATGGAAAGAAAAGACAACCTATCCTGGGCAGATTTCCACAAGGAGAAAAACAACTAAGTTCGTTTGATATTTTAATTTTTGTTGATACTCCCAGATTCCTTCTAAAAGCTCATAAAAAGGAAATCGAGGATTTTGTCTTCAACCAGGGTGGCTCGGCTCTTTTCACACTAGGCAAGGAGTTTATGGATACCCATGGTTTTATGGAAATCTCATCGCTCCTTCCTTTCGATCCTTCACCACGCAGCATCACCTTTTCCTCTGCCAACATCAATCTGAAGCTGACGGAAGAAGGAAAGCTACATCCGGTTACCCGTTTGGTGGAAAACCTGGAGGAGAATACAAAGATTTGGTCTGATCTTCCTCCGTTCTTAGGTGTTGCCATACTCGGATCGGTAACCAAAGACGCCAATAACCTGGCAGGATTTAGAAATCCCTTAAATCCTGATATCTTCTCCCCCGGTATAGTGGTGAGAAATTATGGAAAAGGGAAAGTTATGGCAATCACGGTGACCCCGTTCTGGAGATGGGATTTCCTTTTGTGGGGAATCGGAAAGGATAACCAAATCTATCAAACATTCTGGAACAACTCAGTCAGGTGGCTGGTGATAAGAGAGGATATGGATTTGATAAATCTGTTCACCGACAAAAAGATCTACAAAGGTGGAGAGAGGATAACTTTTAGAGCTAAAATTTTTGATCAAAATTATCAGAAGATCAAAGAAGCCTCGGTGGTGGTAAACATCAGAGGAGAGAGTCTGCCGGATTCAGAGGTGGTGAATTTAAGCTTAGGCGAGTTAGGAGACTATACCACCACATTGAGAGCTCTTCCACCCGGAAAATACACCTTTGAAGGAAAGGTCTTCAGGGATGGAAAAAGAATTGGCGCAAAAAAAGGGAAATTTCTGGTGGAGGAATACAGTGTGGAGGACTCTGATCTGAAAACCGATTTCGATCTTCTGAAAAGAGTAGCTGAGGTGTCCGGAGGGAAATATTACGAAAAAAATCAAATCGAAAATCTGACGGGTGATCTTAAGCTTGTGGAAAAAGAGGAGCAAAAGAAAAAAGAGATTCAATTGTGGAATCACCCAATACTTTTGGCTATCTTTGTCCTGTGTCTATCCATCGAATGGGCTATAAGAAAAAGATCCCAGCTTTTGTAGAAACTCATCCCTTTCCTTTGCCTTTCGCCTGTCCATCTCACTGCTCTTCAGAAGAAAGAGCTCACAAGTACATTTGTAAGCCGATGATTGTAGTTGCTCGATTTATTGGAAATCCCCCGCCAACGGCGGGGTGATCGAGCTGAAGTTTGGCGGGTCGGATAAATCCGACCCCTACACGTGGTTCGATTAACGAGCTCGACTTCGCCTGATAAATCAGGCAACTACAGAAGGCATTACTGTAGACTGACCTCGCTTATTTTTTTGTTGATAAATCATTTCCTTTCGCTTAGATTGTGCTCATGACCGAAAGTCGTCTTTAACCTCGAAGAAGGAGAAAAAACTATGCCGGCAATCATAGGATGTCATGCCCGTGAGATTTTGGATTCCCGTGGAAATCCCACCGTGGAGGTGGATGTGATTCTTGAGGATGGATCTTTTGGAAGGGCGGCTGTTCCCTCGGGTGCCTCGATGGGTGAACACGAGGCGCTGGAGCTGAGAGATAAAGACGCAAGCCGCTTTTTAGGCAAAGGCGTGACCCAAGCAGTGGACAACGTCAATAACGTGATCGCCCCGGCGCTTTTTGAAAATGAACTGGATGCTTTAGATCAGGTGGCATTGGACAAATTTCTGATCGATCTGGATGGCACAGAGGACAAAAGCCGTCTGGGAGCAAATGCCATCCTGGGGGTCTCACTTGCTGCCTGCAAAGCCGCCGCCTTCTATTGCGATCTGCCCTTATACCAGTATATCGGTGGGGTTAACTCCAAGACACTTCCCGTTCCCCAGATGAATATCTTAAATGGGGGATCACATGCGGACAATAACGTGGATCTGCAGGAGTTTATGATCATGCCGGTGGGCGCACCCAACTTCAAAGAGGCTTTAAGAATGGGAGCGGAGATCTTTCATAATCTTAAAAGCGTACTGAAGAGTAAAAATTATAATACTGCGGTAGGAGATGAGGGAGGATTCGCACCCAACTTGAATTCAAACGAGGAGGCACTTCAGGTAATTTTGGAGGGGATTGAAAAAGCTGGATACAAACCAGGTGAGAATGTGCTTTTAGCTTTGGACCCCGCCGCCTCGGAATTCTATGATGAAAAAGAAAAAGTATATGCGCTTAAGGCGGAAAACAAGAAACTTAGCTCAGAGGAGATGATAGACTTCTATGAGAATCTGGTGAATAAGTATCCTATCATTTCCATTGAAGACGGTTTAGCCCAAGACGATTGGGATGGATGGGTGAAGCTGAGCCAGAAGCTGGGAAAAAGAATTCAAATCGTGGGAGATGATCTTTACGTCACCAACATGAAAAGATTGGCAAAGGGAATTCAGCTTAAGGCAACCAACTCCATTCTGATCAAGCTCAACCAGATCGGAACCCTAACTGAAACTTTGGATGCCATAGAGATGGCAAAGAAGGCGGGCTTCACCGCAGTGGTCTCTCACCGGTCTGGTGAAACTGAGGATACGACTATAGCCGATGTGGTAGTAGCAACCAATGCCGGACAGATAAAGACCGGCTCCGCCTCCCGCACCGATAGAATCTGCAAATACAATCGACTGCTACGCATAGAAGAGGAATTAAAAGAAAGGGCGCGATTTTTAGGAAAGAAGGTGTTTTACAACATAAAGGAATGGTAAAACTTGTAGGTCAAGCATGGCGGAGCCTGCTTGACAAAATAATGTCAACCAGTCCCGCCGAAGGCGGGACATGGTTGACCTACAAAAAACCTCCTTATTATGACAAACGTCCGAAGATACTACATTCCAGAAGCCGTTTATTTCATCACCTGTGTGACTTACCGGAGAAAGGATCTTTTTGCGTTTCCGGAAAATATATCTTTATTTTGGGAAATCACAAAAAATCTGACGAAAATTCATCCCTATAAACTTTATGCTCATGTTCTGATTCCCAATCATTTTCATTTTTTAATCTTACCTTTAAAAGAGAACATATCAGTAATCATGCAGTCACTCAAAGATAATTTTTCTCGCCAATATAAGAAACTACATAAAATCAAAACTAATATTCGAGTGTGGCAATATCGTTTTTGGGATCATGTCATTAGGAATGAAGAGGATCTCAAGAGACATTTTGATTACATTCATTACAATCCGGTTAAGCACAGAATTGTAAATAAACCTGAAGATTTTAAACAATCCAGTTATTTACATTGGGTGAGGAAGGGCATCTATCAAATCGGTTGGGGTCACACGGAATTGAGAGATTTGGAAGAAATGAACTTGGAGTAAAAAATGTAGTTTTTAAAATTCGTCAACCAGTCTACACGAGAACGCGGCCAAGACATGCAGGTCAAGCATCCCCGCCTTTGGCGGGGTGCTTGACAAAAAGGATGTCAACCACCCCCGCCAACGGCGGGGGATGGTTGACCTACAAAGTATTCGCAAATGGCCAGAAAAAAGAAGAAAAAAGATTTTCCGACAAGTACGTTCTTTAACAAAGTGAAAGCGCGTAGCGCTCGAAGGAAAAAAACGGTCAAAAGGATTTTGCTTCTTTTGGTCTTCGCTTTCTTGGTCTATCGTTTCTTTACAGGACCTTATGGATTCGTTCAGATTCATTCTCTTTGGAAAGAGAAAAACAACCTGGAAAAAGAATCCAAAATGCTTGATGCGGAAATCATTGACTTGGAAATTGAGAAAAAAAGGCTCAACGATGATGAATTCTATCTGGAAAAGCAAGCCAGAGAAAGATTGGGTATGATAAAAGAGGGGGAAAAAGTGTATCGGATCATTCATACGGATAAATCCAATCCGGAAGAAGAAAAGAAACCCGCGCAACCGTCTCCACCTGATTCCCTATCACCATGAGCATCACCAAGACCGAAGTCATCGTTTTGAAAAGCATGAAATTTGGCGACACCTCGAAAATCGCCACACTGTATACTAAAGACTACGGGAAGATCAAGGTCATTGCCAAAGGGATCAGAAAACCTAAAAGCAGGCTGGCTGGAGCGTTGCAAACTTTTTCCCACATTCAGATCGTTTTCTACAAGAAGAGGACTTCTGAGATCTATCTTTTATCCCAAAGCGACACCATAAAATCATATCAGCCACTTCATAAGAATTTAAATAGATATATCTTTGCCTCCGCTGTTTTAGAGCTTTTGGATCGGCTGATCACCGGAGAGGAATCAAATCCCCAACTTTTTGGATTGATTTTAGCAACTTTATCTTTCATGGAAAGCTGTCCTGAAGAATCCCTGGAAAAATCATTCTGCTCCTATGCTCTGAGTTTAGCCCATCTTCTGGGATATAAGCCAAAGTTCGACAAATGCGTAAGTTGCAATAAACATGTTGAGGGAAAAATTGTATTGTTCAGCCCGGAGAAGGGAGGTATCATCTGTAAAAGGTGCTCCAGAGCAGATCAGGCATATCTCAGAATGTCGAAAGATTCTGCCTTTTCTGCACTTAAACTTCAATCCATAAAGACCGAACATTTAGATACGTATAACATTCCAAAGGAACACTTAAAAGAGATTTCGAGTGTGATTCTTAGTCTTTTGGATTATCATACTGGAAGAGGGAGAGATCTTAAGTCATTGGAATTTTTGAAAACCGATCAGAGTTTTAATCAAGGGTAGCCTACAAAAACACCAGAAAAGAATAGATTTCGTCGGGCATCCCCGAATAGGAAGAATTCGAGCTATCAAGGAGGAGATGTGACAAAAAAGAAGGAACCCGATCTGATGGACAAGCTGGTCTCCTTATGCAAAAGGAGAGGCTTCATCTTTCAATCCTCAGAGATCTACGGTGGGATCAATAGCTGTTGGGACTACGGTCCCTTTGGCGTGGAGTTGAAGAAAAATATCAAGGACTACTGGTGGAGGTGCATGACCCAAACTCGGGATGACATCGAGGGATTGGATGCCTCCATTTTGATGCATCCCAAGGTGTGGGAAACTTCAGGACACGTGGATAGCTTCACCGATCCCATGGTGGACTGCAAAAAGTGCAAGCAAAGATTCAGGGCAGATGATATCGAGGGTTCGGTCTGTCCCGCCTGCGGCGGTGAGTTTACCGAGGCGCGCATGTTTAACCTGATGTTCAAGACCCATATGGGACCAGTGGAGGATGATGCATCCGTGGTCTACTTAAGACCTGAAACCGCCCAGGGAATCTATGTGAATTTTCTGAATGTGATGGGACCTGCCCGGCAAAAAATTCCTTTCGGCATCGCTCAGATAGGTAAAGCTTTCAGAAATGAGATCTCACCGGGTAACTTCATCTTCCGCTCCCGTGAATTCGAGCAGATGGAGATGCAGTATTTCATCAATCCCAAAGAGGATGAAAAATGGATCGGTTACTGGAAGGAAAAGAGGATGAAGTGGTATATTGACATGGGGATCAGGAAGGAAAATCTAAAGTTACATCAGCACGAAAAGAAAGAATTGGCTTTCTACGCTAAAGTCGCTTACGACATTGAATATAATTTCCCCTTTGGTTGGAAAGAAATCGAAGGCATTCACAACCGCACAGATTTCGATCTTTCGAGACACAGTCAAGCCACGGGTAAAGATCTATCCTATTTCGATGACCAGACCAAGGAGAGATTCATCCCATACATAATAGAAACCTCTGCCGGCGTTGATCGAACCATGCTGGTCTGTTTGGTGGATGCATACCATGAGGAGGAAGTGAAAGGTGAAAAAAGGGTGGTCTTGCGACTGGATCCAAAAATTGCTCCCGTCAAAGTCTCCATCCTTCCCCTGGTGAATCGAGACAACATGCCGGAGATTGCCAAAAAGATCGCCAAGATGCTGAGACCTCATTTTAACGTGTTTTACGATGATAGGGGGGCGGTGGGAAGACGCTACCGCAGGCAGGATGAAGCTGGCACACCCTTTGGCATCACCGTCGACTCGCAAACTTTAGAGGATGAAACCGTCACCTTGCGGGAAAGAGACTCCATGGAACAGACCAGACATAAAATTGATGAGTTAGTCGCGGTTCTAAACAAAAAGATCTGGGGCGCATAATTTTCATGTCGGATCGGGAATTCGTATGAATGTGCGTATGCACTCATACGAGCTTTGCATTGGAATTCCCGATCCATAAAAATAATATCGTGCGGGTCACCAAGATTCCGCTAAAGGCGGAAAAATCTCCCGCGAAGCGGGATCTTGATGACAATTCCCGCATGAACGAGAGAATTTATTGTTGGATGGGGAATTGAAATTCCGGGCCTGTAAAGCTAAACAATGTCATCCGTTGCTTCATGGTACCATTACCCCGAAATATAAAAGGTATGGGGTAAGGGCTTGTCCTGAGAGCGCAAGCCGAAGGGTACCCCGCACCAAAGGGGCAAAATAACTAACATGTTTACCGTGGGAAATTGGGATCATATAAATAAACTTTCTTTTCCTCTTCTTCTGCCTCTTCCAATCGCCCAGTATTCCGATAGGTGGCTGCCAAGTAGGCATGCGCCAGAACCGTACGGTCATCAATTTGAATCGCCCTCTTCAGATATGTTTCGGCAGAATCATAATCTTTCAATTTGAAATAGTATTGCCCCAAGAGCTCGTACACCAAAGCAAAATCTTGAGGCCCTACCAAAGTCACTTGTTTGAGTTTCTGAATCGCCTCTTTAACTCTTCCCCTCATACGCAAATAAACTCCTTCACAAAACAGATCAATGAACCGTGTATCTCCAAAAAGTTCATTCTCTTTTGAATAACTCCCTTTCCTCTTAAAAATAGGAACAAATTCCCCCTTGCCAAATAAGACGGGAATTACGTAATAATTCTGCCGGAATTTAGAATTCAAAAGCAACGCCCTTTCTGCAGGGGCACTGGGCTTGTATGCTGTGGAAAAAAGGATGAAATCGGGATCAAGAGAAAGAAGATACCTGGTATTGTAATTCCTCTCCTTCCAGGTCACAGTTATTCCTTCAATTTTTTCTGGATGACAGGAGATGTATTTGTCTGTCAATCCCAGCATGTCAATAACTTTTACCTCAGTTCCCAGGTAATAGGACGCCGAACCGATGATGGTGAGTGCCATAGAGAATCCGGCACCATAATTTGCCTTTAAATATTCAACCACAGACAGCATCCTGTTCACCAACTGCCTCTCTGAGGATCTGACATCACGAATCCATTTGTGAGGCAGGATGAAGAAAACAGCGGGAATTGAAAGCAAGAAAATTATCAGAGCCATTCTCGTCTTTAGATCGCTTTTGAACCTTGTATATAACTTTTGCACAAAGATAACGAAAAGTAGATATAACAACGGCAAAATGGGCAGGAAGAAGCGATGAACTTTAAGTACATCTCCGCCGATTAAGATCACATAGAGAGTGTAAAGGTAAACCAGCAAAATCAATAATCGGACTCGTGAGTCTAAGCTCTTATAGAAAAAGATGGGCACAAGATAAAAAAGCCCCCAGAGACCGTAATGCCTTAAAAACAGCCAGAAATATTCCAATCCGCTTTTTACATACTCCAATGAGAAGCCGGTCTTGGCATAAAACGGGTTGGGCAGAATATCTCCGTAATAAAACACTTTAAAAATCAAAAAAGGCAGAAGAAGCAAAACAAATCCCCCCAGACATGATAAAGATTCACGTAGCGGATCCTTTCTAAATAATAGTTTGTGCAGAATAAGGACCCCAAATATCAACCCACCCTCAGGGCGGATGAGCGTAGAGAGCACACAGGACACCACCCACAATCGCGGATAAGTCAAATACAGGTAAACAGAAACTAAAACCATCATCACAAAGAAAGTCGTCTCCAATCCACTTATGCTCCAGTAAGCGAAGGCACTACTTGAGGTCAAAAGAAACGAGGGGAAAAGAGAAAACAGCCAATCCCTCTTTGGAAAAAAGAGTTGGGAAATCTGGTGAAGAAGAAACAAGGTCACACATCCTGAGGCAATCCCCAGTATTTTGGAAACGGTAATCATATCCAGACCGAGCTTGGCAAAGATAGATAAGAGAATTATCCAAAAGAAATTGGTGTATCCCTCCACCCTCTCGCCCGAATTGAAGACCAATCCATTACCCTGAATGAAGTTTTTTACATACCGGTAGGAGATAAAAGCGTCATCCTGAGTAAAATTCAAGCTGAGACAGTGAATCACAAAAATAAATATGATAACCAGAAGAATGAGCTTGCTTCGCATCAATCCTCTCCCAAAGACATGCTATGGAGAAAAAACGCTTCCTTTAATCTATTTGTCTTAAGCGAAATTTATGGATAATCTCCAGTTCCGTCAAGCTGATAAAAGGTGGTTTGTGAAAAAAGAGCTTTAAAAGAACAAATGGAATTGGTCCTCTTTGTAGTTGCCTGATTCATCCGCAGGTATGAACCATACGGTTCATACCGCAGGATCTTGAGATCAGGCAAAGAAAAAACTCGATCTCCCCGCCGTTGGCGGGGGATTTCCGATAAATCGAGTCTCAAGATTCAAATGAACAACTACAGATGAAAATTTTCGGGGATGTGGATAAAAGTGAGCGGTGAAATTGACCGTTCTTCTTATCAGGTAATTTGGGTTTTCAAACGTCAACGATGCCCATTTTTTGGATAGCTTTCTGGTAAATCTCAACATATTTTTTCGCTGAGGACTCCCAAGAGAAGTCTTTTTTCATCCCGTTCTTCATCAACTTGACCCAAGCCTCTTTGTCTTTATACACTCTGAGAGCCAGTTTGATGGTATCTAAAAGTTCGGGAGCTTCGTAATTTTTGAAAACGAATCCAGTTCCTTCGCCTGTCTGGGGATTATAATTCTCAATGGTATCTGCCAATCCCCCGGTCTTTCGGACGATGGGAACGGTTCCATACTTTAAACTGTATAGTTGATTCAAACCACAGGGCTCGTATCTGGAGGGCATGAGAAACATGTCGCTTCCCGCCTCAATCAGATGAGCCAGAGGATTGTCAAAACGAAGATTGACCGAAATTTTGTCGGGATATTTTGTCCTCATCTCTTTAAACAACTTATGGTATTTCTCATCTCCAGTTCCCAGAATGACTATCTGTAAATCCAAAGCGAGAAGCTCATCTGCAATCTGGGCTAAAAGATCAAATCCTTTTTGATCTGCCAGCCTGGAGATGATCCCAATAAGAGGAACATCTTTAGTGGATAAGGGCAAGTTGCACAACTTAAGCAAAAGCTCTTTGTTTTTCCTTTTGCCGGAAAGATCATCCAGGCTGTAGTTATAAGAAATCAACTTATCTTTTTCTGGAGACCAGACATCATAATCGATGCCGTTTACAATGCCATAAAGATCTTTGTTTCTGGTTCTTAAAACTCCTTCCAGTCCATGACCGAACTCAGAGCTGGACTGAATCTCTACCGCATAGGTCTCGGAGACCGTGTTGATCACGTCGGCATAGCTAATTCCTGCCTTCATGAAATTCACATTCCCCCAGAATTCAAAGGGGCTGGTGGGATAAAACAAATCTTTTGGCACCCCTATCTTATCGAATATCCTTTTGGGGAAATTGCCCTGATAGGCTAAGTTATGAATGGAGAAAACTGTTTTTGTGTGACCGAAGAATGGATCATCCGCATATACGGTCTTCAAATATGCAACGATCAAAGCAGACTGCCAGTCATTGGCATGAATGATATCGGGTTGCCACCCCATGGCTTTTAAAATCTCTAAGGTTCCCCGGGCAAACAGGACAAATCTTTCGTCGTTATCCTCATAGTCAAAACCGGTAGATCGATCCTTATAAAGCTCCTCCCGATCATAATATCCATCGTTCACCATAAAAAGGTATTCTACATCAGGAGAAGTTAGTTTATAGCTTCTCACTGTGATCCTGACACTCTTATCTCCTATAGTAATCAGAGGAACATCTATGTTCGCCTCTGATAATTTGAATTTTTTTTCATCCACCATCTTGTATTTAGGTAAGATAACCTTAACCTGATGACCTAACTTCGCCAGAGCTTTGGGCAAAGCCCCACACACATCAGCCAGACCTCCGGTCTTGGCAAAAGGAACCACCTCTGGAGATGCAATCAGGATTTTGAGTCTTTTGGTCTCCAAGCTTCTCCCTTCGATTAAATTTTTTGGTTCTTCTCTACTTTAGTTGCTAAAATTCTATATAAGAAAAAGATTCTTTTCGACTTAATGGAACTGACATTTTAAAGACCTCACCCCCTATCCCCCTCTCCATTTTATGGAGAGGAGTTCACCCTGAAGGATTTCCCTCGATCCTGAGATCTTCGGGATCGAAGGACAC
>JAGMBK010000002.1 GCA_023129805.1 Candidatus Zixiibacteriota bacterium | reverse complement strand
ATACCTCCACCCTTCACACCGCCCAATTATGTCCCGCAGCAAGGCTACTTGGATCCAGCAAGTTCCACGCCGACAGGGATTAACGCCGAATATGCCTGGGCCCAACCGGGTGGGAATGGAGCTGGCGTGACCGTGTGTGATCTGGAGGGGGGTTGGAACTACAACCACGCGGACATAAGCAAAGCCCTTGGTTCTCAGATCAATTCGAATGTAGACGAAGTTAACGAAGACCATGGCACCGCCGTCATTGGTATACTGGTTTCCGACAACAATGGCTGGGGGACTACTGGTATTTGCTATGGGGCATCCTTGAAAACTTGTGGCACTTGCTTCCCAACGTGGAATGTTCCAGGTGCTATGGCTGTAGCGATTGCCAACCTGTCTGCAGGGGATGTGATCCTCTTGGAGGAGCAGTGGGACTATGTACCCTACTACGACTACTTCATTCCCATCGAGTGGTGGACCAGCATCTCCCCCGACCCTCAGACGTTCAACGCAGTCTATGCCTCCATTGTCAATGCTGTCTCGAACGGCATCCATGTGGTCGAGGCGGGCGGGAATGGCTATTTCAATACCGATGCCCTCACTTGGTACGGAAATTCAGGGGCGATCATTGTGGGTGCTGGAGGGGCATACTCCGGCGACCTCCAGAAGCTTTCTTTTTCCAGCTACGGCTCCCGATTCGATCTTCAAGGCTGGGGCGAAAACGTGGTCACCACAGGATACGGTAACCTCTATAGCGCCGAAGGGGAAAACTATTGGTACATCAATACATTTTCCGGGACCTCCAGCGCTTCGGCGATCGTCGCCGGGGTGGTCGCTTGTTACATGGGATACTGGAAGGCGAATATTTCCGCAACTCCACCGTCCCCTGCTTATCTCCGAACCGCTCTGGTAAACACGGGCACGCCTCAGGTTACTCCGCCCTATGGGAACATTGGTCCCCGACCGGACCTCCAGGCAGCATTCCTGAGTTTGTCCCCCCAAGAATCAACACTTGTCCGAGTTTCTGGCACAGACCCGGTCTATTGGCTTCAAAATGGCAAGCTTTATTGGGTTACCACTGCAGATGTAATAAACCAGATGTCTCCTCTTCCCGGATGGGGCATAGACCAGATTACTGATTATCCTCCAGAAGTTTTCGATCCAAACAATTATCCTCATGGCCCAAGATTTATCACCCCAAATGCTGATTCGTCTAATGGATTATTAATCAAACAACAAGGCGCTGATCCAGTGTATTTGGTTTGGAATGGCCAAAAGCGATGGATTAGATCTGGGGAAGCACTACAATGGAACGGGAAAGACTGGTGGCCTGATGTGATAGAAGTTACCGCATCCATAGCAAGCATGTTTAGCTCAGGATATGATCTCTACGCCATTGGACAAGATGCGCCAAGCGGTGCAAAACAGAGCATTATTGATGCGTATCATCTAAATGAAGATAACACCAGTAGTGGGTATCCCGGACCGTATTGTTCATACCTTCTTTTTGCTACAAGTCCTGTGCATGTCGCCGCTCAATCTGGCTGTTCTGGAATCACTGGAAAGTACCAACGTTTTGAGTATTCCGACAACACCTATGGAGCAATTAATTGGACAAACGAGTATGGCGCCTGGGAATTTCATGGTGCGATAGGTCAAAGGTATAAAGACCTGGGTTTCTCCAGTGACCTCTTAGGCTTTCCAACATCAGATGAATATCAATGGGGCAGTTACAGAAGAAGCAATTTTGAGTGTGGTTATATTTACTGGGATCCATCTACAGACTTAACTTATGTAGTTTACACAGATGATGTACGAGAGATAGACGAAGGCGAATCTCCACCTTCTGATTTTGTCCTATTCCAGAACTATCCCAATCCATTCAATCCGACCACCAATATAGAATTTTTGCTTCCCCACTCCGGTCAGGTGAAGATCGAGATTTACAATATCTCAGGTCAAAAGGTCAGAACCTTGGTGGATCAGTTTTTGAAAGCAGGGCACAAGTTGGTGGATTGGGATGGAAAAGATGATAATGGCAACGATGTTTCCAGCGGAATTTATTTTTACCGTCTGCAAGCTGGAGACTTTTCCGAAACCAAAAAGATGGTCTTGTTAAGGTAGTAGAAGTAGGTCAAGCATGGCGTCCAACGGATCCGTAGGAAAGCCTGCCTGACAGTAGAGTGCTTACAAACCGATTTTCTCTTTGATGCCCGGAAGATTTATTCCGAGGAAATAGTAACCGGAATCCCTTTTGACGGTGAGATTTTTTCCTGTACCAATATGGAAAAGATCATCTGGAAATGAAAGCACAAAGCCCAAACCTACTTCGATTTTTTGATCTGGATCAAAATCCAGAAAAGAAAGATTTAACCCGAAGCCCAGCTTGTTCAACAAATTTCTCTCTGGCTGAATGTATCTGATGGTGTAACTGATGCCTGCGCCCAATCCTCCGGGGTGGTCTCCGGCTCTTTGCACGGAAAGAATGGGAAAGGAGATGTTTCCGCCAAGTCCGTGTTTCTTTATGGGAATGTGTCTTTCCAAAACATAGGAGTAGTTTATATCATCATAGATTCTGAGGCGTAGTTCATCCCCAGGTTCCACAGCCCATTTCTGTAGATGTATATAGGTCTCCTTGAGAGGGATGTCACTGTTCGGGTCGTAATCTCGATAACTGTAAGCAATGGCGCCGGAATCGGTCATGTGGGAGTATGTCGGCAGGGGAATCTTGAATCTCCCCCTGCTCTTCCTGATTACCTCAATTTCCATCATTATTCTGATTTGATTATCCAAAAGAGAATCGACAAATCTGATTAAGATAGAACTTCGATAGTCGACTGAGTATCCTCTGTAAATTGTGAACAACTGCCCATCGTAAGTACGTTCCATAAGCTTGATGAAATTTACATTTGACGTCTCTCCATTCGTTTTATGGCAAAGGATTATGAAAAGAAAAAAAGGAATGGCGAAAAGCAATTTCGGTTTCAAAGTAAACTCCAAAATTTTGCTACAAAACTTTCTGAAATAATAACCCTTATCCTCAGTTTGTCAAGTTCTTTGTTGAGGATCTGAAAAAACTAATTCGTAAAAGCTACACTGGAGTGTAAAGCCCCGCCGAGGCGGGATCTACGACTTTAGCTTTACCTGTCCCCAGGATTTGTAGAGGTAATCAGCAGTCGATGAGCATAGGGACGGGAATTTATCCCGCCTCAAGATAGACTGTTTTTGGCAAAACCTTTGATGCATCGGCTTTGGGAATGCCGATGCCAAGTAGCTTAGCCAATTCCTATTCCCAGAGCATCAGAAAAGAACTCTTACCTGGTTCACCTGACGGTTCGACTTTGCTCCCTTCGACCTTGCTCAGGGACAGTGAGCGAAGTCGAACTGTCACCGTCTTGAGCTTGTCGAAGGAAGGTGAACACTCCAGATTTTTTCTCTCCCTTTCAACAAGTTCTCTCCGGGTCTGAGCTCAGACCGAAGGGCAAAGTCGAACCACAAGCAGTTTTCTTAAAAGACCTCTTAAAAATATCTTGACCCGACTTCTATTCCTTTTATATTCAAATCAGACAAGTTGTCAAACGTTTCAAGTACAAGGTATAATCCGATGCAGGATGGAGTTTTGACTGGAGGAGTTATGTATTATGACAATATCACAGATTTGGTGGGAAACACCCCCTTGGTAAAATTGAATTGGGTGACAAAGGGAATCAATGCTCAGGTGTTAGCCAAGCTGGAGTTTTTTAATCCCGGTGGAAGCGTGAAGGATCGTATGGCTTTTTATATGTTAAAAGAGGAGGAAAAGGAGGGGAGGCTTAAGAAAGGAGGCACCATTGTGGAAGCCACCTCTGGAAACACCGGAGTGGGAATCGCCATGTACGCCGCATCCAAAGGATATAAAGCCATCTTTACCATTCCTGATAAGATGAGCCAGGAGAAGATAAATTTGCTTAAGGCTTTTGGCGCAGAGGTGATAATTACCCCCACCGATGTTCCTCCTGATTCACCGGAAAGCTACTATGAGGTCGCCAGAAGGATTCATTCCAAAACTCCTAACAGCGTTATTCTGGAGCAGTACTTCAATGAGAAAAACTGTGAGGCACATTACAAAACCACCGGACCTGAGATATGGGAACAGACCCAAGGCAAGTTGGATTATGTGGTGATTGGCATTGGCACCGGAGGAACCATGTCCGGCGCAGCAAAATATCTTAAGGAAAAAAATCCTGATATCAAGGCGATCGGAGTGGATCCGGTTGGCTCTGTATTTTACGACTATTTTAAAACAAAGAAGCTGATTGAGCCTCATACTTACCTGGTGGAAGGGATAGGGGAGGATATGCTTTGTCCTACCATGCATTTTGAAGTAATGGACGATGTGATTCAGGTTACAGACAAAGATTGTTTCCTTATGGCAAGAAGGCTTGCCAAAGAAGAGGGTATCTTCGGTGGAGGTTCAAGTGGAGGAGCGGTTTGGGCGACTTTGAAAGTAGCAGAAAATTTAACTGAGGATAAGATCGTAGTGGTTATCCTGCCAGATGCCGGAGCACGGTATCTGAGCAAGATTTTCAATGATGAGTGGATGAAAGAGAAGGGGTTTTTGCCTTAGTGTCTGTTGGGAAAGTATTTTGGGAGTGCGAAAGCTTGCTTTCGCGATTTCTTTAAACCCGGATATTTTTATACTGCCGCGCTGGTTAAACTCTAAGGAAAACCGCACCAGCAAGCTGGTGCACTCCAGTTTGGATTTTTCAACACACCCTTCAACCCCCCCCAACTAAGTCTGTTGGTCAAGGGTACCCTTCAGGGTGAATCCTTCAGGATGAACCCTCACCCTTGATCATAAGAAGCAAGACCGTGGTAAGGATACCCCGATGAAACGAGTAGGGGCAGAATAATATCTGCCCCTAAAACTCACAAATAATTGTTCTTATCTCAGTAGGATCATTTTTTTGCTTTCCACAAATCCATTCGTAACGATTCTATAAAAATAGATTCCTGACGAAACTTGTCTGCCATTATCATTTTTGCCATCCCAGGTTACAACCTTTTCACCAGCTGACAGTTCTTCATTGACCAACCTCCTTACCCTTCTGCCAAGAAGATCATATACATCTATCGTCACCAAAGATCGCCTAGGCAAAGAAAACTGTATTTTAGTTACAGGATTGAATGGATTTGGATGGTTTTGTGAAAGTCTAAAGCTCTCGGGCAGATCCTGAGAGAAAATCTCTTCTACTCCGCTTGGTGGCCTTACATAGACGACCTTCGTTCCAGGATCCGACGTACCAACTGCATTGCTAGCAGTAACTGATATTTGGCAAAAACCTTCATATTGATTAGGCGCTGTCCAGTTTGTTGATGAACTTTGAGGAGCATCGAATGACCCTCCACATCCCGAACTCCAACTCCATCCGGTCGGATTATTCGTTGCACTTGCGCTAAACTGAATAGTACTCCCCTGACAAGCCTCCGACGGTCCAGATATTGACGGTGTCCCTGGTATCTGGCCGATAATAAAAACCCAAGCGTCACTCCATTTGCCCCAACCACAGCGATTGCGACCTCTTACACGCCAGTAGTAAACTCCATCGTCACAATCTCCCCCACAACACTCGTAACAGGCCTCTGCATAATCATGAGGCGAATTCCATGCAAGCTGAGCGCAAAGACTCGAGAAATCAGGATCGTCATCTATCTCGACTTCAAACCTATCAACTCCGTCTACTAGTTCCCACGTGAGGTAAATCTCCGGGTCGCAGCTGGAAAACTGGGAACCACTAGCTGGGCTCAGCAATGGAACATCATCATAGCAACCGCTACCCCACCGCAGATCATATTCATTTCCTTCATTATCTTGAAAGACCTTAATATAATATATCCCCGGACTTGGACTACTAAAACAGATGTCATCATCATCAGTACTGGTTTGAGAGCACCACCATTGAGTGATGGATTCATTGTAAAGACAAATGTCAATGTCACCCTCAGAATAGACATGGTCGCAATGAATCCGATAACAGTCTACACCATCGGGAATCTGTATTCTGTACCAGTCATAATCCCATTTGATACCCAAGCCATCTATGTCACTCAGCGAGCCGGAGCTGAATGCTGTCAAATCGTATGCGCTTTCCTTAGTGTTGTTTGGCTCGTAATTGTCATCCGGTCCTGGAGGCGATATTGAGAAGTTGAAAGTGAAAGGTTCTGCCAATCCCTGGCCGCCGGTGCCCTTGATTCCAGTACCGACGGTGACCCTGACCCATTCGCTGGATTCGAAATTGTTCTGTGTATTGATTGACAACTGGAAAGAAGTATGATCGAAGGTATAGGTCCAACTATGGTCTTCAGTCATTTCCCCGAATATTGTGATGTTTTCATCGTTAATCGTGCTTTCGTCAATATCCTCGTTGAAATTGATGTTAATGAGTACGTAGGAAGGGTACGCATTTACCTCAAAGCCTACAACTTCGGGGGGATAATCAGGACGAATGTTACGAATCAAATACTCTTGGTCAACAAATGCTGAATAGGGGAGCCAATCAATGCTATACCACGCGTTATAAGCACCGTCAGGATCAGTTTCATCAGAATCTTCTCCCGCACCATAGTTAATGTGATACTGCTTCAGACCACCAATTTCGCGAGCACCGTCGCATACCATGGCGTGACCAATGTCTTCTGAGACGCCTATGCGAATCCTGTACAACATTGGGCGACCTGACAATATCTCATCTTCGATAATATTGAACCACCCCTGGCCGGAGTATTGGTCTCTATCTTCCACTTGCATTCCAGCATCGTACTTAAAGAAAGTCGACATTACGCTGGGAGAGTTTCTGTATTGATAGCTACCGGAAGCGCAATGTCCGTAGTCCATACTATAGGCTACACCAACTTCGTAACACAGCTCTGCAGCTGCTCTCTTGGATGTACCGGATGAATACCAGTGATATTCGTCTTTCATATTCTCCCAATCATATGAATCTCTGAAATCTGCAGACAGAGTTTGACCGGGCGTGGTTCCATCGCAAGATTGATCGCCGTTCCAGTAATATGATTTCTCATCGTTACCAAGTTGCGGCCAATTATGATACCTCATCACTTGAGCAACAGCAATTGCCACGCAACCGGCCACGCATCGTCCTCCATCACCATCGGGACAAGAATCGTTGTAAGGACCACCCTGATCCCATCTGGACGTCAATAGCGGTCCTGCCTTTTCGATGAATCCAAACACTCCACTATTCAGCAAATCCAAGAAATCCGAGCTTTTCGCGCCGAGACGTATCCAATCCTGCCGATGAACATGACCAGGCAATGTAGTATCGCTCTTTGAGATGGTGGTCTCAATGCCTCCGTATATGGCTGCCACAGCTCTGACACGGGACAGCAGTATATCACGAACTAGTCCCGGCATACCGTATGACTTAGAGAAGTCAATATGACCATTTTGAGAGCATGCTATGACCGGTGGAAGCTCTTTCACCGCAGACACTACAACCCATCCATCCGGTGAGATCGAATAGCAGCTCCCCAGCAATGTGTCATCGTGTCTTATCTCCTGGACTGATAAGATCCTGGGATCGGATACACCTGCCCATAATCCATTTGCGGATGTTTCTAGCTTCAGCCAGTTATTGACGACTTGGTCCGATTCTTGGCGCGTTGCCACTTCGGCGTGCAAACGCATATTTGTCATAAAAAAGAATATCAAGATTATGGCAAAAAGCAAGGCGCCAGCTTTTAGTGTCCCAGTCAATCTTTGCATATATACCCTCCTCCGTGGAAAATGGCTAATATCTGGGCTATAAGATTATCTTCATATAAGAATAAACATAATAATCGAACTGTCAATAGATTTTTTGTAAAAAGGTGGGAAAAGATACTGTCAAGCAAATCGTGTAAATTTGTTATTGGGTATATCCTGTTGGCGGTGGGTGTTTCAGGGATAAGGTTTTTCATTTGACAATACCTGGTTGATTTTTTATCTTTGTGAAAAGTTTCTCAAACTTTCGGAGGTTTGATATGGATATAATCGTTTGTATGAAGCAGGTGCCTGACACAGAAAGCAAAATAAAGGTAAACCCGGAAGGAACCGGGATCGTCACTGAAGGGATCAAATATGTGATGAATCCCTATGATGAGTATGCGGTGGAGGAGGCTTTGAAGATCAAGGAAAAATTTGGAGGAACGGTTACCATCCTATGTTTGGGTCCTGACCGGGCAACCGAAGCCATAAGGACTGCATTGGCAATGGGAGCGGATGAGGCAGTGCATCTGAACGACCCTGCTTTCGAGGGTTCAGACAGCTTCACCATTGCCAAAATCTTAGCCGGTGCGCTTAAGGATATGAAATACGATTTGATCCTGACCGGAAAGCAGGCGGTTGACTTCGACTCATCCCAGGTGTTTGGTTGTCTGGCTGAGCTTCTAGATCTTCCCTATGTCTCAGTGGTTGTGGGGTTGGAAATATCCTCAGATGGAAAAACTGCAACCGCCAGAAGGGAGACAGAGGGAGGGGTGGAAGAGGTCATTGAAATGCCTTTGCCTGCGGTGATAGCGGCTCAAAAGGGCTTGAATGAGCCCAGATATGCTTCTTTGCCAGGCATAATGAAGGCGAAAAGGAAGGAGATCAAAAAGGTCGATCTCGCAACTTTGGGTCTGGATGCCGGTGAGGTGGGTGAAAAGGGGTCCAAGCTAAAGACTAAAAATTATCGTCTCCCTCCGGAAAGAAAAGCCGGAAGAAAGATCGAGGGAGAGCCTGCTGAAACGGCTTCCGAGTTGGCGAGACTTTTGCATGAAGAGGCCAAGCTGATTTAGTGTAAACGCATTTATTTATGAGACGAGGCTGTCTCCTCTCCCCTCCCCTAAGAGGGAGTGTCAGAATAGTTGTTTTTGTAGCCGCAGACTTTAGTCTGCGAAATCGAGATGTTGAATTCCAAAGGCTTACGCAATCTGAAGATTGCGGCTACAACTTCAAAACATGATTATGACACAGTCTCTATGGGGAGAGGGTAGGGTGAGGGGGAATCAAAATGCTTTAATGAAAGGATAAAAATGTCAAACGATGTATGGATAATAGCTGAGCAAAAAGAAGGAAAACTAAAGAAAGTATCTTTTGAGCTTTTGGGCATAGGAAAGAAGCTAACAGAAAAAACTGGCGGATCTTTGTCAGCCCTACTTTTAGGACACGGAGTGGAGAATTTAGCAGAGGAACTTGATGGGTACGGTGCTGGTAAGATATTTGTCTGCGACTCCGAAGCTTTGAAAAATTACTCCAACGAAGGCTATACCGAGGCAATCGTGGATTTGGTAAAAGCTCACAGTCCGTCAATCCTTTTGGGACCAGCTACAGCTTTGGGTAAGGATCTTTTCCCCCGTGTAGCCGCTCGCCTTCAAACCGGATTGGCTTCGGATTGCATGGGGCTGGAGATTTCCAATGCGGGACTCCTTCTGGCAGAAAGACCCATATTTGCCGGAAAGGTATTAGTGGATACCATCATCCCTGAAGCCAGACCACAGATGGCTTGCTTGAGACCGAATGTTCTGCCGGTGCCGGAGAAAGGCTTAGAGAAAGCAGAGATTGAAAAAGTGGCGGTGGAGCTGCAGCCTCGGGACATAAAAGCGACGATAAAGGAGATGGTCAAGACTGCTGGAGAGAAAATCGATTTGACTGAAGCTTCGGTTATCGTCGCCGGAGGCAGGGGTATGGCAAGTGAGGAAAATTTCAAGATACTGGAGGAATTAGCCTCTGCTTTTGGAGAGGGCGCCGCGATAGGGGCTTCCCGCTCGGCGGTGGATTCAGAGTTTGCCCCTCATGATATACAGGTGGGACAGACCGGAAAGGTAGTTAACCCTAACCTTTACATCGCCTGCGGAATATCCGGCTCCATTCAGCACCTGGCAGGAATGCGAACCTCCAAATACATCGTAGCCATCAACAAAGACCCCGAAGCACCAATATTTCAGCTGGCTGATTACGGGATCGTAGATGATCTTTTTAAAATCGTTCCGCTGTTAACCGAAGAGGTAAAAAAGCTGAAAGCTCAAGAATAAAAAAGCGTTCAAAGTTCAAGGTTTAACGTAGAAAGTCGAGAGATGGAGATCACGCGAGAGATTTTCTGGAACGTAGGACATTGGGTGCGCTGGCCAGTTTATGGTTTGGGCTTAATCGTCATTATAATCTTCGTCTATGGTCTGATTAAACGCATCCGACTTTGGCGGACAGGCAAGCCTGAAAACAGGCTTGACAACATACCCAGAAGAATAGGATCGCTTTTCTCATTTGGGCTCTTTCACAAACGAATCCTCAAAGAGCCATACCCTGGAATTACGCATCTCTTTTTGTTCTGGGGATTTCTCGTCCTCCTTCTGGGTACCATTCTGATCTTCATCCAGGAGGACCTCACCAAGTTAATCTTTGGTAAGGTCTTCATTCAGGGGAGTTTCTATCTTTTCTTTTCCTTCGTTTTGGATCTCTTTGGATTGTTAGCCATAATTGGCGTGATTCTGCTGGCTTTTCGTAGATATGTCCTCAAGCCGGATATGCTGGACAATAAACCGGAAGACCTGATCGGTTTGATTTTGATCTTTCTTGTTCTTGTCACTGGCTTCTTCAATGAAGGAGTTCGCATTGCCATCACCAGACCGGATTTTGAGAGATATTCGTTTGTGGGTTGGGAGATAAGCAAATTGTTTGCATCGCCTCAAGAAAGCGGAGCCCCTTTGAGGACACTTCACGCTACATTTTGGTGGATACACTTATTCTTGGCTTTTGGCTTCATCGGATATATTGCCTATTCTAAGCTTCTGCATTTAATCACCTCAGCTTTGAATCAGTTTTTCAGATCCTTTGCTCCTTCGGGAGAGGTCAAGCCTATACTGGATATAGAAAATCAGGAGACTTTCGGGGTGGCAAAACTGCAGGAGTTTACCTGGAAACAACTGCTTGACACAGACGCCTGCACCCGCTGTGGCAGATGTCAGGACAACTGTCCAGCCTATCTTTCCGAAAAACCTCTTTCGCCCAAGAAGGTCATTCAGGATTTAAAAAATCATCTGACCAGTCAGGGGAAAAACCTCAGGTTAGGAGAGGGTGATGAAGAGCAGACCAAACCTATTGCCGGCAATGTGATCTCCGAAGATGAGCTCTGGGCTTGCACCACCTGTGGCGCTTGTCAGCAAGCCTGTCCGGTCTTTGTGGAGGTGATCGACAAGATGGTGGATTTGAGGCGTTACCTGGTTTTGATGGAGAGCAAGTTCTCTCCGGAGGTTAAGCTTTTCTTCAAGAATATGGAGACCAATTATAATCCCTGGGCCATTGGTTTTGCCACACGGGCGGATTGGGCGAAGGATCTGGATTTGAAAACTGTAGCTGAAAAAGGTGATGTGGATTATCTTCTCTGGGTGGGCTGTGCTGGCTCATATGATGAGCGCAACAAAAAAGTGACCCGAAGCCTGGTAGGTCTTTTGCAGAAGGCAGGTATAAGCTTCGGGATACTGGGTGTAGAGGAGATGTGTTGCGGAGAGACTGCTCGTCGAATGGGAAATGAATACCTAACTCAGATTCTCATGCAACAGAACATCGAGCTTTTCAACAAATACGGAATAAAAAAGATCATCACATTCTGCCCTCATTGTTTTAACACCTTCAAAAACGAATATCATCAATTTGGTGGCAATTATGAAGTGTTCCATCATAGTGAATTCCTCTGGACTCTGTTCAAAGAAGGAAAGTTGAGATGGAAAACCGGTGTGGAGATGACCGCGGTATATCATGATTCCTGCTATTTAGGACGACATAATAACATCTATGATGCTCCCAGAAACCTTTTGGGTTCCATCAAGGGTACGAAGTTGGTGGAGATGGAGCGAACCAGAGAAAAGAGCTTCTGCTGTGGTGCGGGTGGAGGAAGAATGTGGATGGAGGAGACCATCGGCACAAGGATAAATCATATGCGGGTGGATCAAGCCGCCTTCACCAACGCCTCGGTGGTGGCAACTGCCTGTCCATACTGCTTGACCATGCTGGGGGATGGAATCAAAGAGAAGGGGATGGAAAACTATATGGCAGCCTTTGATCTGGCAGAGCTTCTCGAAAAAGCATTGTAGGTGATAATGAGCGAAAGTTCAAACGAGCTTTGGTGATTCGTTAATCATATAAAACCTCCCAAATAAACTCACTTTAAAACTTCCGCAAAAGCGATTCCCAATCTTCTTGACTTTTTCTGAGGGTTACCTATCTTGGTGTTGAAAATATGAGTTCATAAAGAAAACTTGAATTCAGCATAAAGAAGATCAAAGAAGTCCAATATTTCAAATCAAAGTTTGGTATTCTATTGAGCAGTGTGGAGGAGGCGACGTTAATACCGGAATGAACATTGACTTTTAAACTTCGCCCTAAAAAAATGCTCCGGTTTGGGACTAAGAGTATTCTGCCGATAAAAAAATAAAGGAGGCAAATTTATGGCACAGGAAGCTAAGATAACCAAAGAGATGACTTTTGGAGAAGTTTTGAAAAAGTATCCGGAGACGGTTAAAACTTTTTTCCAATTCGGGATGCACTGTTTTGGCTGTCATCTTGCAGACAATGAGACCATTAAGCAAGGGGCGCTTGCGCACGGAGTGGAGGTTGATAAATTGATCGAAGATCTTAATAAAACCATAGCTTCTCCTGTTGAAGAAATTAAGGATGCCGCACCGGATAAAGAAAAGACCGAATCCTAAAGTGCGTTGATCTTGGCGACTCTTTCTTCTTTCCAATAAAGTTTTTTAGATTGGGAATCTAAGTATTCCAGCACGGTCTCAGGTGAAAGTTTTTATTCTGTGGAATTGGTTTATGAGTATACCCGAAGTCAAAAACGATAAGCTGGTAAACGATATTTTAAAGCTCAAAGAAGAGCGTAAAGCCATCATTTTGGCTCACAACTATCAGATAGGAGAGGTGCAGGACATTGCCGAATTTGTGGGTGATTCCCTGGGATTGAGCCAGCAAGCCGCCAAGACCGACGCGGAGGTGATCGTCTTCTGTGGGGTTCATTTTATGGCGGAAACCGCCAAGATTCTCTCACCGAACAAAACCGTTTTGATGCCTGATTTAAATGCTGGCTGTGCCATGTCCAACATGATTACTCCCAGGCAACTGAAGGAGATGAAAAAGACATATCCGGAGGCGGTGGTGGTTACCTACGTGAATACCACCGCCGAGATAAAGGCGGAGTCCGACTATTGCTGCACCTCCGCCAATTCGGTGAAGGTGGTTCAATCGATTCCTGAAGAGAAGGAAATTCTGTTTATTCCAGACAAATATCTGGGCGACTTTTCCGCCAAACAAGCCAATCGAAAGATGATTTTGTGGGAGGGTTATTGTCCCACCCACAGACGCATTTTAGCTGAAGATATTTTGAAAAAGAAGGCTCAATATCCCAAAGCTGAAGTCTTGGTGCATCCTGAATGCACCCCGGACGTGATTGCCATGGCAGATAAGGTTCTTTCCACCTCTGGCATTTGCAGATATGCCAAAGAATCAAATTCAGAGGAGTTCATCATCGGCACGGAAATTGGCATACTTCACAGATTGAAAAAAGAAAATCCGCAAAAACAATTCTACCCCGCCAGCAACTTGGCAGACTGCCACAACATGAAGTTAAATAATTTAGAGAAAATATTGTGGTCTCTGGAGGATATGGCCTACCCCGTCGAAGTCCCACCTGAGGTTGCCCAAAAAGCAAAAAGGTCCATCGACAGAATGCTGGAGATAGTCTGAGTCGATTTCAGTTTCATTCGACTATATCGTCATCGAGAGATTCGAAGCTGGTTTGACGGTGGCGACTCGTATGAGTGCATACGCATGCTGGTATCGATGCTGGAAGCGCGAAGATCGAAGCTGGAATGAGTGATTATTAAGGTTCAAGTTTCGAGCTTCGATTATCGAGTCTCGATACGAGCTTCGCCAACGATGCGAAGCATTCATACGAACAACCGAAAATCGAGCTTCCTTTTGACAAAAAAACATGCCGGAATTGCCTGAGGTTGAGACCATAGCCCAGGGATTACACAAGGCTATTGCGGGAAAAAGGATAAAAGAAGTTAAGGCAATTTTTCCTGGGATAGTAAGGCAGAATTTTAATCTCTTCAAGAAAGCGATCATTCAGAAAAGGGTCAAAGGAGTGAGAAGAAGAGGGAAATATCTGCTTATAGATTTGTCTGGAGGGAAAACGATTTTAGTTCATCTGGGGATGACTGGAAATTTTCTTTTCATCAGATCCGCAGATTTACCACACAAACCATCAGGTCGATGTCGGTCTGAATCGGAACTTTATGACAAACACGATCATCTGATCTTTAGATTTTATGGCTCGGATGAACAGCTTCGCTATAACGACCAAAGAAAATTTGGCAAAATAAAATTGTTCAATACCGCAGAGGAAAAGGATGTTGTTGAGTTGAAAAAGTTGGGACCGGAGGCGCTTGAAATTAAATTTTCTGAATTTTTCGAGATTTTCAGAAGACGAAAGAGGAGGATCAAATCCGCGCTTCTAAATCAGCACATTATCGCCGGATTGGGTAATATCTATGTGGATGAATCCCTCTTTGAGGCAAAGATACATCCTGCGCAGAAAGCAGAGCTGCTTAGTGAAAACAAACTAAGGGGTCTTCATAAAGCCATAGGGAAGATATTGCATAAAGCCATTAAAGCTGGAGGATCATCGGTAGAAAACTACTTGAACGTCGATGGGAAGATAGGAAGATTTCAATTACAACACAAAGTCTATGGCAGGGAAGAGGAGTCTTGTAAAAGATGTAGAACTAAAATAAAAAGGATCAAGATCAACCAGAGATCAAGTTATTTCTGTTCTAAATGCCAGCCAATGAGAGATTAAACGGAGGCTCACCCGAATGGCTGTCTGATCGTTTGGACTCCAAAAGCCAATTACCCAAATCAACATTACCAATCTGAAAAGTAATTTAAAAATTTCTTGACAAGTTTTCATAAATGTCTATAATAAAAATGTAAACATAGTGTATTTTTCAGAAATCGGGCTTTAAAGGTTGCGTCAGGAGCTTACTCTTCCCCGTATGGGGAATCCTGCGTGACTGACGCATTGAAATCAAAATGTGTCAGGACCAGGTCCTGACACAACGCAGAAATCTCCTTGCTTATTCTTTCAGATGGTGATATCCTTACCTTTGGCATGATGGACCTCCTTGGGTTTCGTCCTCATTCGGGAGGACTTGTTTATCTTAATCACCCAAGGATACCTCATGCCACTTCTTTCTTCCACTATTATTTTTCCAGACAATTTAAGACATCACCTATCCAGATTGCCAGAAAAACGAAAATTTATAGATGATCTCGGAATTTATGTGTTGACCTTAACTCATTTCCTAATGGCTACTTTTTTTTCGTCAAGCCATAGAACTTTGTGGTGAATCTAAATTTTATTCTTGACAAATATAAGCCATTATTGTAAATTAAAAAAAAGTCGCAAAGGCAAATCTCGAAACAGAATCTTTCAACGACAAGCTGTCCGTCGTTCGAAGGGGAGTTGCCTGCGCAGGAGTATTGTCGAATCGACATCTTGTCCGATTTTTGTGATTGATAACGAAGGAGCAGCCAAGTAAGAGCGTAAAATCCTATTCCCAATTATTGATTGTAGATACGCAATCCGACACGAGTTCGGTAGGTCGGGTAGCCAAAGAAAGGAGCCTTTAATGTCTAACAACGAACTGAAAAAACACGACCACAAGGACAACAACAAGTCTGAAACGGAAG
Organism: Candidatus Zixiibacteriota bacterium; assembly: GCA_023129805.1. The sequence goes on along the minus strand of JAGMBK010000002.1, from coordinate 16,207 downwards.
CATCCAACGATAGGGAGCACGAAGAGAGCGAAGTCACCGAAGGCTCAATTGCAGACGGCACGGAGGCTGCGAATGCAGAGCAGAGAGAAGCGTCCAGTGGCCGTTCCACGGAACGCAACAGATCAAATTTTGTCGAAGTTGCTGATGAAAATTCAACTAGAGGCGAACCCAACGAGAGTAAATTCAGCAAGATTGTAAAGTATTACGTTACTCCGATAGCAGCTTTTGGCTTATTGATAGCTACAATATTTCTCTTTTTAGCAACAAATGAGCTATCTAAGAGCACAAAAGAATACATAGGTGTTTCGCATGAAATCCTTGTTGAAACCAAATTGCATAGAACATACGAGATGGCACCAAGACTTATGTTGCAGTCATCTGTTGTGCGATATCGTAGCCTCAACGAGGTTTTAGTTCTGACACTCCTGAATGTGGGAAAAGGCTATGCATATAGCATATCGGTTGGTCTGGAACACGAAGGAGAAGATACAGACGGATGGACAAAGCCTTTTCGTTGGTACAAATCATTTAGAAATCATAAATCGTTGCTTTACTTGAAAGAAGGTTCTCAGCAGGAGGTTTTGGTTCATTTAAAAAATGATTATGCATCTCACCCTCTCCCCACAGAATCAGAGAAGTGGGAACAGATACTATCAGGGGGAGGAACGAATTACAAGGTGTATCTTGCCTACATGGATTTCGAGGGTATGCAGTACCTTGAGAGTTATAGATTATTAGATAGGCCTCCAATAGCGGCGGGAGTCGAAGAGTTCTTCAGCCGTATTCATAATAGAGGGCTGGGTCATAAAACAGGCGACTATTTTCCAAGGCATCATGACAGCGTAATGATCTACCAAGTCAAGAAATGAAGAGGAACGGAGATTCCTTTAAGTGTCTGATCTGTTTTTTTGTAATTGAGAATTGAATATGAAATATTCTAATTCGGGTTTTTCAAGATTCGCATGTTGCATTTGGTTGGTCCAGTTCGGCTTAGTCTTCTCGCTTCTCTTGATGCCCAGCCAACACAATGCGCAATCCATAACTGAACTTCCATATTTAACAATCAGATTCTGTAATGCCTTTGAGGATACTGAAGTCGTATTTGTTGGGAAAATGGTCGAGGTCTGTTCACCTAACTACGGTTGTTTCAAGAAAATCATAGATTCTGAGGGGCGCGCCACTTTCCCAGAGATTGTTATTGGCCCTGAAGGCAAATGGATTACATACTATATTTTCGATAAATCAGATACTTTAGTATCAGGGAGGGACGAATTCAAGTCCAACTTGTACAATATGGAGTTCTATAGCATCGATGTCAGAGTTTACTATCGTGATTCAAGGCCAATAGACGGTTTCCCGGCAGCATTCTACATAACAGAGCCTTCATCTTTTCATACGGGTCGGTTAGAAACAGACGCCCACGGTTCCATTCCACTTACCGTCCCCTATAGACCAATTGACCACAATAGTAATATGTGCTGCAAGCCACCGACTTTGATTCTCGGTCATCTAGATGATCAATGCGTGGGATTTGACTCCGTGAAACAACTAATTCACAATAACAAAGCTTGGAAGGCTGAATTTGATATTGCCCGTGTGACGATAAAGCTATACGATGAAAATGAGGAACACTTGCGTAAGTGTATTAAATTGGAATTGACGTTTGAAACAGGCACATCGTCTACTAAAAGGTATATAACATCGAATGAGTGGGGCAAAGCCGAATTTTGGATCACCGGGGATTGCATGAGACACAAGTTGTTCTGCGAGCCATGTGATTCCCTCCTCAAAGTACGTAACCGTAGACTTGGTCAAATTGATAAAAGAGAAAAGAGTTTCAGCCTCTATATATCTGCCCAAGATACGCATTCTGTAAATCAGCAGATAGTCCGTATACGTGATATGGATAGCGTCTCCCAGTTAGGTGAGATTGAAATGCAGATAACACTTCTATCAAATGACAATAATAGCACTACAACGATTGCACACATAATAAAGGAGTTCCCGCACGAGTTTACTTTGGACATCCCACCTGGGTATGAGAAGGGCAGAATAAGTTACCAAACATCAAAGGTCTGTCGTCCTCATAGTTTATTTGGGTTTGATATTAGAAGGCTTGGTCCAGTATGGGAAATACCGTTACGCCGAGAGTCTCCATAGGGTTAACTTCGACATTCTTTTATTTATCTGGTAAAGCATATTGTTATCTGTCTTCACCATTTACGGAAAGGTGTAAATTTATTTGGAATAATGTCGATATAATTAATTGACAATTCTTGATTTTGAGCGGCGACTCACCAGTGCACATGATGAGCGTCTGTTGTTGCAGTTACAAGCAGTTGATTATCGAGGGGGATCATGCGCTGCAAAACACTGTTATTTGCACTTTCTGTCTGGTTTCTGCTCGTCCCTCTTGTGGAATCACAGGAGAGCATAGAGGTTTCGGGCGTGGTTGTCGATTCATTGAGCCATTTACCGCTCGACAAAGTGGAAATGGTCTATCAGTATTATGACTGGGCCGAGTCCAGGTGGATCAAGGAGGGTCCACTGCTCACAGACGCCTGGGGTTCCTTCATGCTTCGCTTCGACAAGAGATTTGAAGAGCGCCAAGTAAACTACTTTCTGGACAGACCCCGTTACGCATGGAAAAAGGGAGGATTTATACTCAAAGGGGGTTCTTTTCTCGAACTAACCATGTCCCCGGAAGACACCTCCGTGGGCAAAACGATCTATCTGCCTCCTGACACCATCGTCGTGGAAGTCCCGAAGCCGCAGAAGGTGCCTTCTTGGCTTGTAGGCACTGCCTTCACTGTAGTATTTACGTTCTTCTTGGAATCCACTGAAGTGATTGACATCTTGGGTGATGGAATCCCTTAATTGGAGCCAGACCGCCAAGGCCCGGCCAAACCGTCGCTCCAGTGCCTTTTGTTCGTCACGGACGCCCTCGTCCGCGACGTATAGTTCGCATAACAAGTTCGTAGGTCAAGTGCCCTGAGCCCCTAACACTGTTAAAGCTTGCGTTAGGAGTTTACTTTTCATCAAAACAAAGACCCCCTCACCTCCGCCTGGGGCGGGATCTTCGACTTATTCCTCTCCCCATTGGGGAGAGGGATACAGGGTGAGGGGGTTTTCAGCTTTTGTTGGTAACGGACGCCTCGTCCGTTACCCTTTTGCTAAACGTCGCGGACATCAAAGATCCGTCTGCTGGTGTCCGTGACGAACAAGAGACCAAGATAAATCAACTCGTAGGTCTAGCATAGCGTAGCCTGCTTGACGAAAAAGATCGTCAACCACCTAATATAGACAATTCCCCAACTTTGATGGTGAAAATGATAGCTCCCCTGTATATGGAGAGCATATCTTGTTTTGCGCCCGTCATCTAATCCCCCTTTAGTAAAGGGGGAGTTCGAAGATCCGCAGGATAGGGGGATTTGTCAACTTCCGAATCCGCTTCCTTTTTCTAACGGGCGATGCAGATAATTGCCCTAGATCGGGCGGGGGTTGAACCCCCGCCCGATCTTACGGAGTAGGCTCTCTTACCACAAAGAGCAAATTCACCATAAACTTAATGGTGAAAAGGATAGCTCCCCTGTTTATGGAGGGCATATCTTGTTTTGCGCTCGTCTTCTTGTTCTGTCAGGAGCTACTCCTGACAGATGTGTCAGGTCTAGCACCTGACACAACACGCGAATTCCCTCTCTCCTCGGTATGTACCTTACGGTTCATACCTCGTGGGAGGCGAAGGCCCGTCTGGGAAGCATCAAGGTCGAAGATCCCGCCATAGGCGGGGGTGAGGGGGAGTATATTTGTAGGTCAGATCGCCCCAACGGCTACCTGACAATTAGTTTATGTGGAAAAGAGATTCGATATGAACCATCCAATTGATCGTGAACCTCTTGTTGGTAACGGACGCCTCCCTCAAGATACATCGTCTGACGCACAGAATTCCAGCAGGCAGGGTAAAAAAAAACAAAAATCAGCTACAGAAAGCCCAGAAAGCCCAGAACCGCCAGTATCGTAGTTTGTAACCTGCTGACGCACAGAATCCTAGCAAGCAGGACGAGTGAAAGAAAAAATGAAAATGATCCCCAGAAAGCCCAGAACCGCCAGTATCGCCGGTCGAACCGGGGTGCCCCCGCCGCTCGCAGTAGGCTTTCTCCTCTTTCTCTAACCCTTGATGCAGCCCAGAGGTTTGAGCTGTATGACCTTCTTGGAGATGCCCAGGCTGTCCACGGTGGTGACCACCTCGTCAATGTTCTTATAAGCGAACCCTGCTTCTTCAGCCAATCCTGACATGGATACCGCACGGATCACCATGCCTCTTTCGGTCATCCTCTGTCTTAATTCAGTCCCTCTCACCTTTCTTTTGGCTGCCGTTCGAGACATAACTCTTCCTGCTCCATGGCAGGTGGAGCCGAATGTCATCTCATTAGCCTTTTGGGTGCCTGCCAGAAGGTATGAGTTGGTTTCCATGGATCCGCCCACTATCACCGGCTGTCCCACCTCCCGGTATATTTCAGTCACAGCCGGATGGTGAGGCGGGAAGGAGCGGGTGGCACCTTTACGGTGAACAATAACTTCCTTTTCCTCTCCGTCTATGTTATGCTTTTCAATCTTAGCAATATTGTGAGCCACATCATAGATGATGTGCATCCCTAACTCTTTGGCATCCTTTCCGAACACCTGGCTGAATGCCTCCCTGATTCGGTGAGTGATCACCTGTCGGTTGGCAAAGGCGGAGTTGGCGGCACAGACCATGGCTCCGAAATAATCCTGTCCCTCCGGTGAATTGAAGGGCGCACAAGCCAGCTCCCTGTCCAGTATCTTGAGTCCATACTTTTTCATGGCGCCCAAAAATATCTGAAGATAATCCGTGGCAATCTGGTGACCGAATCCACGGGAGCCGCAATGCACCATGACGAAGATTTGATCTGGCTTGGTGATCCCATAAACCTTGGCTATTTCCGGATCATAGATCTGATCGGTGAGTCCAACCTGTATTTCCAGATAGTGATTCCCCGATCCTAAAGTGCCCAGTTGACTGATTCCGCGAGAGGTAGCCTTCTGGCTTACCTTGGATGGATTGGCACCCGGCATATGTCCCCCCTCCTCGATTCTATCACCATCCTCTTGCCAGCCGTATCCATTCTCGATGCACCAATCCACCCCTTTGACCATAATCTGTTTGAAGGTGTCGGAATTTAACCTGACGATTCCTTTGGAGCCCACTCCTGCTGGAACCAGTTTGAAAAGGGTGTCCATCAAAGCGTTCATCTTCGGCTTAACTTCTTCTATGGTGAGATCGGTGCGGATCAGTCTGACGCCACAATTGATATCGAATCCAATTCCGCCGGGGGAGATAACCCCATCTTTGGTGGAGAAGGCGGCCACCCCGCCGATGGGGAACCCGTAGCCCCAATGCCCATCCGGCATGCACATAGCATACTTCTGAATTCCGGGAAGAGTTGCCACGTTAGTTATCTGATCGAATACTCCTTTATCCATAATCTGCATCAACTTCTCCGAAGCTAAAATTCTTGCCGGAACCCTCATCCCCTCTTTTTCACTCGGGGGAACTTCCCATATACCTTCCTGAATTTTTTTCATCTGCATAATATCACCTCATTTTTTAAAGGAAACCCGAGGCTCGGTTATTCGTATGAATGCTTCGCATCGTTGGCGAAACTCGTATGGAGGTTTGATGCTCGAAGTTCGAAGCTTGAGAGTCGCTCGTTCGAGTTTCGAGCCTCGTACCTCAAGCCTCGATACGAGCATGCGTATGCACTCATACGAGTCGTCACCGTCAAACCAGCGTCGAATCTCACATTATATATCTAAGATCACCTTGGCGGTCCATTTACTATCGGTCTTCTTCACCTCCAGAAGATGATAGGTGACCGCCTTCACATCCACCCTTACCTTATGTTTTTTTTGATCTGCCGGCTCACCCCAGACAGAAGCGGCGAGTCTGTAACCATCCTTCTTCTGGATCTTTATGTCAAATTTGCAGAAGAGCATGGACTTTACGTCTTTCAGATAGATCAACTCTGCCAGCCAATCGAATAACAGCTCCTCCAGATTTTCACCTATCAGCTCCACATCCTCTTTATACTTATGCCCGATAGTCTTCGTGTCGGCCATCACCTCGAAAGTAGCCTGTGCGCAGATTTCGAACAACTCCTCTATGCTTTCCGCTTCTGCCTGGAAAGCCGCATCGGCGATAGCCACGTCATCCAGAAATCGATATTTGCCCATATTGGGAAATCATCACCTCTTTTGGCTCATTTTTATACGTGTTCACTCTGCCACACGTTTTCGTTTCTTTCTCTCAGACCATGCCAGGGAAATCCATCCAAAAATCAGGCCCAAAGCAAAAACCAAAAGGATCAAAACCGATGGGGACATTATCCAGGACCAGAACAGGAACTTTACCTGAAATGGAGCTTTATTCTGAATTACAAAAATGATGAGAAGAATCGTCACCACCAGGATTATTATGAAACGAGCACTCATCTTTTTTTGGGACTGGCCGCTAAAATTTCGGTGTTTTTCGAAAGACTTCATAATAAAGTGCGCCGAAGGCGAAGCAGGTCATCCTTTGCTCGTATCGGCGCACTTCTTAACGGTATAGTTTTTTTGTGTTAAGTGGCTTTCTCAATGCATTCTATCGGGCAAATTGCCACACACTTAGATCCTCCCTCTATATCTTCGCATTCATTGCATTTGTCTGGATCGATCACGTATATATCACCTTCGCTGATTGCTGATTGAGGGCACTCGGGAGAGCAAAGTCCGCAAGCAGTGCACTCATCCGTGATCTTCATTGCCATAGAATTCACCTCCTCCCAGGACGTTTTTCTTTCTGGCTCTTTTGCCTTGCATAATATAAGACCAACATCATGATTGTCAATTATTATTTAAGAAAAGTTTTGCTTCCGTCTCAGAGATAAAACCTGTAGGTCAACTGAATTCATCTTTGAAACCAAAGAAGTCTACCTTGTAGGATGGTCTAAATAGAGGAAGAGGGTGTGCTTCGGTAAGGGTAGAGGGGGGCAAGGAACTACCCAAAGCTACAGGGCACACCCTCGAGATGGAATCAAATTTGCATTTTTAATATACAAATCCCTTCTTGCTTGGCAATTAGTAATTCACCCTATTTTAACGCAAAAATGCTTACATATGGTAAATATACTGCCATATTACACTTCCACAAGAGGTTTCTTTACGATCAGAAGAAACCCTGGTCTGCCAAGCTGACTGAAAGGAGGGAGGTTCTATGCGTTTAAGTCAACCAATCCTTTCTGAATAGCATACTTCACCAGCTTGGCGATATCATGAATATTCAGTTTCTGCATGATGTGTGCTCTATGTGCCTCCACTGTTTTCACACTGATGAAGAGTGACTTGGCCACCTCCCGGTTAGTATATCCCTCGGCGATCAGTTGCAAGACCTCCCTTTCTCTATCAGTTAACAGATCAAAGGGAGTTGCGGTCTTGCCAGTTTCCATCTTCCGGAGATAGGCATCTATCAGGGTCTTGGAGATGGTAGGGCTTAAGAAAGACTTATCCTGGTGGATAGAACGAATGGCAGAGACCAACTCTTCCACTGCTCCTTCCTTCAGGATATATCCAGAGGCACCCGCTTGGAAGGACTGAAGAATGTATTCTTCATTTTTGTGCATGGTCAGCATTATCACCTTGATGTCGGGCAAGACCTTCTTTATCTGTTTGGTTGCCTCCAGCCCATTGAGGTTGGCCATGGCAATATCCATGAGGATCACATCCGGCTTCAGCTCAGTTGCCTTTTTCACTGCCTCCCGTCCGTTTGCAGCTTCTCCTACCACCTGAAGGTCGGACTCCTCCTCCAACAGCTTTTTGATTCCCTGACGAAAAATCTTATGATCGTCAGCCACCAGTAATTTGACCTTCTTCATGCTTCACCTCCTAAAATGGGATGTTTATGTTTACTCTGGTTCCTTTCCTTGGGCGGGAGATAATCTCGAAACTCCCCCCAAGCAGATTGACTCTTTCCTTTATGTTAAGAAGTCCCATGCCTCTGGGGGCAGATAGAACCTTGCTGGCATCAAAGCCTACGCCGTTGTCTCTCACAGACAAGATGACGGTGGAATTCTTTTGGGACACCATGACAGATGCCTCGGTAGCCTTTGCATGTTTTGCTACATTGGTCAAAGCCTCCTGGATTATGCGATAAAGAGTAACCTCGACCTCTGCGGGGAATCGATATTTTGGGTCCTTAGCTTTTAAAGAGACTTTGATATTGGATCTTTTGCGGTAGTTTTCTATAAACCATCTCAAGGTGGGAATCAGTCCAAAATCGTCTAACATGCTTGGTCTCAAATCAAAGGTTAATGTGCGTATGTCGTCAATGGTCTGACCCAGGAGTTTTTCGGTATCAAGCAACCAATCTTCTATGCCATCCAGCCTTTGAGGTTTTGATCTCAGATTCATTTTAATTCTATCCAGATTCATCTTCATGGACTGAAGCATCTGACCCACCTCATCATGGAGCTCCTGCGCGATTCGTTTTCGTTCCTTCTCCTGAACTTTCATCAACTGGGAAGACAGGTCTTTTAAATCCTGAGTGTGTTTTTTGACCACCTGCAAGAGTCGAGCATTCTCGATGGCAACCGCAATCTGATTAGCCATGGTCTGAACTAACTTGACCTCCTCCCTACTAAAAGTTTTACGTTCTTTGGTGGTAGTAATGCTCAAAATACCCACCAGTTTCTTGCCAAAGAACATGCCGGCACCCAACACAGATTTTATTCCCACCTTAAGAAAATAGTCTCTTGTCTTACCTTTGGAAGGAATATCAGTAGTATCGTTTATGACGAAAGGTTTCCCCTTTTTTATCGCTTTAGTCATAGCGGGAATATCACCCCACAAGAATTTCGTTCCGATTAACTTATGAGCATCTGTCTGTTCTTTGGAGAAGAGACCTTTGATCTCTAACTGGTTGCCGTCCGGGGTGGCAAGCGTTACCGCACAACGTTCTGCTCCCATAGCCGATCCCATCACCCGACTGGCGACCTTGCTCACCTCATCCAGGTCCATGGTTTTGGAAAGCGCCCGACTGACTTTTAGAAGAATATCCTTCTCCCGGGTTTGTCTTTTTAGCACCTCAGCCTGTTCAGTTATTCGGGAATGTTCTTTTTTTAGGTTCTCCATCAACCTGCAATTCTGCAAAGCTACTGCTACCTGGTTTGCCATAGTCCGGATCAATCGAACTTCTTCCTCACTGAAGATTTTGCTTTTTTTCGTCATCCCCACATGAAAGGCACCCAGCATCTTCTTTCCCAAAAACATGGGAATGATCAAAGAAGAAATCATTCCGGTCTTGCGGAGAATCTTTCTTCCCAACTCCGGCAAACGGTCGGTACGAGGATCAGAGATCTGAATGTATCCTTGCGTTAAGAGAGATTGTTTATACGAGGAAAAGAGCTCTTCTGTGATCTTTAGCTTTAAAGGGGGCGCTAAGACTTTTGTCTTTTGAGCGTATACCTGCACCGCTATCATAGAGCCTACAGTGTCGTCTTCGATCAACAGCACTGCACAGCGATCTGCGTTTAAAACCTGAATCATCTTCTCCGCACCTATCTTAAGCAACTGATCCAACCTTAAAGTTCGGGAAAGTTCCCTGCTTGTATCGAGTAAAACATTGTATTCTCGAGCTTTCTTAATCTCAGTTAAGTCGGACAAGACAGCCAGTGTGCCCATAAAGCTTCCATCTTCGTTCCACAATGGGGCGGCGGAGACATAGAAGTATTTTGGCTTTCCTCTCTTGGTCAAAAGCTTAGCTTCATATTTTGAAGACTCTCCTTTCTTTCTTTTCTGTGTTTCCTTTTTGAGCATAACATATTGTGTTTCATCGCAGATCTCTTTTAGGTTTTTACCAAAAAGCTCCTCTTTTTTGTATCCCAGAAGATCGGCGAAAGCCTGGTTAATAAAGATAAGATTTTCCTTGGGGTCCGCTATGCCGATCCCCTCCTGAGCTGTCTCCACCAGAGTGCGGTATTTTCTTTCTGATCTTTGGAGAGCCTCCTCGGCCCGCTTGCGCTCGGTGATGTCCCAGAAAATGCCTAATAATCCAATGAGATTACCTTGTTCATCCTTGACAGGCGTTTTGACTGTATGGACAAATACTTCCTGTCGTTCCTGGATATATCTCTCTTCAACATCTTCTGTTTTCCCCAATTCCATAATTCTTTTATCGTCTGCTCTGTATTTCTCAGCCAATTCCTTAGGGAAGAAATCATAATCTGTTTTTCCAGCAATTTCGTCGGATTTAATCTTTAAATCCCTAGCGTAACTCTCATTGCAGGACACATAAACTGAGTTCCTCTCTTTAAGAAATATCTTTTGAGGAAGATTCTCAAGAAGCGTTCTATACTTATTCTCACTTGCTTGCAGTGCCTCCTCCGCACGCTTGCGCTCAGTGATGTCGGTATCGGTGCCAACCATTCGGACCGCATTCCCTTTTGCATCCCGCATCACATTTCCACGCGAGAGGATCCAACGGACGGAGCCATCCCTATGCACCATGCGGTGCTCAAATACGTACTCAGGTGTCTTTCCGTCAAGACACGTCTGAGCTGCCGCCATCACGGGCTCTCGGTCGTCCGGATGCACGTAAGTCATCCAAACTTCTATGTCGTTGGGGATTTCTTCATCTTTGTATCCCAAAATCTCCTTAACAGTCGGATCAATGTAAAATTTGTTGGTCTTTATGTCCCAATCCCAAACACCAACATTCGCGGCCTTAGTGGACAATTCGTATCGTTCTTGACTGATTTGCAACGCCTCCTCCGCTTGCTTACGGTCGGTGATGTCGCTAACAATGCCCAAAAACTGCTGTTTTTCAGATATGCCACTTACTCTTATTTCTGCAATAAAGACAGAGCCATCCTTCCGCATACATTTAACTTCTATCGGGGAATAATCTTTTTTAGCAAATCTCTCAAAGAACATATCCTTTACACTGTTTCTCATTTCAGGCACAGCAAGATTCCAAGATGGCATCCCTATGAGCTCTTTTCTGCTGTAACCAAACATCCTGGACATAGACTCATTTACACTTGTAAACACTCCCTTGTGAGTTGAATATATTCCTTCTTTGATATTTTCTACCAAAAGACGATATTTTTCTTTTGATTCTCGTAATGCACTCTCTGCCCGCTTGCGTTCGGTAATGTCCTCAATTATTCCCACCAGATGGGTTGTCCTCCCGGATGAATCTTTTAAGGGAGCTTTCTTGGTATGAATGTAATGGATCTTGCCCTCTTTATCGGTGATGGGTTCTTCTGGAATATCGATGACTTTTCCGGTGCGGAACATCTGCTCGTCCTTTTTCCAGAAGAAACCCGCCTGCTCTTTGGGGAAAAAGTCGTAATCGGACTTGCCCAGCATTTTCTCTCGAGAATATCCCGTCAGATCAGTGACGACTTTATTTAAAACCATATAGCGATGTTTTCTATCTTTAATGAATATCGGATTGGGAATATTATCGATGATCGCCTCGAGAAAATCTTGAGACTTTTTTGAGTCCTCTTCAGTTCGCCTAAGCTTGGTCATAACTATCATGTTGCCCAAAAAAGTCAACGATTTCAAATCTTCCGGAGTGAAGTCTGGAGAAGCTGCATCCCTGGCCAGGTTTAATGCCCCGATTAACTTGCCATCCTTCTTGAGTGGAACCCCCATGAATTTATGAATCCTTTTCCCGTTAAGGAATTTATACAAGGCTCTGTTATTTTTATAAAGTTCACCAATACGGTTGCATATTATAGGATAGGTGCGCTTCAAAATCTCAGGGGAAAGTTTAGGAAGCAGTTGAGATTTGATCAGGTTTTGCGTGCTTCTGGTCTCACCCAGACTCTTGAATTTGATCTTATTATCTTCAACTAAAAATAGCCAGCATAGCTTTGCATCCAGGATTTTTCTGATATCTTTTAAAGCCTGAGAGACGATCCGATCCGGATCAGCTTGTGAGAGGGCTAAAGAAGAGAGTCGAACCAGAGCAGAGCAAAGGTTAAGGTCTTTCCTGTTCTCTTGGTAAGATTTTTTTTGATCCCTTATCTGCATATGGTAAAAATCCGCATATATAAGCTAAGATTTACTTATGTATACGTCATGTTACTTAATTTGTTGACAAAAAAATGTAATCGGCATTATTCACGCATACATTATAGCGTAAGATGAACTTGACATAGGAGGATTTTTGGTTATTTTACTGTAAGAAGGATAGTGAATAATCGGATGTTAGACCAAGGACTAAAATTGAAGGAAGGTTATAAGGTCGCGGGATGCTGCTCGCCCCAGCCAAATGACTCCATCATTGGATACTTCAGCTATAACAATATAATCGCCGTACATAAAGCCTCCTGCAACAATCTTCAGAAGACCGAAACCAAACGACTGTTTTCTTTATCATGGGGGGAGATATTGGATAGGGCGGAGGATAAACCAGAAAAGGATTATCACCAGTTAGATGAACTTGACTTTCACATCCTGCAGCACCATCAAGAGATGGGAGTGGATTATTCCTTAATGGTTGCAAAGATTTTGAAAATCGAACCTGAACAGATGTTTGATCGCCATAAAAAACTCAAAGATTTGAGACTTTTGAAAAGAGTTGAAAAGGTGATGATTCAGTATCGAAAAAACATAGTTGACACCAAATGGATCAAACATCGCAATCATACCTATTATCAAATCACTCTCAAAGGAGAAAGGTATCTCAAATTTTTTGTTTCCCAAAACCCCAAAAGGTTGTAATTGTTTGTCGCTCCCAGCGCCAGAGGTGACCTTTTTTTCTTTTCAGTTATAATTGTTGCACTATGAAAGCAGGAGTTTAAAAGATATGGGATTTTTAAAGAACTTATTCTTCAAGCCGCCAAAACCGGGTAAGCCGCTTCCGATAACCAACGAATCCTTTCAAAAGGAAGTGCTTGAATCTGAGGTTCCGGTGGTGGTGGATTTCTGGTCGCCCCGATGTCCGCCCTGTCAGGTTATGGGAGGGCTTTTAGATGAGATTGGTCCGGATTATGCTGGACGGGTGAAGATCCTCAAGTTGAACGTAGAGCAAAATCCCGAAACTGCCATGCAGTATCGGGTGCAGGGCGTACCCACGGTTATCTTCTTCCGCAAGGGGAGGCCTGTGGATCGGATCGTGGGGCTTTTGCCTTTGAATCCGTTGCGAGCGAAACTGGATGCACTTGCCCGGTCAAATCCTTAGTTATGTTTGTTCCTTCATCGGGAGGCTAATGCGGACAGCCACAAGGGCTGCCCCTACGCCCAGAGAGTAAAGCTTTAGGGTGTGTTGAAAAAATGTTTTTGGGAGTGCGAAAGCTTGCTTTCGCGATTTCTTAAAACCCGGAGTTCTTGAATCGAATCTGATTAAACTGTGAGAAAACCTGTGGATAAACTTGAGAGAATTAAAGGTCAATATATCTTATGCAATCACGATCGTAATTTCGCTTTGGGCAAAAGAGTAAGGCTAAGGTATGCTTGTGAATATATATACGCGCGCTTAATGGAATTAAACCCCGGAGGGATTGATCCATTTGAATATCTGGATTTTGCTAGATTGGACACCTCCGGCGGTGATGTCAGGGGTGCAATAAATGCATTAGGGCACGCAAAGCGGGCTATTCATTTGACTATCGACTGTTTTCTTGAAATACTGGGCTTGGCCGAGGCTTTCAGAAAATCAAACTTTCCAACAAAATTGAATGTCATACAAGAATTAGAAGCTTTTCCGACGCTTATTCTTGATAACCTGAACAAGAAAAGAAACTTTGTAGAGCATGATTACAGAAGAATCGATATTGATGAAGTTGTTGAATTTATTGACATAACTGAAATGTTTTTGAGATTATGCTATCCCTTTTTGAAACACATGGTAATCGGTATTCACGTAGGTCTCAAAGGTGACACAAGGGATATTGATTGGGTATTGAATCCCGAAACGTCCCAAATAAAAATTTATGAAAATTTGAACTCACAGTCGTTTGATTCTCCCATAGGAATAATATACTATAACTTTTCTGAAGACAAGAATGACAGAAGACACGTAGAGATAATTGATATTGGAGAGTCGAATATGCAAACTTGGGTACCGTATTTGAATACCTTCATTTACTGCACGAAAAGAGCAATAATTCCAGAAAGCACACCTTATGATCCTGAGCATTATGAAAGACTTATGGTATTTCAAACCCATTCGATTTTTGAATTGTAACCAGAGAAACTGTGAGAGGTGCCTAAAGAATTGTAGGTAAAGACGAATTCTTGACTGATACTAATGAAAACAAGGAGAAAAAATGGCGGATAAAGACAAAATCAAAAGAAGTTTGGTGTCTGGTAGGGTAAGCAAGATACCGCCCTCTGCTATTCATGAGATGACGCGCCTGTCCATGCAGGTAAAAGATCCGGTTTCCTTATCTTGGGCAAGACCGGCTGCAGGATCGCCGGAACATATTAATCAAGCAGCGTGCGAGGCAATAAACAAGGGTCTAGTGAGTGGTTATTCTGCAAGCATCGGGCTGCCGGAATTGAGGGAAGCTATCGTTAAGAAGCTGGAAAGGGACAACAACATCAAGGCTGACCCTTCTGAGGTGCTGGTCACGGTGGGAGCTATTGAGGGCTTGAGTGCGGCAGTTATGGCTTTGCTTGATCCGGGAGATGAGGTGCTTATACCGTCGCCCAATTATTCTACTCATGCACAGCAGGTGATGCTGGCCTCCGCAGTTCCAGTTTATGTTCCGACTATCGAAGAGGAATGCTTTCGCTTAGACATCGATGCTTTCAGGAAAGCAGTGACCAAAAGGACAAAAGCCATCATGTTCTGCACACCCGGCAATCCTACCGGGGCGGTATTTGAAGAAGAAGAACTTCGGGCACTGGGAAAGATCGCCTTAGAAAATGATTTGGCCATAATTGTGGATGAGAGCTATGAGTATTTTACCTTCGATGGAGCAAAGCACTTCAGTTTAGCCACCATTCGTGAGCTGAAGGAAAAAACGGTTAGCTGTTTCACCTTCACCAAGACCTATGCCATGACTGGATGGAGAGTTGGATACGTGCTGGCTAAAGCGGAGTTGGTAACCCAGATGCTTAAAGCGCACATTCCCTTTACTATCTGTGCGCCGGTGGTTTCACAATATGCCGCACTGGCTGCCCTGAAGGGATCGCAGGATTGCGTTGAGGAATTTAGAAAGAAATACCTTGATCTGCGGGACTTAACCTGTGAGCGTCTGGACAGGCTGAGCTCGGTGTTTGAGTATCAAAAGCCCAAAGGGTCCTATTGCATGTTCCCAAAGATTCTGCACAAAGAAGGTTCTGACTCTCTTTCATTCTGCAAAAAGCTTTTGCTGGAGGGAAAAGTTTCAACCACACCTGGCGTGGCTTTTGGACCCACTGGAGAAGGTCATCTCAGGATTACCTTCTGTGACTCAGAAGAGGCTATCAACAAAGCCTTTGATAGGATGGAAAAATACTTTGGTCGAGCCTGACCGTCAGTCCACCCCATTTTATCTAAGCTAATGCGGACAGCCACACGGTTCGACAAGCTCACCGTCCTGAGCAAAGTCGAAGGAAGGGCTGTCCCTACGAACTACTTAATTCTTCTGCTTATATGGAGTGTCTGCCTTTAGGCAGACTTTTGGTCAAACTAAAGGAACTGCTGAAAAGGAAGAAAACGTACCAACAAGATAGGCACTCAGTTTGGGTTTTTCAGAGATCGTCTATAGTTGTATCAGCGAAGAATGCAAAATGATGAGATAAAAAGTATAATATGTGCGAAAACATAGGAGAAAGATAACATGACACAAATAAGAATCTCAGCCAAGGAGCTGGGGGTTTTAGCTCTGCCCAATTTCTGTCCCCGCTGTTTTTGGATCAAGATGCATTGTGCAAATAAACTTCCCTTCCAGATTTTTCCCGGAATATTTTCCTCCATCGACTCTTATACTAAGAAGGTGACCAATATTCATTATGCCCGACATAATCAATTGCCCACATGGCTGGGCGAATTGGGAAAGCTGGGCAAACCGGTGAAAGTTCCACATTACTCCAAGTTCGGGGTAGTTGATGAGGGGACAGATATTTTGTTACGGGGAATGCCGGATGAAATACTTCAAAAAGAGGATGGTTCCTATTTCATAATTGATTATAAAACTGCAAAATTCAC
>JAGMBK010000019.1 GCA_023129805.1 Candidatus Zixiibacteriota bacterium | reverse complement strand
CCAGATCAAAGGCATTATCCCCTCCCCGGAATGAAACAAATGCGTCCACCTGCTTCATCATGGATAAATGAAATTCAGCCAGGCTTTTCAATTGATCTTCATTACAATCCAGGAGCCATCTTCGGTTGAGGCTATCGTCATTGTAATACCAGAAAGGAATCGCTCCTTTCTTGGTTACCTGAGTGATCATCTCCTTTGCCATCTCCAAGACGGGAAAACCTCTGGTCTCGATCCACACCCTTTCTCCCTTTTTCAGATCAAGAGAGTAATTCACCAGATTTTTAGCCAAAGTAACCACTCTTTCGTCTCTCATCTCTATCTCCTTTCGTTGAATAGCAGTTTCGGTCAGCCTTTACATCATTTAGTGAACTAAGTATATGAAATTCTAACTCCTAAGGCAAGTTCAAAAGTATCCGAAAGGAGTAAAAGAAAAGGCAAGATGCAAAAAGTTGCCCCGCCCTTCGCCTGCGTTCAGGGTAAACGAAGTTGCGCCACCACCTGATAAGTATGTGAATTTCATCCGGGTGCTTTAGATTCAATCTACCTTTATACTACATGCGTATTATGATTAAACCTTCGATGGGTGACATGTGTCCAATATAAAGAAGAAAAAGGAAACCTTATGAAAAAGGCACTTCTTGTAATCGCTGTTTTGGCTGTCCTGATTTTGCTCTTTGTGATTTTCGTGGCTGGGGATAACAAATCGGAGGCTGTGTTCGTCACGGCTGAAGCCCAAAGGGGCGACATATACATCCTGGTCACTGCCACCGGGACGGTAGAAGCGGTGACCACGGTTCAGGTAGGTAGTCAGGTCTCCGGAACGATCTCAGCCCTTTATGCGGATTTCAATGACCGGGTAAAAAAGGGACAGGTCGTTGCCCAATTGGATCCCACTTTTCTGAAAGCTCAGATGGCTCAGGTTCAGGCAGATTTGGAGAAAGCGATTGCCTCGGTTAACCTCTCTAAAAAAGAATACGAGCGCGTGTTGTCGCTGTTCGAAAAGAACATGATCTCAGAGTCTGAGAAAGATATCTATCTGACCAATTATGATCTGGCAGTAGCTCAAGTGAAATCTGCCCGGGCTGCCCTAAATCGGGCTAAGACTAATCTCGAATATGCCACTATAGTCTCCCCCATAGATGGAGTGGTTATCTCCAGAAACGTTGATGTGGGACAGACCGTGGCAGCCAGCCTGCAGGCTCCCACCCTCTTCACCATTGCGCAAGATTTGTCGGAAATGCAGGTCAAAACCAGCATAGACGAAGCAGATATAGGCAGGATAAGAGAGGAGCAGGAAGTAGCCTTTACGGTGGATGCCTATCCAGATTTGACCTTTAACGGAGATGTAAACCAGATAAGACTCTCCCCCGAGATCGTGCAGAACGTCGTCACCTACGACGTCATCATTGAAGTTGCAAACCCGGATCTTCTGTTAAAACCGGGGATGACCGCCAATGTAACCATACTGGTAGACCATGCAGAAAATACACTTAAGGTTCCTTCGGGTGCTTTGCGTTTCCGCCCACCCATGGGACACGAGGAATCCTCATCTGAAAGAAAAAATGCGAGCCCCCACGCTATGGGTTCACCCTCATCTCACCCCGGTTCCATTACGCCACATGCCCCGGGTACAAAAAGGGCTGATCAAACTGTGCTCTGGATTATTGATCAAGAGGGAAAACCGGAGCCGGTTTTGGTGCAAACAGGGATATCAGACGGAGTTTCCACCCAGATAATCTCGGACAATCTTAAGGAAGGAAACAAGGTGATTATTGGACTGAGCACCTCTGAGTCTTCCTCACATAACCAGCAGGTGAATCCTTTTGCTCCTCAGTTTCGCAGACGCGGGAGATAAAATTGGATCAACTGATTTCCACAGACCGTTTGGTCAAGATCTATAACCTCGGCGACTTCGAGATTCATGCCTTGCGGGGGATAAGTTTATCTATTGAGAAGAGGGAATTTGTGGCCATAATGGGCCCATCCGGATCAGGAAAATCAACCCTGATGCACATCCTGGGCTGTCTGGACAGGCCAACCAAAGGCAGCTACTTCCTTGAAGGAAAAGATATCTCCTCTTTAGATCGAAACAGCTTAGCCTCAATCAGGAATCAGAAGATCGGCTTTGTCTTTCAGGTCTTTAATCTTCTGTCCCGAACTACGGCATTAGAGAACGTGGAACTGCCATTACTTTATGACGGCACCTCTACAAAAGATAGAATCCAGAGGGCTAAAAAGGCTTTGTCTATGGTGGGCTTGGAGGGAAGGGAGAATTCTTATCCCAATCAGCTCTCCGGTGGCCAACAGCAGAGGGTAGCTATTGCCAGAGCTTTAGTCAATGATCCAGCAATAATCATGGCAGATGAGCCCACCGGAAATTTGGATACCAGAACTTCTGTTGAGGTGATGGGAATATTTCAATCCTTAAATGATGCCGGAATAACAGTTGTGCTCATAACTCATGAGAAAGATATCGCCGCCTATGCCAAAAGGAACATCACCTTCAGGGATGGCAGAATTGTGAAAGACGAAAAGCTCGGAAGTCCCAGAAAAGCTAAAGATGAACTGCTATCTTTGCCCGAGATGGAACCGGAGGAAGAGTCGTGAGATATCTTCAGATACTCAAGGTGGCCTACCGTGCCTTAACCAGAAACAAGATGCGCTCCAGCCTGACCATGCTGGGGATAATTATCGGCGTGGGTGCGGTGATTGCCATGGTGGGCATTGGACAAGGGGCAAAAAGAATGATCGATGCCCAGGTAGCCTCGCTGGGAGACAATCTGTTGACCGTGTTCTCGGGCAGTCATTTCCACAGAGGAGCGCGGGGAGGGGCAGGAACCATCACCAATCTAACCGATAAGGATGCAGAGGCCATTCTGCAAAACTGTCCGGCAATAACCAGAGTCACACCGAGAGTGCGAACCGGAGCCCAGGTGGTGGCGGGAAATCTCAACTGGGCCACGTCAGTCGAAGGGTATGCTCCGGATTTTGTTTTCATCCGTTCCTGGCCGGTTGCCTCAGGAACTTTTTTCACCAATCAGGACGTTAGAGGCGCAACCAAGGTCTGCGTTTTGGGCCAGACCGTGGTTGACGAACTCTTCGCGGGCCAAGACCCGGTTGGAGAAGTTATCCGGATCAACAAACTCCCCTTCCGGGTTCTGGGAGTGTTGTCTCCCAAGGGCGATAATGCCTTCGGCAGGGACCAGGACGATATCGTTATCGTTCCTTATACCACTGCCCAGAAAAAGCTGATAGGAATAACCCACGTGCAATACATAATGGCCTCGGCTACGGATCGGACTCAGATTGACCTAGCCGAGCAGCAGATAACCCGGATTCTTCGCCAGCGACACAAAATCCCTCCGGGAGAGGACGACGACTTCAGGGTCAGGAGTCAGCTTGATCTTGCCAGCGTGGCTGGTTCAACCTCTGGAATCATGACGATTCTCTTGGCAGCCATTGCCTCTGTCTCCCTGATTGTCGGAGGCATAGGGATAATGAACATCATGCTGGTCTCGGTGACTGAGAGGACCAGGGAGATCGGGATAAGGATGGCAGTGGGAGCTAAGGGCGGGGACATACTGATTCAGTTTTTAGTAGAATCCGTTGTCCTGTGCCTGATCGGAGGCTTAGTCGGCATAATCGTTGGAGTGTTAAGCTCTCAATTGATCTCCCAACTCTTACACTGGCCGATTTTCATCTCGGTTCCGGCAGTTGCCTTAGCCTTTTTCTTTGCCGCCTTCGTAGGAGTCTTCTTCGGTTTCTACCCTGCCAGAAAAGCCTCCCTCTTGGACCCGATTGAAGCGTTAAGATACGAGTAAACCAGACTCCAGTATCCAGACTCCAGACACCAGTCGCCAGTCCCAGGCACCCAGAACCAGGGGTTAGGGGTTAGGGACTAGGGGCTTGAAACCTCACAGCTGATTAAGCAGATTAAGCTGATACCGGCGATTTCTATCTGCTTAATAGATTCGCTTCGCTCACTACAAGTCCGTTTCATCTGCTGTGAATAGATTAGTCTCAGGTGTGAGCTCAAAACCTTCACTCTCCCACACGTCCACCGGGCTTACTGGGCGTTCTGGGCTTTCTGCCAGATCGGACAGGGGTTGTACATCTGTGCGCCAGAAAGGGACGGGGGTGTAATCCTTTCCACCCCAACAGGATGTTTCGACGTCGGCACCGGGCTTTCTGGGCTTTCTGGGCTTTCTGGGCTTTCTGATGTTCATTTTGAAAAATTTTCATCATCTGTAATCATGTGCTCACCTTTATCCCCTTTTTACCGAGAGGGATAGGCATATCCATCCATAGGTTGATAACGGTGAGAGAGGGGATCGAAGAAATTTGATTCTTTGAATATGAACGTTCTTTCCTCTCATATAACTCTCCTCAATAACAGGGGGGGTATCCGGATCAGCATCAAAACTGTGGTGAGATTGCCTTTTGGGCGGAGGTCCAATCCTTCATATCAAGCCTTCAGGACAAGCCCCCCCCGAACCGGATGGATTCAGTTTTTGTAGGCGCACCCTTAGGGGTGCGAGATTGAAATATTAAAGACCGACAACCCACGCAATCTGAAGATTGCGGCTACAACTTAATAACAGGGGGGGTATCCGGATCAGCATCAAAACTGTGGTGAGATTGCCTTTTGGGCGGAGGTCCAATCCTTCATATCAAGCCTTCAGGACAAGCCCCCCCCGAACCGGATGGATTCAGTTTTTGTAGCCGCAGACTTTCCGCCGAAGGAGGATGCGCTTACGGCGCAGAGTCTGCGAGATTGAGATATTGAAGACCAACAACTTGCGCCCGTACGGGCGGCTACAACTCACCCCCTCTTAATCCCCCTCTTCCCGCCTTTGGCGGGATCTTCGACTTACTAAAGAGAAGGGTCTGGGGGTGAGTTCGAACCTTTACTCTCCCACAGCAGAGCTGTGGGCCACCCGACAAGCGATTGGTTAGGAGCCTTAGTTGGTGACATTGACGAAGAAGACTATCACTAGCCCCAGAAACCAGCCAAGCGTCACTAAGCATGGAATGTAATAGCCCATTACTGTTGTCGGTAACAAGTTCCTCTTGCGCATAAACTGCGATAATGGTCTGCTTTTGAGAAAGTCGATCCGCAATTGTTCCTCTGGCACAAATTCGCGCAACTGTTGCACCTTGAGTTCGCGACTGATGGTTCTGATGAAATCAGCGCCTTCTGTTGAGCACAACAGCCACAGGATGTTCATGATGAGAACAATAATAGCAATGCACAACCGACACCACGGGGTGATGCCCTCAAGACCCACAGCAATGGCTGCCAAACCGTTGACTGTCAGAACAACATTCATGCGGGTATACAGAAGCTGATCCTCGTATTTGCGCTGTTGAAGGTACCGCGACGCTTTCGTCTTCCGGTCATCGTCGAAGGCCGACTGGTCAGACATCGTGCCATCCTCCTTTCTTAGTTCTATCAAGTCTTGCCCGCCTTGGCGGGTGTGACCTGACGACCTCGTTGGTCAGGTGCCCTGCGCCCAGACGGACTCGTCCGAGCACCTGACAAATGAATGGTGTCAGGAGCACGAGGCTCGTGACCTACTACTACCGCTTGGCCTTTCTACCCTTCTTGGTTGTCTTCTTCCCCGCACGCTTGGACTTCGCGGGGATCCTCCGGGTTCCTTTCTTCGCGAAGGCTCTCTTTTTTGTGACCTTGATCTTCGGGCCCCGCATGATCACGGTTGTCTTGGCGCGCTTAACGAGCCCATCCCGCATACGTTTTGCCCGGAAGAGGTCCGGGCTCGGGTTTACACCCGTTGCCTCGGCCGCAGCAATGGCGGCATCCACTGCGTCCATGTTGGGGTCTAGCTTAAGAAGCTCCATGATGGCGGTAGACGTGAGCTCTCTTTGCCTACGCCGAGACACCCTGGACCCAAATGATTTGATGGCACTTTTGAGCGAGTCCAGCGCCAACTTGACTGCGGCGGTTGTCAAGTCCATGCTCTTCCCTTCACTATTTGTTCCTCTTTTCTAGCTCTGTCAGGTCTTGCCCGCCTTGGCGGGAGTGACCTGACACTTCATAAGCCAGGTGCCCTGCGCACCTGACAAATGAATAGTGTCAGGAGCACGGGTCCCCTAATCTACGACTTGGCTAAGCTGTTAGGCCTTTCTATTCCATAGTTTCCATTCCCATCGGGCCACTGATTCATTGTCTATGTGCATGCGAATTTCAGATATGACTTCTTTATATTCGTCAATTGATTGTAAATCGGTCCATTTATGATCAGATTTGATTTCTGTTAACACTATTCGATCAATGGGACAGTGTTCTGGTTCTTTTGCCTCACCCAAGCACCAAAGAAATTTAATAAAGACGTTTAATAATTTCTGCGCAGTGCCGATTCTCAAACGACCATTTTTCAACTTCCTTTTATGCTTTCTGATAATTGTTTGTGAAAGAACTTCTATGTTCTTTAAGTGTTTTTCCTCAGAGACTTCGTTGACATACTTACCAGATATTCTTACTAGTTCCTCCTTAATGCTATTCTTAAGTTCGTCTCTTGCTTTTTGGCTCAAACCATCTGGATAGACTTTTCCTCTTTGAAATGCCGCTTGAATAGTTCTTCTCAGAATGATTTTTTTAATAAATTCATCCATTTTTTCCACCTGACTATTGAACGTGTGATTTCCGCATAAGAACCTCTCCCTACCTTGTGACCCCAGCCGTGTTAGCTACGTGCCCTACGCACCTGACAGATGAATAGTGTCAGGAGCACGGGGCGCCTGGCCTACTACTATTCCTCAGATTGAATATCACGGAAAAGATATGTCCCATCGGGTTTTACAAAAACATCTACCAGTACCCTTTGATTAACCATTGGTCCTACTATATCGTCAATCATGTCTCCAGTTTGAGAGATCCTTATTGTTCTGTGATCCTTCTCTGGGGTATGTATTTCAATCCAATCTTTATCTAAAGAAAGATTACGCAGAATGCCTGATAATTGTTCTTCTTTAAGCTCAGACTCTTCCTCAGTTTTCTTTTTAGAGGCGCGTAACGTCTTATTTATAGCTTCGCGAGACTCGGGCAAGAAAACTATAGGAGCTGCCTCTATATCTGTTGCAGATTTTATCTCAAGCCTTTCAAAGGACTTGCCAGTAGGAGCCAAGTTGCGTGTTATTTTTAAAAATGATTCACGGTACTCAGAATTAGGAACAATTTCCTCCAATTTTTCATGGGTATCCTGTGCTGAGGCTTCAACCACTTCAAAAAACTTTTGAGTGACATCCTCGATTTCTGGAGTGCGATCTGGAAGAAGAGATGTTTGGGAAGGCTTTTGGACTCTGACTGCAAACCGGTAGCTTCCTCGGTCAGTCTGGAAAAGCCAAGGACGAAATTGATCCTGAATCTCAGAACTGGGGAGACCTCGCCTCCGGAATGGACAATTCAAAAGCATTTCTATGATTCGGTAGAAAATGTTTTTAACTTCATCAACCTTACGATGAATGAGATCCAGTGGGGCTCCTCCAGGAACAACCAATCCCCCACTGACAGAAACTAATACAGCACCTTTTACGAATTCGATGCCAGCCCTTTGAAAGATTTTTTCATTCCATATGCTTTGCAAAATAGACTGAAGTTGTTCTGCAGCGAATGAAGGTAGTTTATTGGTTGCAAGGTATTTATATGCAGTTTGCTCCGCGTTCCCAAAATCTTTTCCTTTAAAGTAGAGTGATGCTGCACTGACAGCAGTGATGCCAAAGGTTCTTTTCTTCGTTTGGTCTAGCACAGACAGAGCGCGAGCCTCTGCATCAGCAGCAAGTTGGTATAATCTTTCAGCTTCTTCTAATTTGCCATCCTTAAGAGCAGCTTCAGCCTGACTAGCTAATTTCTCGCTCTCAGAATGATATTTCGTCCAATTCATGACTCATCATACACTTTTTGCATTGTTATTAACTTTACCCTAAACCCCACAACAGCAGCGATGGCTGGTAAATTACTTTTGCCCTTCAAAGCTTGCTTTACCTTGCCTCTTAATCTTCTATTTACTTCATAGGTATCTAAGTCAGTCCCGGATACTTCAAGTCGAAAACAATTCTCCAGATCATCCGTCGATTGGTCTCTAAGTCCTATATAATAGTCTGCCCCTGTTGATGTTTCAGCACGGCTCACGGCACATAACCCTAGACACAATTCCGTAGCAGCAAGAGCAAAAGCATAGGCGCCATCTCTCGTTGCATCATCTTTATTTGCCCAAGCTTTTTTGCTACGGTCAACAGTTGGGTTCCACTCCACCAGCGCCTTTTGTTCAAGGGAGTCCCCGTGCAAATCGAATTCTTGCGGTGGTGCGTGGTGTCTGTCTAAACACACGCAAGCAGCTTCGTAAAAGCAATCGGCAATGGCTTGTGTCAGTCCTATGTGACGTTCTTCCATTCTCTGCAAGGGCAAGAGTTGTATTTCCATCTTGACAGCCCCTCAATAAAGCAATGTAAGCAAGTGTGTATACAATGGCATTTCCAGCTAAATACTTTTTTACCGTTCCGTTTAAGAATCTTCGTCTGCCTTTCCTTTGATAATACTAATTATAATCATTTGTGCAACCTTGTCAATCTTTTTCTAAATTATTTTCCCCGATTCTTTGCATGTCGGGTCCCCAGACCCGTAGGGAACCCTAAGCCTTCCGCCAGGTCAGGGTCTGGCGGGTACAATAAATCAGTCATTGCAAGCGTGCGGGCGCGCGGACGGGGGCGTCTGCCCGTCCGGGACAATATCCTGACACAACCAGAACATATTTGCAACTTCGACCGGGGCCTAACCGTATAATGAAGTTAGTCAAACCAGAGTAAGGAGGATCTTATGGAAAAACAGACTGGCTTTTGGGGAATCTCAAGATCGACCTGGGTCGTGATTGGCATACTGGCACTGGTGATGGGCGGTGCGATTATAATCTGGGCTATATTGGCTTTGGCGTTTGGGGTATCCATAGGTTAAGTACTTAGTTCGTGATATTGTGTGCCTGGCGGGTCCCCAGACCCGATCCCCCAAAATGCGGGACCAGGTCAGGGATGCGTCCCGCATTTTGCGGGACGAACCTGGCGGCCACAAGAATGCTCGGCAGAACAATGTCGGGGCTACGGGGCTCTTGAGCTACTACTCACTCGATAATGCTCCACGAGAATGATCCAATTGGGTCGCTTTCAACTTCAATCCAGTCCCCAATCTTGAGCGGACCAACTCCTGAGGGAGTGCCCGTGTATATCAGATCTGAAGGGCGGAGCATCCAAATCTTACTCAAGTGCACCAACAGCTCTCCAATGCCGAATATCATCTCACCGGTGTTTCCTCTCTGTCTCTGGCTTCCGTTGACTTTGCACCCAAACGAGATATCCTTCAAATCAAGCGACTGATCATATGGGATGAAATCACCTATTGGAGCGCTTTGTTCAAAAGCCTTGGCAATTTCCCACGGCAGCCCCTTTTGCTTCAAGTCTTTTTGTACGTCCCGAAGGGTCAAATCCAGACCAATGGTAATAGAAGAGATAAAGGAGAGTGCCTCCTCCTCTGTCCTCACTCTTCCCTCCCGACCAACCCTCACCACTATCTCAACCTCGTGGTGAAGCTCGCTTCCATGTTTGGGGAAATGAATCTCCTCCCCTGGTCCGATTAGACATGATGCTGGTTTGATAAAAACAACCGGTTTC
Organism: Candidatus Zixiibacteriota bacterium; assembly: GCA_023129805.1. The sequence goes on along the minus strand of JAGMBK010000019.1, from coordinate 7,593 downwards.
GCAGGTACACTGTTAGACAGTTCCCGTACGTGTTCAACATAATTCCGGCCGATGCAAAAAACACGTGCGATATTTGAATCGTTCTTTACCATCTTTTGATTCTACATGAAGTTTGCAGGTCAACCCCGCCTATGGCGGGGTTGACAATCTTTTTTTTGAATATGGTCATTTTTTTGAAAAAACGACATATTCAACAAGCAAGAGAAATAACGGGAAAGCAATACTCAACCAGATTTGAGTATCCAAACCAATAACGCTTTCTCCCTTGATTAGATTCAACGACCTGAACAATAGGAATATTATTGTTCCTAATGAGAGACTTTGAAGTACCCCAAAAATCCAAAATGTTTTGGTGTTCATCACCAACCTCCTTGTGCTTATTGATTAATTATTCACGCCTAACGATCAGGCTCGGCTGCAGCGCGGGATTAGGCATAAAGCTAACTTCATTCTTCACCCAAACCTAGATGCAACGGACAGAGATGTCCTATGGCATAAGATTCCAATAATGCTCTTTCTCTTCCATTTTCTACTTCTAAGTACCTATACTTATAACCTCTTCGTAGCTTGCTTCCTTTACCGGAAAGGCAATGATCTGCAAATGATGAACGACCGTAAAGATGATTCTTGAGGCGTTGATGTATTCCATCTTTTGCTTTACGAGTTCTGCCAACATGCACAACCCTATCATTGCGATTCATAATGACATAGACGCCTTGCCTTTTTGATGCCTGCAATTTCTGAAACGGTTTAGGGAAACCACAACTCCTCTGTTTGCATAGATTCCTGAAGAGCTTCTGAATTCGCGTAAATTCCGATGATATAATGCCTCCTATGCCTAACGAGATACATCACCGGCCCCGCAACTGCGGGGTCCGCTCCAGCGAGTTGTTAGGCGGCGCATCTTAGAACAGGAATGGTATGAGCATCTTGGTTGACCTCATATACTCCGAATATTCATCGCCAAACTTTTCAAGGTTTTCCCGCTCTTCCACCCTGGCAGTTGCTACTGTTGCCATCGACGCGAGCACTCCCAGTATCGCCCCAATTGGCGAGGGTTGCTTAAAAAACACACCCCAGCACCCCAAGAACAGGGAGCTATACAGAGGATGACGTATGTACTTGTAGGCTCCTTGCTTCACAAGCACGGTGGTGTCCTCGATGTCTCGCCTCGGTTTGCCTATCAATCGGAGCAAATAGAAGCCATGTATCACAAGGAAAAGAGAGCAGAGCAAGAAGAACCAGGAAGCAATTTGATGAATAGCGAAGGGTGCATTAAACCAGTAGCGCATGTTCAATAGAAATAAAACCAGGACAGCCTCGAACGCAAAGAAGCGATAGAAACCATGAGAACGGATGTCGCGGAATGAAGGCCACGATACATAGACGATCCATACATTGGCAACAACGAAGATAAGGCTCTCAAACATAAGATCACCTCAGGAGAAATCGCTGCACGTAAACTCAAGTTCCCGCCTAACTATTGATTATATGGTTTCCGCATAAGAACCTTTGTCTGCCTTTCTATTCATATTACACATTATAACCATTCATGCAACCTTGTCAACCACTTTCTAAGTTGCTTTCCTGATTGGTGATGTCTGATTTGGATAAGGGGTATCCGTGGGCGTCCCATTTATGCGACCCCGCCTGTGGCGGGATGTGTCCACCCGTTGCCTTTGGCGGGGCTTTGGCAGCCGCGGGCTCGATCCTTCGGCTTCGCTCAGGATGGTTCCATGAATCGAGCCCCTACAATTTCTGTGCCTGTCGGGTCCCCAAACGCGATCCCGCAAAATGCGGGACCAGGTCAGGGATGCGTCCCGCATTTTGCGGGACGAACCTGGCGGGCACAAAAGGAGAAGGGATGTCTGTAGGGGTCGCATTTCTGCCATAGGCAGATCCGCCTTAGGCGGACATGCAACCCGCTCTCCCTCCTGGATGGATGTTATCATCCATCCCCGCCTTTGGTGTGAACCATGCGGTTCACACCTTTGGCGGGATTTTCAACCTGATGCCATGGGATGAGGGAGACCCGCCTGGGATAACATCCCCGCGAGAGCAAAGGAAAAAATTGCTGTTTTCTGAGCTTTAATTTTTTCTGGTGAAGCGAGAATCTTCTATCTTGCTTGTATTAAATACATTCTGCTATCTTGAGGGGCAACCTCGATGATCACTCCGGTTTTGAGCTCCTCTGGTGAGGTCTTTATCACCTCATCTCCCAGAAGATCGATCAAACGCAGTTTTTTTCCCTTTATCCCCAACTTGCGAGGATTAAATCGGAGTATTAACCTTCTTTGGTCTTTCTCATTTGGGGAGGAATTGATTAGATAGAGAATATTGTGTTTTTCATTTTTTTGTAATATTAGGTCTACCTGGGGAGCATCACAATATATCTGGCTCTGGACGCCTGCCCGGGCAAACACCTCTTCTAAAAAGGAAAGTTTGTGGTGAAAAAGTTGAGCGGAGATATCGAAGGTGAGAACAAAAACACGCCCTTTGCCCAATTTTGAAACTATCCCCACTGGTCGGTCCTGGTATTTTGCCAGAACTTGAGACTTCTTGGCTCCCCTTATGTATCCATAAAGAAAAGAGATGAATTCCTGATCAGAGGCTTGCACCTTACCTACAAAGGATTGAACCTTGGTCTGCAGTTTTAAAGAATCAGAGAGAAGCCTACACTGTCTCATATTCAGGTCAAGTCGGGGCAGAACGCCAAACAGGATCAAGGTTTTTCCGGCTCTGGCTAAGTTTATCAGAAGCTTTTGAGTCTCTGCATCCATGAATTCGGCACAAGGCACCATAAGAACCGGGAACTCCCGGAGGCTTTCTTCAAACCAGAGATCTGGAATTCCATAGCCAAGCTTCAGGTTGATCAAATCCTGACTTAATCCCTTGTGAGTTTTGGAAAGCAAAAATGGCAGATAGGGGAAAGGCTCCGGAGCCTTTTCGGAGGATCCATAGGAGAGATAATCAAACCAGAGATAGGGGCGGTAGTTAGCCAATCCAACCTGGGGAAAAGATTTCAGATCCTCCAGTTGAATTTTGGCAGCCAACTCATTGAACTTTTTAATCAGATCGAAATTGGGGCGGATGGTTCCATCGTTGGCTAAAGGTGCATGGTACCAGTGATCTCTTTCCACGAACATGTAATGATTGAATCCTTTTATTCCCGAGGCTAAGGCGGTGATCAAAAGGAGCTTAACTTTTCTGGGAGGGACTGGAAAATATTTTTCAGCGTTTCTGGGCGACTCTGCCTGGGAGCCTACGGCAAATTCTGAAGACCAGGGAAATTTACAACAGGTGGCAAAATATCGCAGATGACGTGTCAACTCCACATAATCATTCTGCCAAAGCAGGTTTATCCCGGTAAAAAGATCATCAGATTCTGAAGCCTTCCAATTGAAAGGCAAGGAGAAATCCCTGGATAAGAAAAGATCGGTGGAAAACAAAGGGGAGACGTCAAAAGATTGATATAGCTCCTTCAGCTTCGAAACATAATCGGCTGAAATCCTTTCCTTGAAGCTAATCCAATCAAAATACTTGATCAAATTCTGAAGCTTGGAGATCTTCAACTCACGGGGAAGTTTTACATCCTTGAAATCGCGGTGTTTCTCCCTGTAGCACTGATTCAGTTTTTTGATGTCTTCGTATTTTCCCTTAAGATACTCAGGAAACAGGCAGTGGATCAGATGGTCGTTGTAGTCTGAGTTGAAAGGATTTAGATTTTCGGGTGATCGCTCAGGACGGAAAGATAAAAGTCCGTTGTCCAGCTTGACCAAAATCACTGGACCTTTGGGGTAGATGTAGTTTTTTATTACATCTGAAAGGGCACCCAGGTATCTTTTAACGTGAGCTAAAAATCGGGGGTGAAGGGCCGAAAAAACACCCTCTTTCTCTGTCCCGGTGTGATCCATTCCTGCCGATCCGAATTTGGATCCGGTGGATATCTTGAACGGCTCACCAGCGGGATCCTTTGCCAAAATCTCAGGACTGTTATATAAGAAGTCCGGGTATCCTCCGTTTTTCCAATCCGAACCTATAAATGGACCGGGATGGAGAATCACCTTGAGTCCAAATTCTCTTACTAGCTCCAAAAAAACCACCAGATCTTTGGTGTGATCCGTAACTCCCATGAAATCAAAATCCCCTACCAACGGCTCATGCAGATTCCATGGTACCCGGGTGGATATAATTCTAAATCCCGCCTTCCTGATTCGCTCAAAGCAGATGGACCAATGCCTCTTGCTAACCCGGAAATAGTGCATCTCAGCTGAAAACGGATAATACTCCTCTTTACCAATAATCAGTTTATTGTTGGTGATCTTCAGCATATCTCTCCTTTTCAGAGAATAGAATTATTGCCAATAAAACACTTAATCACATCCACTTATCCAAAATCGGCAGGACATTTTTGACAAGTCCACTCCTGAGATTGGCAATAAGTCTTATCATTCTACATCCACAATGCCAATTTGTCAACAAAAAATGTACTTAATTATAATATTTTTACAGACATGTGATCTAAAATCAGTTCATCTCTCTAACCGTTTACGCCACCGTTAGTTGGCAGGTCAGGTTTTTCTATTCGAAGAAAGTTGTTAATGTTCAGATTATTTGCTTTTATAGCAATTGATGAATAATATGTTGGCTTTCATACTGTTGACCATTCGGGGAAGTCAACTCAGATGGAAAAGATGACTCTTAATCAAGGAACTTTTAATGCTTCAGAAAAAGGAATTCCCCCAGACAGAATGTCGGGTAGCTCCCTTTGGTCGCACCCGACCTACGGCTGTCCGAAATGGAATTGCTCGATTTATCGAACTCGATGAATGGAGGGTGACTAAAAAAAGAAGTTATCATTCACACATGCTAATATCTGAGGACAAAACTAAATCAACAACAAAATAAATTATCAATTACCTTACTAAAATTTTTGTAAAACTGAAGATTAGGTTTCTTAAAACCGATAAAATAACTTAGAGATTAACTGGATGCTGATCTCTAAAAACCATTTACGGTCTTGAGTTTTTCAATCTCGAATTTTAAATGAAGAATGCCATGCCTCAAACCAATCAGATACTGATCGTGGACGACAATCCCCATATGTCCAGCCTGCTTTCGGACATTCTGGATTTTTTTGACTACAAGGCGATGGGAGCAAGGGATGGGGAGGAGGCTTTGAAGATTCTTATAGAGGAATCTTTCGACATGGTGATAACCGATCTGAGGATGCCCAAGATGGGAGGGATGGACCTTTTACACAACATCAAGGAGAAGTTTCCTCATATGCCGGTAGTGATCATCACCGGGTTTGGCACCGACTCATCTCGATCCGACGCATTTGCCGCTCAGGCAGATGGATTTTTAGCTAAGCCATTTAAGGTAGAAGAGATAAAAGAGCTTCTGAAAAAGCATCTGGGGTATCAAGAATAACCTTTCCGAAATTTATCTCTCCTTTCTTGTTCGTTAGCTTCCCCCTTTTTTTGTTTACCTGATTGCCTCAATCTATTCTACGTGAATCCGCCAAAAGTTTGTCCAAACAGACCCCCCCATTTTCCTGAGAAAAGGGATTTTTTAGTGAAATTTTTCACAAAAGAACAGTTGACTTCAAGCAAATTACATGTTAAATTTATTGGACAAGTCAAGAATCGGGGCTATTAAATGGAACTGTGAAGGAGAATTTGATTCCTCCGGATAAGGAACAACATTTGAGAGGTTAGGAAAAAGATGGGAAAAACATTAGCAGAAAAGATAATAGGGAGCCATGCCAGAAAATCCGAATTTGGATCCTGCGGAGAGGTGAGCGCAGGCCAGATAGCGCTGGTTGGTGTGGATGTCTGTCTGACCCAGGATGGGACAGGGCCTTTAGCTATTAGACAGCTTCAAAAGATAAATCTGGAGAAGGCGGCCAATCCCAAAAGGACGGTTTTGTTTTTGGATCACGCCGCCCCCTCCCCCAGGAAAGAGCTGGCCAATGATCATATCACCATCAGAAGATTTGCCCAAAAGACTGGTGCCTGTCTTTCGGAGGTGGGAGAGGGAGTATGTCATCAGATCATAGTGGAATCGTATCTTGACCCGGGTGATATTTTGATCGGGGCGGATTCGCATACCTGTACCGGTGGGGCATTGGGTGCCTTTGCCACCGGCATGGGTTCCACCGATGTAGCGGTTGGCATAGCTTTGGGCAAAACCTGGTTGAGAGTTCCCGAAACATTTAAAGTGGAGGTGAATGGAAAATTTCAACCGGGGGTTTATCCCAAAGATCTGATCCTCTCGCTCATCGGCATGATAGGAGCCGACGGGGCTACTTATAAAGCGTTAGAATTTTGCGGCGATACAATCGAGAAGATGTCCATGAGCGGAAGGTTCACCCTTTCCAACATGGCGGTGGAAGCAGGAGCAAAAGCCGGGTTTATTGCTTCAGATGAGACCACCAGGGAGTTTCTAAAGGGGCAGGGGAGGGAAAGCAAGTTCAAAAAGTTAGTCCCGGACAAGGACGCAATATACGAGAGGGTAATCGAAATCGATGCTTCGGAGCTTGCTCCGGTGGTGGCATTCCCCCATACCGTGGATAACGTCAAGCCCATCCACGAGGCTAAAGGAATAAGGATAGATCAGGTCTTCATCGGCACCTGCACCAATGGAAGGTTGGAGGACTTAAAAGTTGCTGCCCAGATGATTCAAGGAAGAAAAAAACACCCTAAGACCAGAATGATCATCGTTCCTGCCTCTAAGGCAGTGTTTTTGGATGCCCTCCGAGCTGGTTACATTGAAACCTTTGTGGAGTTCGGAGCCGCAATCATGGCTCCCGGCTGTGGTCCCTGTGTGGGAGTGCATGAGGGAATCTTGGGTGATGGAGAAGCCTGTCTTGCCACCATGAACAGAAACTTCAAAGGCAGGATGGGAAATACAGAAGGATTTATCTACTTAGCATCGCCTGCAACCGCGGCGGCAACCGCAATGGCTGGCGAGATTGCTGATCCTCGTGACTTTTTGGTCAAAAAGAAAGCTAAAAGAAAAACCGTTAAAGCAAAGAAACGGTAGCCGTAGACTTTTGTCTGCGTGATCGGGAGGGGGTTAAGCCCCCTCCTAAACTGGAGAAAGGATAAGTAGAGAATGTCTTATAAAGTCAATGTAGTGATTGAAAAAGACGAACACGGGTATTATGCTTATTGCCCCGAACTTGAAGGTTGTCAAACCCAAGGCGAGACTTTCGAAGAGACACTAAAGAACATAAGAGAAGCGGTTGAGTTGTATTTAGAGACACTATCGGACGACGAAATAAAAGCATGTCTAAGCAAAGAGATTGTAACGACATCTTTAGAGGTAAAAGTTGGATAAGTTGTTAAGATTGACCGCTCAAGAAGCAGAGAGACTGCTTCTGAAAGCTGGCTTTAAGTTGATCAGAAGTAAGGGCAGTCACAGAATATTCATGAAAAGGAACAAAAGGATAGTGGTTCCCTTTCACAGTGGAAAAATCTTACATCCCAAGGTCATCAAACAAGTGCTAAAAAACATAGAAACGGAAGAATGAATTGAACAAACCAATTCCCTGAGAAGTAGATGATGCGTATGCACTCATACGAGTAG
>JAGMBK010000018.1 GCA_023129805.1 Candidatus Zixiibacteriota bacterium | reverse complement strand
CATTGGGCATAATGGCGAAAAAAGGGGGGATGGCAGTGGGACTGGGCTTGAGTTTGGGGTTTTTCGTCCTATACTGGGCATTTCTCATCGGCGGGGAAGAGCTGGCAGACAGACAGCTTATTCCCGCCTTCTGGGCTATGTGGTCTGCCAATATCCTGATCGGAGGGGCGGGAATCTATATTTTAGTGAAATCTGCCAAAGAGACCAAATTCATCTCCTGGAAGTGGACGGAGAGATTTGTCCCTAAAAGATTCAGAAAAACACAGTAAGAAGGGTTCAAGGGTTCAAGAGTTCAAAGGTTCAAAGGTTTGAGAATAGATGCGAATATTAGATAGATATCTGATCAGGCAATTTGGCTTTGCCCTCATCTTCAGCTTGATAGCTTTCTGGGTTATCTTTCTGGTGGTGGATTTGGTGGAACACCTGGACAAATTCATCGATAAAGACGCCTCTTTTTTTCTGGTGATTAGATATTACTTTTACTATACCCCATATATTCTGGTTCTCTCCCTTCCTGTGGCCATGCTTCTTTCCTCTCTTTTCTCCTTGGGGCAATTAGCCAAACACAATGAGCTTACCGCCATGAAATCAGCCGGCATCAGCCTCTATCGTATCCTGCTTCCCATATTTGCCTTATCTTTCTTGATAAGTCTTTTTGTCATCGGTTTTGGTGAAACAATCGTTCCCCTCACCTATCAGAAGATGATGCAGGTCAAAACGGTTGAGATTGAGAAGGGGAAGAGAGAGAGAAATCTAATACTGCAAAACATATTCGTTCAGGCAGAGGATGGAAGGATATTTCACTTATCCAATTACGACACCAAAGAGAGGTTGGGCAAAGATGTGCTGGTGCAGAGATTTGAACGAAATCGACTCAAAGAGGAGATCCGAGCTAAAAGAGTAAGATGGAAAAACAACGGCTGGCTTTTCGAGGACGGTGTGGAGAGGATATTTTCTGATGCCTCAGATGAGTTGGGCAAAACAAAACCCGATTCGCTTCCGGCAAGTCCTGGAGAGAAATACCAGTCTGAAACGGAAAAATACGAACCTTTTGAAAAGCTTTTCCGGCTGGACTTGAAGATAGAGCCCGAAGCCCTTGCTCGGAGACAAAAAAAGTCTGATGAGATGGGATATTTTGAACTTGCCGAGTACGTGAAGATCAAAAAGAGAAGTGGTCAGGTGGTGGCAAAGGAGACCACCGATCTTCATTTGAAGATAGCCTTTCCCTTTGTGAGCTTCATCATAGTCCTGTTCGGCGCTCCGCTTGCGGCTAATCCCAAAAGATCGGGATTAGCCATCGGATTTGCCATCAGTTTGTTTATAAGCTTTGTTTATTACACCCTAATCCGGATGGGACAATCCTTCGGCTACTCAGAAAAACTCCCCCCACTTCTTGCCGCCTGGGCGGCAAACATCCTCTTTGCCATCCTGGGAACGATCCTTCTGGTGAAGGCGAAAAAGTAGGATGGCCTGCCGCAGGCTGCCCAACAATCATAAGTGTCGGGTAGTCCTTCGGACAATTCAACCTGACGACTTCCCCTTAGCGTCTCGCTCCTTCTTTAAATTTAAACCAACCAATGCCTTCCGAAGTTTCTCCCGATTGTACTCTTCCTCGCCCAATACACTGCGCAAAATTCGGGAATTTGAATTACGAAGCTCTTCGAGCGTTGCGTATATGCGATTGAGATGTTCAACGGATGCCAAGGGAACCAGTGATCCCATGTCGTGTATTCTTATTTCAATTGCCTGAATTCCTGTCCGTAAATCAGAAATTGCTGCAACTAAGTCTGCAAGAGATCGCTGTTCCGGATTCTCGCTCTGCCTCAACATCTGCAAGTCAAGAGCTACCGAAATTGGTGTGTCAATCTCTGAGGTGTCCTTCTCTACGGCTTTGATCTGCTTGACAATTTCCTTTTTCGCTGCCTCCACACTCTCTAGATCATGATGGTCTACCTGGACTGTCCTAGTTCCGGCAACATCGAACGGGATTGGCTCACCCTTCTTGATAATCTGAACGAGAGGCTTCCTGAGTGCATGCCTGATCGCGAGTTCATAAAACACATTGGGATTTCGGCCCGTCAAATCGGCGATGACGAGGGGATCGTCTACTATACGCTGTATTACTTGACTGGTTATCATGCCCGGCTCTGAAATCTGATCTGCACGAATTGCATCATATCCACATTCACTTGCAGCCGGCGTTATAAGATACTTTAAGATTTGATCAGAGCGTTTCCTTGTATCTGATTCCGGGTCTCCAATTGGCGCAATAACAAAGCAAGTTTTTGTTTCAGCCATTTTAAGCCTCCTTAGTTGGCGGCATACTCAAAACCAACCAGCTTTTTGCTTTCTCGATCTGCTGTCCTTTTGTTCATTTTACGTGATTCACTCCTTAAAGTCAATTATTTTCTTCGAGGTCTTTTGAAAAACTACTTTGATAGGAGAATATGGAGTGTTCACCTTTAGGTGAACCTTGTAAAAGTTCGTTGTCTTTCAAGAAGTTTTAGGTCAAGCTAAAGCTTGACACTCCAGTGTCGGGTGGTCCTTCGGATAACCACCCCACCCTGCTCCGGGTGGATGTTATCATCCATCCCGCCGTTGACGGGATTTCCAATCACCGCCTTCGGCGGGATTTTCAACCTCATTCCGTGGGATGATAACATCCCACGGGGAGCAGGGCTTCTTCCAGAGGTCTACGATTTATTTCCTTGCTTTTTGCTCTTCAGCTTTTAAATTAATGGTTTAGAGTTTTTTGAATTTTCAACCATCAAATCGTACTTGCCTGGATGGCGGAAAGAAATCAAGAATGAGGTGGAAAGCTTAACTATAAGATTTTTTCTTCTAAAAGAAGGAGGGGAATATGGAATTCAGAGTTTACAAGGTGCACATACCGGAAAAGACCAATGTGATCGTGGGACAAACCCATTTTATCAAAACAGCAGAGGATTTACATGAGATATTGGTTGGGTCTGTGCCGGGGATAAGATTTGGTCTGGCTTTCTGCGAGGCTTCCGGACCGTGTCTGGTAAGATCGGAAGGAAACGACGTTGAGCTGAAAAAATTAGCCGCTCAGAGCGCCTTTGACATCGGGGCAGGTCACACATTTATAATCTATATCAAAGGCGCCTATCCCATCAATGTGCTGAATGCCATCAAGAATTGTCCGGAGGTGTGTGGAATCTTCTGTGCTACCGCTAACCCCTTACAATTGATAATAGCTGAAACCCAACAAGGAAGGGGGATCGTGGGAGTGGTGGATGGTTACGTTCCCAAGAGGGTGGAAACCGAGGATGAGGTCAAGGAGAGAAAACAATTCTTGAGGAGAATCGGGCATAAGCTCAGTTGAAACTAAAAGCTGTATTTAGGCTGAAAAATCATAACCGGTTCGCATTTAAGCGGAGGTGACAAGCTGCAAAGAAAGCGTGTCACCTCTTTTGAAATCACTGCAGATACATTAAGTACATAGCGAAAGAATTGGTAGAGAATTCACCGGGAGGGTCCAATGCCCTCCCCAATGGTTGGCAAATAACCCTCACTAATAGGCATAGGAATTTATCCTGTGCCAAAATATCGAACAAAAATAATCTTGAGATTTAACTTTGATAATTGAGTTTGAAAATGGAATCCACATAGAAGGCACCGGGTTGTGGCTGGATGCCCGAAGAAAAGTTGACTTATCCTTTGTTTCTCACGCCCACACCGATCATGCAGTCAGACATACCGAAATTCTTGTCACCAAGGAAACCGCCAAATTCTATGAGCACCGCTTCGGAAAGGCAAAATTCAACATCTTAGAATACAACCGTCCCAAAAGATTAAAAGGGGTAACGGTGGAGCTTTTCCCCTCAGGTCACATCTTAGGAGGAGCCCAGATTCTGATAGAGAAAGACAGAACAAGGATAGTCTACACAGGAGATTTCAAACTGAGAAAAAGCTTAACCGCACAAAAAGCTGAAATTAAAAAATGTGATATTCTCATCATGGAGTCCACCTTCGGGCTTCCCCAATATAAGTTTCCTCATCCCAGGGAGATCCAGGCGCAGATGGTGGAGTTTGTGGAGCATGCTCAGACAAAAGGAAAAACACCAATCTTTTTAGCTTATTCTCTGGGCAAAGCGCAAGAGGCTATGAAGATTCTGTCCAACCGAGGCTTTAAGCTTTCCGTGCACGGGACGATCTATAACATAGCTAAGATGTATGAGGAGTTTGGGGTAAGATTCAAAAATTACAAGCATTATCAAGCTGGCAATCTAGAAGGCAGCGTGTTGATCGCACCCCCCTGGGTGAAGAAATCTCGGATGATTGAAAACATACCACGAAGGAGATTAGCCATATTGACCGGTTGGGCTATGAATCCGGGAGCCAAACATTACTACGGGGTGGATGAGGCTATCCCGCTGTCCGATCATGCGGATTTTTCAGAACTCATCCAATATGTAAAGAAAGCTCAACCCCAAAAAATCTACACCGTGCACGGTTTTGCGGAGTTTGGGAGGTATTTGAAAGAAGAAGGGTTTGATGCAGATCCGCTTAAGGAAAGCACCAAAGCCAAGGTGACCTTCAGCAAGGAGTTACTTACAAATTATGATTTATTTGCTTGAGATTGAATAGGACATTGAAAGCTGTTGACTTTTCAGCCTTTTCCGTTTAATTTCAAGTGTGTTTATTGAGCTATTAACATTCTAAACTTCCGAGGTAGAAATGATTAATGTAGGAGTTATCGGTTATGGTTACTGGGGACCAAATATGGTTCGCAATTTCTATGCTAATAAGGATGCCAAGGTGGCTTGTGTGTGCGATCTGAGCAAGGATAGATTGGCTCTGGTGGAAACCAGCTATCCGTCTGTTAAGACCACCACTGACCCCAAAGATCTGATGAAGGATCCAGACATTGACGCCGTGGTTATCTGCACGCCGGTTTCCAGTCATTTTCCATTAGCCCAGGAGGCTTTGGAAAATGACAAACATGTCCTTTTAGAAAAACCTATGACCGCCACTGTGGAGGAGTCGGAAAAGCTGATTGATTTAGCGGAGAAGAAAAAGAAAACCTTGATGGTGGACCATACCTTTCTTTACACCGGAGCGGTGAGAAAGATGAAAGAGATGATACAAAAAGGTGAGCTGGGAGACATCTACTATTTCGACTCCGTGCGGGTGAATCTGGGGTTGTTCCAGCATGACGTAAACGTGATCTGGGATCTGGCTCCGCACGATTTCTCCATCATGGATTATCTTTTACAGAAGGACCCGGAGATGGTCTCAGCGGTAGGAGTGAGTCATCTCGGTGATCTGGAGAATATCGCCTATGTTACGGTACAATATCCTGGGAATCTATTGGGCCACCTACATGTCAACTGGCTGGCTCCGGTTAAGGTTAGGACCACCCTTATCGGGGGTACTAAGAAGATGATCGTATATGATGACATGGAGCCCAGCGAAAAGATAAAAATCTACGATAAGGGAGTGAGCTACTCTGAAAAAAAAGAAGACGTATATGAGATGTTGGTTCAGTATCGCACCGGGGATATGCTGGCTCCAAGGTTGGATTCCACCGAAGCATTGAAGCTGGTGAGCAAGGAGTTTATCGATTCTATCAATGAAAACAGAAAGTCTTTAACAGATGCAGAGTCCGGGTTGAAGGTGGTTAAGCTCTTGCAGGCTTCGACTGAGTCTATGAAAAATAAGGGGAAGCTAGTCAAGATATAAATCGCAGACCGGAATGAACCGAAAAGAATATTTTTAAAAAGGTACGGCTGAATTCTTTAGACAGAATTCAGCCGTTAAAAAAACAACCTTTCCTCAAAGAGCCGGTGATATTTCCTAGCAGGATCATTAACCAAAGATTATCAAGTTCTCACAAAAATATCATCTCCGATGAGATAATCCTTCTCTCTGTGTGGCATATGGCTAAGTTTTGTTACCTTTGCGTTTTGCCTTTCTGCGTTCTTCGATAAGTCTATTGATTTCCTCGACTATCTCATCCATCCTTGCGAAACTTTCCTCAGGATAGCCCCTTCGGAAGTGCTTTGGCCACGGATGAGCAATCCCATGTTTGAAATTGATAAAGCTATCCAATGTAGCAAAGATTCTGGCCGGGTCGCCTGAAACGCAATGGATGTCTGGAACATCGGTTCTGACAATACTGCCCGCGCCAACGAAACTCCCTTTCCCGATGGTGATGCCTGGCAGAAGAAGACTTTCCGTGGATATAACAGCCATATCTTTGATGTGAATGCCCTCACATATATTGGATGGCGGGAATGGATCATTGGTAAATTGCGTTCGTGGAAACAACCAGACAAAATCATCTATTATCGATTCCTTTGCAATGTGGACATCTGAGTGCATTTTAACCCAGTCTCCGAACCTACAATCTCCCTGAATATCAGACTGGGTTCCTATCTGAAGCCCTTTTCCGGCAGCGGTGTTCTCTCGAACAAACACGGAATGCCCGGTCGTAAGCCGGGGACCGAAAGTAGAACCTTCGTAGAAAACACTGTGACTTCGAATGTGAGAATTTTCGCCTATGACAAGGGGTTTGCCCTTAGCAAGTTTGGTGGGATAGCCTATAACACAGTGACTTTCAATGACCGTGTTGTCTCCGATTATAACATTATCGCCGATTATAGTGAATAGCCCTATCTCTACATTTTTCCCTATCTTTGCCTTCTTTGAAATACTTTGAGTGAAACTCATCTTGGCCTCACCTTCTTAAACCTGTCGCTATACTGCTTCTCTTCAGAGAAGGCCACTTTTACCGGCACCTTGTAGTTCTGCAACCTCTTCCGGCAGTGCTTCTTCAGTTCTGCTACAAACTTCTTGTGGTCCACCTCTTTTGACGGGGTGATTTTGGCACAGACGATCTGTCCGGTTATTGGGTTTTTCTCTCCGTAGACGGTCACATCTGAAACACCGTCCAGTTCTCGAACGACGCTTTCAACCTCAGCCGGATAAACTTTTTCTCCGCCCACGTTGATTATCTCTGATTTCCTTCCCAATATCTTGATATATTCTCCGTCAACTTCAACATAATCTCCCGTATCAAACCAACCGTCTTTTGCAAAGGGGCTGGGGGCGTTCAGATAACCCAACATGGACGAACGGGCCTTGATTTGCAAAATACCATTAACCACCCGGGTCTGAAATCCCTCGCCGCCGACCTTTACCCATAGGGAGTCGGAGCTTTTGGATTTCGAACGGAGTATCCCCACCTCCGAAAGACCATAAGTCTGCTGCAATCGTATGTGAGGGAATAACTGGTGAAATCGTTTCAGTGTGCTCTCTGGCATGGGCTCGGTTCCATACGTCACGGTTTTCAGTGTGCTGATATCGTGTCTTTTATAAGCCTCACTCAAAAGGATAAGGTTGATGAAAGTGGGGGAAGTGGGCAAAAGTTCAGCCTTGTGTTTTTCAACAGCCCCGAGCACGCCATCCGGACTTCTGTCTTGAACGGTTATTATGCAGCCCCCGTTCGACAGAGTATAGAGCATGGTATTCACGCCGCCAATGTGGTCATACAACAAAAACGTTATTGCCCTGCGGCTATGCCTTGGTATCTTGAATTTTTCCAGCAGGTCGGTCATATCATGAACTGATGCCTTGCTCTTTCCGGTTGACCCGGAAGAAAATAAAACTAATCCCGGATGACCGTTTTTCCTCAATGTCTGGTAAAACTGGTGGTTTGCCGTGTGGGGTAGGCGCCTGATTGTAACATGATCCTCTCGGTCTATGTTAAAGATCACTTCACCCTGAGCAATCTGGATAAACTCAGTCCTCTGTGCTCCCACAGACTCGGTGATGGGAACGACAACTGAGCCATTTCCCAAGAGAGCAATAAAAAGAGCGATAGAGCTGGGCGAAAAATCCGCTTCTATAATTGTAACCGCACCGGGTTTTATATTTTGGGATTTGATTTCTGCTTGATTTTCATGGATCTGGTCCACCAGCCATTGGTAGCTATAGCTTTTGTCTTTCCAGACCACAGCATCTCTGTCTTTGTTTTCGTCAAACACCTTTAACATAAAATCTATAAACATCTGTAAATCTCCCCAATTTGGTTTTAAACAGGGATGTTGCGTTGAACACCCCTCTCGTAGAAAATGGTTATCTGCCGCACGCCTTTTATCTGGCGCGCAGCCTCACGCACTTTTGCGATCAGCTTCATAACTAACATGTCATCAGAAAAACTTCCGCGCACTGAATAGTTGTTTTCAACCGCAACGTGTAGAATAACCATGGTCTCCGGATCGGTGCGAACATAAACCACAACACCTACTAACTCGAGATCTTTATCCTTCCGATCAAACGCAAATAAGGCTTGCACATTCTGAAGCGTTTCGGTCTTTATGCGTATGAAGTCTCCTTCGATAACCGTTTTTGGATTACCGAATCTCTCAATGGATTCCATAATGCCGGACATCTTTGTCCCCTGCTGTGGATTGAAAAACATTAAAGATTCGAGGTGGCTAAGATATTCTTTTTTCAAAACGGAGGAAAAAAATATTCCGCTCATTTATCTACTCCCGCTTAGCTAAGACCTCCCAAATAGATAACCTGTCCGGTAACAAAATCGCTTTCCGGTCTGATGAAAAAATCAATGACATTGGAGACGTCTCTGAATTCGCCAAAACGATGGATAGCTTGACGGCGAATAAGATTATCAATTTTCTCCTGCGGAACTGAACGGATTAAATCCGTTTTTACCGGCGCCGGACCGATGGTATTAACCGTAATGCCGAATTCACCAAGTTCTTTGGCAAGGACTTGTGTAAGATATACGATGGCAGCTTTGGAGGCAACATAGACCGCTTCTCCTTCCAGTTTCAACGGCACCGCTATTGTCGAAAAATTGACTATCCTGCCATAGTGATTCTTTTGCATCAACTTTGAGGCCTCACGACACAATAGGAATGTACCAACTACGTTAGTGTTTAAGACGTCTCTTACCGTTCGTAGAGGCGTTAGGAGAAAATGATTCATGGATGCAATTCCTGCGTTGTTAATCAGAACATCCAATTGCCCGTGGGTCTTACGAATCGTCGCAAGCATCTCTTTTACTTTGGTCTCATCCGAAACGTCAAGACAAAAATGATGGTAGTTTTCCAACGTATAGTCCGCTGGCTTTATGTCACAGCCAATAACCTTAAACCCTTTGCCAGCGTAATGTTCAGCCAGGTATTTGCCGATACCCTTCCCCGTACCGGTGATCAGCATTACATGTTGTTTAGACATTACTTTCTTCCTTCAGGAGCGAAGTAATATAATCTGTAAGGGTTTCCACTGTTTTGAACGGACTCTTTCTTTGCGAAACCGCACGTTCGTCAGCCAGCGTAACCCTCGCCTCAAGCTCCTCCTCAATTTTTTCTTCTATTGCCACGATAAGAGTGACTAAGGCTAACGAGTCCAATTTACCGGATTTGCCAAATAGAATGGTATCTTTTGATGTTTCCAGTTGTTGCTCCGGCGGTAATTGTGAATTCACGTCTTCCATGGCGCCGAAGATAACCTGCATTATTCTTTCTTTTTCTATCACCTTAAGTATCCTTTCCTTTTTTGTTTTGAGCGTAGAGGACACACTTTACATAGCTCCTTTAATTGCGCTGGACGCCGTATCCTGTCCGGACAGCTTCTCATCCTCTGAGACTATTATGGCAGGTATGAGCACAAACAGACGGCATCATGTTTCATATTTTTAATATATCCCATCTGCCCCAAAAGTCAACGGCTTTTTGACCTCGAAGCCAGCAAGTAAATTTTGTGAGAGCCCTGAAAAACTACTTTGAAAGGAGAATATGGAGTGTTCGCCTTATGGAGTTTGCAATAATATTCTACCATAGATTAATGCATCTTTGGTTGCATCGGGACTTTGTAGTCCCGATGCGCTCCTTTGGTGGACTCAGACTTTGCATCGGGATAACAATATCCCGACGCAGCCAAAATGAGGAGAGGTTTTGCTGGAGTATCCCGCCTCTGGCGGGACCTGAAATTTCTCGAAAGACAACGAGCCTTTATATGGTTCACCTAAAGGTGAACACCCCGTATTGTTCTCTCCCGGTGGTTTTTCAGAGGCCTCTTTGTGAATTGTTTTAGAATCAAGGTGTAGTTGGCCGTGGCTAAAAAGACTGCTAACTATGGCAAAAAGCAGTTGTGAAGGCAAGAACCACCCCCTCTCACTTCAAACAGTGATCTGGCGCAACCCAAACATGGAAAAATCGGACTTACCGCTTGACTTTTCCGCCTCACATGTTATTTTTATCGGGAATTGATGTAAAAACTTGAAGGAGGATTTGATGCAAGTAAACTTTGTTGATTTAAAAGCTCAATATCAAACCATTAAGCCAGAGATTGACACCGCCATTGGTGACGTCATCTCCAATACGGCTTTCGTTCTGGGTAAGGCTGTGGCAGATTTCGAAAAGAATTTTGCCAGCTATTGTGAGACAAAACACTGCATTGGAATCAATTCCGGCACCTCTGCTCTGATTATGGCAATGAAAGCTCTGGAAATCGGGGAAGGAGACGAGGTAATCACCACGCCTAACACGTTCATAGCCACGGCGGAGGCGATATCCTTTGCGGGAGCAACCCCGGTATTTGTGGATATGGAAGATAAAAGCTACAATTTAGATCCCATCAAACTGGAAAAGGCTATAACCGGAAAAACAAAAGCTATAATCCCAGTACATCTTTATGGACAGCCGGCAGATATGGATCCCATACTTCAGATAGCCGTAAAGAAAGGGATACCGGTCGTCGAGGATGCCGCTCAAGCACACGGGGCTTTATATAAGGGGAAAAAGACCGGAAGCTTGGCAATGGTGGGATGTTTCAGCTTCTATCCCGGGAAAAATCTGGGAGCATATGGAGAGGGAGGGGCGGTTACCACCAACTCAGACGAGATAGCGCAAAAAGTCAAGATGTTAAGGGATCATGGCTCCTCCAAAAAGTTTTATCATGAGTTCATCGGCAACAATTGTCGACTGGAGGGTATTCAGGGTGCGGTCCTCTCGGTCAAGTTGAATCATCTGGACAAGTGGAACGATGGAAGAAGAAAAAATGCCGACCTTTACAGAAAATATCTCGCTAAAACCAGCCTGAAGGTGTCAGAAGAGATGCCCTATGCCAAGCATGTTTATCATGTCTTCTGTGTGAGGGTAAAGGACAGGGAAAAGTTGATCGATTTCCTCAAGCAAAAGGGCATATTTACTAACATCCATTATCCCATACCCATACATCTCCAAAATGCCTACCGCTTCTTAGGATATAAAAAGAGAAGCTTTCCGGTGACCGAGGGATGCATGGATGAGATTCTGTCGCTTCCCATGTTTGCTGAGCTGACTGAGGAGCAGATAAAGTATACCACAGATTGTATCAAAGAGTTCTATGGGGAATGATAAAACTTACCCTGTAATGAAATGTGTCGGGTAGTTCCCTACGGTCGCAACCCGGCCTACAGGAAAATCTTCTTGGAGTGTAAAGCTTCAGCTTCACAGGGCAATTGAAGAAATTAAAAACTTCAAGTAGGGTTGGATGCCCTCACATATGATTGATAGAAGATAGTCGTGCATGGAGGCGGGAATTTTATCTCCACAGGATCCAAAATCGGACCGCCTCAAGATTTAAGTTTTTCAAAAAGACCCAAAAGATTTGTCTTTCTGCACTAACGGCGATTAATTTTTGATAGATTTCAGCTTTCATTCTGGAGTTTAGGGTTGGGAGAAGAAAGTTTTAAAACCCTGGTGATTATTCCGGTGTATAATGAGGAAAACAGGATCAAAACTGTTCTGGAGAGAATCAGAGGGGTGGAGATTGACAAGGTTTTAGTAGTAAACGATGGTTCCACCGACAACACCCCGGAGGTGTTAAAAGGTTTTGAAGTGGAGATCATTCACCACCCAAAAAGACAGGGTGTGGGAAGTTGTATCAGAGACGGAATCGGTTACGCCCGAAAAAATGACTTTCAGCTGGTGGCGCTGATGGCGGGAAACGGAAAGGATGACCCGAAAGAGATACCCCTTCTGCTCAAACCCATCCTCAAGGAGGATTACGATTACGTCCAGGGGTCCAGATATTTGGAGGGAGGGGAGGCGGGAAATCTTCCTTTAGCCCGAAAAGCGGGGATAAAGGCTTTCACCTTTTTGTGGTCTATGCTCTTGCGAAGAAGGCTGAGCGACGTGACCAATGGGTTCCGGGCTTACAAGGTTTCTCTGTTCGATGACCCTAAGATAAATATCTGGCAAAAGTGGCTTTCCACCTATGAGCTGGAATATTATATTCATTTCTGGGTCCTCAAGCTGAAATACAAATTTGGGGAAGTACCGGTCTCAAAGATTTACCCCTCGAAAAAAAAATATTCCAAGATCAAGCCGTTTTTGGACTGGTGGCCCATTATCAAGCCTCTGTTCTATCTTTTGCTGAGAGTTAGAAAGTGAAAACTCGTCGCATCAGAGGTCAACTGTTGAATTCGGCAAAACATACCTCATCAGAATGTTCTGTGCCTGTCGGGTCCCCCGACCCGATCCCGCAAAATGCGGGACCAGGTCAGGGGATGCGTATGCATTCATACGAACTTGGCGGGCACAGGATGGACCAAAATTGAGGAACATGAAATCGCAAAGCAAAAAGAAAAAAAAGAAGGCGGCAAAGCCTCAGGTTCCGGTTGATAAGAAATCTGCCTTAACGGAATTTTTCAAAAACCCCTTCTTCTCCTCCAGGGCTTTTGAGATTTTACTCTTCTGTTTTATCATTGGGCTGGCTTTTGTCGGCGGCGTGCTTTTCTTAAGCGCTGATCCTCCGCACATCTCCTGGAGCCAGGATGTGGCCACCGATCCGCCTCAATATACCTATTTTGCACGGAATAACGTATTATGGGGCAGTTGGGATCTGTTTGGACATAATCGTTTCATCTTCTTCTTAAAATCATTCTCCACGGCAGTATCTTATCTGGTCTTTTCAGTCTTCGGCACGGGCAGATTTCAAGCCAATCTGGTGGCGGTGATCTTAAATCTTTTGACCATGGTGTTTTTGTTTCTTACTCTTAAGAAAATCTTCAGCAAAAGGGCAGCATACCTATCTTTGTTCTTTCTGGGCATAAACTTTGTCTTCATCATGTATGGGCGTAATCCATTTTTGGAAATCTCGGCTCTGTTTCTTCTGGTCTTAGGATTTTATTTTATGGTTTCATCTTTTCCTATGGATCCTGCGGACAAGAGAAATCTACTTTTGATCCCCTCGGGCATCTGTTTTGCCGCAGGAATCTTCTTTGGAAAGACCATGGCCGCATTCATCCTCCCGGCTTGCCTGGGGGTGTTGCTTTTATGGATTTTTGAGCATTTCTCTTCATCCAAGCGGAAGATGAATTTTAAACCTTTAATCTTTTTTGGCTCCGGCTTCCTTCTGGTTTTACTCTTCTGGTTATTTTTTGCCTATCTACCTGCCAAAAAAGAGGTGGCAGGTTACTTCGGTGAACAGGCATTTGGACTTTATGGTTTCCCGAAAGCTCTTCAGTCGATTTCGGGATTCGTTTCGTCTTTGTTCACCTTTGGAACCGATCTTTTTTATCGCATGCCGGTGGTGTTCCTCTTGTCGTTTCTGGGTCTGCTTTTGTTTTTCTCAAGAAATCCTTCAATTAAGAAGTTGATTGAGAACAGAGATCATCGGTCCAAGGCTAAGTTTTTGCTTGTCTTCTGGTTTTTAGTAGCTTTCTTTCTTTTGATGTCACTAAACTATCGACCATTACGCTACCAGCTGTATCTAATTCCTCCCATGTGCGCTCTGGCTGGATTATGGTTGGATTCCTTTCTCTCTTCTTTTGGTTCAAAAAGAAACTCCTCGCTTGGAATTTTGTTCTGGGTCGTCTTTGTTATCGGCGTCACCTTTTTTGTCAACTATGTGATCACCACTTATCACATATTAAGCCTAAAACAGATTCAGTTGAGCTCCTCTCTGGGTATCTCTTTTATCATCACTTTATTTTGCGGAGTTCTGTATTACTGGCGATTTGCCAGATCCAGAAAAGTGGCCAAAGAGAGCAAGCCAAAAGAGTTCAAATTACTCAGCTTGGGTCACAGGTTTTTGATAATGCTTGTCTTGATTCTAATTTCGCTGGTGGTAAACGGTTGGCAGTATTTAAGTTGGGCTTCCTCTCCCACATATTCTTTGAACCGATCATCTGTGGATTTGGGAAAGATTCTAAGCAAAGAAGCCGTGGTCTCAGGTCCTTATGGACCAGCTTTGGTATGGGATAATAAGCTCAAGAATGTAATTCATATGTTTGGGGTCACCCAACCCGATCCGAAACTTTTCCACACCTATCCCATCACTCATCTGGCTTTGGAAAGAGGAGGAAACCGGGATCGGGCTTTTAAGGATTATTCTGAAGTGATGAGAGAGGCTAAAATCGTGACCACCTATTGGCTGAGGAACATTCCGGTCGATATCTACAGAATAGGGGAATGGACCGGCAATCCAGAGACAGAAAAATATCCCCTCTCAGATTTTGAGAAAGCAAAAATGTTGATGGAGGTGGGGGAGACGGATTCTGCTTTGGTTTTATTAGAGGAATTTGTTTCGCGCTCTCCTGAGAACTTCAGCGTATACCGGACGTTGGCAGAGATCTATTACGAGATGAAAGAGTTTGAGAAAGCGGCACTTTCTTTGGAGCAGGCGGCTAAATTCAACCCCACTGATTTTTCGATTTGCCAGCAGTTGGGCTTGGTTTATCTTAACTTGATGAATCAAACCGGTGAAGATAATTATAGACTTTTGGCAATTGACCAGTGGGAGAAAGCCATAAAGCTTTTTCCCCAAAACACCAACCTTGCAGTGGAACTGCAAAGGATAAAAGAGTACTGAAAACATGCGAAACACGAATGGAAATATCAAGGTTTCAGTGATGGTTCCAGCTTATAATGAGGCGGAGAATATCGCTCCCTTAATGGAGGAGTTCTCCAGGATGTTTTCCCGCACCGGGATGAATGGTGAGGTGATCCTGGTGGATGATGGTTCCACCGATGGCACCTCCCTCAAAGCCAAGGAGTGCCAGGAAAAATATCGCTTCCTGCGGGTGATGACTCATAGAAGAAACCAGGGCTTGACCCAGGCTCTGATGACCGGATTCTCAAGGGCTCGTGGAGAAATCTTCGTTTTCTGGCCAGCCGACTTACAATATCTCCCCCAGGACATCCCCAAGCTTATTGAAAAGATAGATAACGGATATGATGTTGTATGCGGATGGAAACAGGGCTCATACGGTTTAAAGAGGTTGGTCTCCTTTACTTATAACCTTCTCTCTCGAACCATATTCAGGATCAAGGTTCACGATCTGAACTCGGTCAAGGCGTTCCGGCGGGAGGTAGCAGATGAGGTGCCCCTGCGCAAGGACTGGCACAGATATATGGTGGTGATGGCGGCGGAAAAGGGGTATAAAATTGGAGAGGTAAAAGTCAATTTATATCCCCGAAGGTTCGGCCAATCGAAGTTCGGAGTCTGGAGGGTCCCCATAGGATTTTTAGACCTCCTCTCGGTAAAATTCCAACTCTCCTTCATGAAAAAACCTCTGCTCCTGTTTGGTTCTTTGGGACTGGTCTTAATCTTTCTTGGTATTTTGACCGGAGGAGTGGCAGTTTATTTAAGAATTGCAAAAAGTGAAGGCTTGAGGCCACTTCTGTATCTGGTGATCCTTTTGGTCTTGTCCGGCTTATCCTTTTTTGTGTTGGGATTCTTAGCAGAAGCCATAGTCAGCGTAAAAGATGAAATGAGAACTCTCATCCGACAGATATCCACTAAACATGGACCCAGATTCAATCACCACCCAAAATTCGACAGAAAGCGATCTTTTCCCAACAAAGGAGAAAAGCCGGGAGAACAAAAAAGAGAAGGAACCTGACGCTTTAAAGTGTCTCTATCGACCTCCCCTAAGGTGGCAAGCCCTGTACCGTATGGTGCAGGGCAAGCCCTGAGCTGAAAAGATAAAAAGTGTCATACCCAAGCAAACTCGTATGAGTACATACGCATCTGGACTTAAGATTCTGATTTTGACTCATAATTACATCCGCTTCCCGGGAGACCATGCTGGTCTTTTCGTGCATATCTTAGCTAAAGGTCTGGTACGATGTGGGCATAAGGTTTTCGTTTTGGCGCCTCATCAAAAAGGTTTAAAGAGGTTTGAGATGATGGATGATGTGGCGGTATATCGTTTCAGATATGCCCCGGCTGGAAAGGAAAGCTTGGCTTACATAGGTAACATGCACGAGCTGGTCGCCCGAAGCTGGATAAATAAATTTCTATTCTTATCTTTTCTTGTCTCTTTCTTTGTTAAAGCCTTGACTCTTTCGCTAAAGGAAAAGATCGACTTGATCTGGGCTCAGTGGTGGATTCCCGGGGGATTGATAGGATATTCAGTCTCCCTTTTGAGTCAAGAGCCTTTGATGGTCACCTCACACGGAACAGATATTCGCATACTGGAAAAAACAGGCTTGCCATCACGGTTGGCCGGGTTGGTCTTTGGCCGGGCTAAATATGTCACCACCGTCTCCAGCTTTTTAAAGGAGAAATTGAACAAAAGCATCAAATTGGCAAAAGATAAGGTGAAGGTGATCCCCATGCCGGTCATTCCGGAAACTTTTACACCCACCCCCCTCAAAGCTGAAGCAGTCAAGCTGATCCTCTGTGTGGCTCGTTTCACCCCCCAGAAAGGACTTAATTTTTTCCTTAAAGCATGTAAGATACTCAAGGAGAAGGGAATTGGTTTTCAGGCTAAGATTGTTGGAGAGGGACCTTTAAAAAATTTCCTTCAACAACAGATACTAACCTTGAATTTGGAAGATAGGGTTTTTTTGCTTGACATAATGCCGCAGAGAGAGTTGAATCTTCTTTATGCTGAAAGCTATCTCTGTGTTCTTTCCTCCTTAGAGGAAGGTTTTGGGTTGGTTCTGGTGGAAGCCCAGTTGTGCAAAAGGCCGATAATCGGAACAAAATCAGGAGGAATCCCGGATATAATCGAAGACGAGGTGACTGGGCTCTTGGTTCCCCCAGGAGATCACCTCAGTTTGGCTTCCGCCATGGAGAGAATATTGGCTGATGAAAAGCTGGCGGGGGATTTGGCCGAGGCTGGTTTTAGGAGCGCGTTGGAGAAGTTTTCACCAGAAACAATTCAAGCGAAATATTTGGAACTCTTAACATGAAGATTAAAAAGGTCCTCATCAAATCCGCCCAAGTAATTTTAATCCTTTTGATATTCTATTTTCTTATTAAGAGCTTGGTTTCTAACTGGAATCAGGTGAAGGATTTTGATTGGCAGTTTGACTATCCTCTTTTGATCATCTCCTTTGTGCTTCAGATCATGGCGCTTTTCTGGCTGGTCAAAATTTGGGGAAGGATGCTTCGCCACACCGGTTCGTCGGTCTCTTACCTCAAGCTTTTCAAGGTGTGGTTTTTTTCCAATCTGGGCAGAT
>JAGMBK010000017.1 GCA_023129805.1 Candidatus Zixiibacteriota bacterium | reverse complement strand
TGTTCTCCATTCTTTTTCTTAGCTACAATTTCCCCCTCCCACACGCTTCTCTCCTGCAACTCTTTTTGAATGGCCGGAGAAAACTGAGACCAGAAAGCTTCATTCCACAATATCTTAACTGGCTTCCCCATTATCTCTTCGCTTTTGTAGCCGAACTCCTTCTCCGCCGCTTTGTTGAAAAAGGAGATGAGATCATCCTCGCCTGTGAAAATCACCGGATAAGGAACAAAAGAGAGTAGCCGATCCGAAAATCTCTCCTCCCCTCCTGCGGTTCCTGAGGATTCATCTGACCGCTCTTGATTTTTTACCGTTTCAGCCGTCTTCTGCAACTCACGGTTTGCCTGCTGAAGCTGTTCATTTTTCTCTTTCAGCTCCTCAATTACCCGCAGATCAGATTGCTTCAGCCGTAAGCTTAAAACTTTGATGATTTGATAGGCGATTAACGGATGATTATTGAGTATAGTGAGAAAATCTGACCTGGACAGTTGCAAAACCTTGGTTGTCTTTGTTGCTTGAGCAGTTGCAGGGCGAGGCGACTCATCAAGAAAACCCGATTCTCCAAAAATATCCCCTTCCCTCCTTAAAGCTCGACTGGTTTCCTCCTCCCCATCCTTAGCTGTTTGGGTAATCTTTATTGCACCTTCCTTAATAATGTAGAGGGTATCACCCAAGGTTCCTTCTTGAAAAAACACCTCGTCGGAAGGATAGGATCTCTCCTTAAAAAAACCGGAAATCTTCTTCAAGCTGGAAGAATCGAATGTTGAAAAGATTGGCGTCTTACGCAATAATTTAATCATCTCAGCAGACATATTTCCTCCTGTGACTTAAGGGAACTCCTCCCCTTTTTTATATCGTCATTCACTGTGGCAAGCTAAAACGTTTTTTTGAATAAGCACGATTGGAATACGCCTTTGAAAGGGAAAAGCCCCAGATCGGACAGGGGTTGCACCTCCATCCGCTCAGACGCCCGCCCGTACGGGTGGGGGCGGTCGTCTGACCGTAGAAAAGGGGCGGGGACTCGCCCTGAAGGGTACAACCTCCGCCCCAACAGCAGTTATATGCTGAATGGGAAGATTCAGCGGAGATATAAGCGATAGGTCGGGCTTCCGTTCAGGATGAATCCGAAGGATGCCCGACAAACAAGGATGTCGGGTAGCTCTCCCGCCAAAGGCGGGATCGCAACCCGACCTAACAACATTTCGGCGGCGGGCCACCTCTGAAGGCATAGTTTATCAGGTAAACTACGTCACCTAACTCAACCATTCCGTCACAATTAACATCACCGAGTTCTTCAGGGTCAGGAGCAGGACCGTCTCTGTATAGATAGTTTATTAAATGAACCACATCCCCAAGGTCTATCACGCCATCCTCATTGCAGTCACCAGAAACTGTAGGTCGGGCTGTCCATTTGGACAGCCCGACAAACAAGGATGTCGGGTAGCTCGCAACCCGACCTACGGACTAACAACATTTCGGTGGTGGACCACCTTTGAAGACATAGTTTATCAGGTAAACTACGTCACCTAACTCAACGATTCCGTCACAATTAACATCCCCGAGTTCTTCAGGGTCAGGAGCAGGACCGTCTCTGTATAGATAGCCTATCAAATACACCACGTCACCAATGTTCACCACGCTATCCCCGTTGCAGTCACCAGTGTAAAGGCAGTTAAAAAGAACCGAGACATTATCAGAGCCATGATTTGCAGTTGCCAGGTCAAGGTCACCGTCACCATCAAGATCAGCAGCAAAGATTGAGTAAGGCTCGTCACCGACTGGATAGACCGAATGGGGGGTGAAACTACCATCCCCGTCATTCAAAAGAACTGAGACGTCGCTGGAAAACTCACTTGCAGTTGCTAAGTCGAGGTCTTCATCACCATCAACATCGACAGCAAAAACCGACCAAGGGCCATCACCAGCTGGATAGGCTGAGTGGGTGCCAAAGGTGCCATCTCCATTGTTCAATAGAACCGAGACACTGTCGGAATAACAATTTGCAGTTTCAAGGTCAAGATCACCGTCTCCATTAAGATCAGCAGCAAAAACCGACAAAGGAAGATCACCGACTGGATAGAGCGAAGAGAGCGTGAAGGTCCCATTCCCGTCGTTCAGCAGAACCGCGACATCGTAGGAACCATAATTAGCGGTCTGGAGGTCAAGATCACCATCACCATCCACATCAGCAGCAAAGACTGATACAGGCATAGTCAAATCACCAACTGGATATGTCGAATGGGGGGCGAAGGTGCCATTTCCATTGTTCAATAAAACTGAGACATTGTCAGAAAGCATATTTGCAGTTGTCATGTCCAGGTCGCCGTCACCATCAAGATCGGCTGCAAATACAGAGACAGGGCCTTCATCCACCGGATAGACCGATTGGGTAGCAAAGGTACCATCACCATTGTTCAGTAAAACCGAGACAGTGTTGTCATACATATTTGCAGTTATGATTTCAGAGTATCCATCACCGTCAAGATCAGCAGCAAAGACCGACCATGGTTCCTCACCGACTGGATAGACCGAATCGGAGGCGAAGGTGCCGTCTCCATTGTTGAGTAGAACCGAGACATTGTCGGAACCGGAATTTGCCGTGATGATCTCTTCGTAACCATCATCATCAAGATCAGCCGCAAAAACTGACCAAGGGCTTTCACCGACTGGGTAGACCGAATCGGGAGCGAAGGTACCGGGGCTTTCCTCGCTGACTTCGGTGGTGAAGGACCAAACGTAACTGCTTTCCAGAGCACATCCGTAGGATGATTGAATATCGGTGGTGAGCACAACAGTTACGATTTCCCCTACAGCGAAATTACTGTCTGGATCCAAGATTGCAGTTTTAGTCCCACTGTTGTAGGTAATCGTGCCCTGGTGAAGTCCTGTAGACCATGCATTCACCACAAAAGTGGAGTCGTTGATAGTGGTCTGGTCCATATCAATATCGAAAGTCACCGATATATCGGTGTTGACAGGCACGTTCAACTCATTCTGTGCTGGGGTAGTAGAAACAATGTGGGGCACAGTGTCCAAAGGGATACCGCCTGAGATGCAATAAGCTTTTCCTCCTGATTTGCCAAGCATCTGGGTTCCAGCCAGAGCGTCGGGTGTGCCGTCTCCGTTTACATCGGGAAGACCTCTCACCGTGAAAACACGATTTCCGGTGTAGTAGGTCCAGAGTGTGCTACATGCTCTCAGATCAACACAATACACTTTATAGTCGAATGATCCTCCCAAAGCCTCGGGATAACCGTCACCATTTACGTCGTCAATGGCATCCACTGTCCACACGTCCCCTCCGTTTAATGTTCCCACAGTGTAGCTACAAATTTCG
Organism: Candidatus Zixiibacteriota bacterium; assembly: GCA_023129805.1. The sequence goes on along the minus strand of JAGMBK010000017.1, from coordinate 14,283 downwards.
GCTCCGTTGACACCAGAAACGCAAATTATGGCATTTAACCATGAACCGATAAGAACATCCTGAATGCCATCGTCATCAATGTCGTCGATAGGGACAACTCGCATCACATACTGATATAACCCTACATAATAACTCCAGATATGCGCTCCGTTGGCACCGCTTCTGCAATATACATACCCGTTCCACACTCCGGCTAATGCGTCCTGTACTCCATCTCCGTTCACGTCCTCAATGGCGGCAACGTCGTGAACCGACGCTCCAAAACTGTGCTCCCATAATACGGTGGCTGATCCCGTGCTGGCGCCTGAGACGCAGATGATTCGGTCATCATAGGAATCTCCTGCACCGATTAGGGCATCGTTTTTTCCATCTGTGTTAACGTCCGCAATCTCCGCCACGGCAAAGACCGCATCGTATGCTGAAAACTTCCAGATCAGGTTGCCATTGGTGCCGTCCACGCAGAAAGCGGCGTCTGCATCTGATCCTGCCCCAAATAGGACATCGTCTATGCCGTCGCCATTCAAATCCCGTATGGGACAAATGCTATAGATCCACCCTGATTCATATGGAGGCTCGTCATAGGTATCATAAGACCACACCACATCTCCATTCTGACCATCGATGGTGTAGGCAGTTCGTCCCCCCCAGGCTGTGCCCAGAAGGGCATCGGGATGACCGTCCCCGTTTACATCCTCGGTATAGGAGACGCATTGATCACCGTATCCGCCGCTGTTGCTCGGTCCTCCGGGAGGGCGGCAGGACCAGAGAACCGTGCCGTAGCCCGGACTGTTCCCTTTGATACAATAAAAATGATCCTGTTGAGGAGCTCCAGCGTCGTAGGTCTCTACCAGCACATCAGGAAGAGCATCCCCGTCTACATCCACGAATTTAGAGACGCATACCACGTTTTCGATCCCCTGAAACCACCAGATCAAATCTCCACCATCTTTAAGACCGTCCTTTACCACGGGAGCTGGTATCTGTTGGAAAGATTGGCATTCACACAAGCGCTTTTGCATGATTTGCCAGTCGCGATCTTTGTTAACCATCCCTCCCCAAACTGTTCCACCTACCAGAAGCAACAGGATCAAAAAAATGGGAGCAAGAACTTTTACCCGTCTGGTAATCATAAAACTCACCTCCTGAAAGAAAAAGTTATTTTGTTGGGTTTTTAGTTTTTTCAGGATTATCCCAGAAACTGATTTATTCAGCCTCTTCCAATCTTAAAGCTACCATAATTTTTTAATTTGTCAATAGAATTTTTGGAGAGATTCGCCTCTACTGAGGTGGCATAGCAAGCTTGTTGATGCTTTAGGAATTGGAATTTCCCCAAGCTAATGACATCGGGATTTCTCTTAACTTGAACCTGATTTTTTTAATTAAAAAAAGCCAGCACCTAACTTAAGTTAGGCGCTGGCTCTCAGTTTCGGTATAATGTTGGTCCAGAACACAAAGGGATATTTTTCCGGTCTATTCCTCCAGCATCTCCACGTTAGCCCGGGGAATTATGGCTTTGGTTCCGTCTGCGAACTCCACCTCCAAAACTCTGGCAGATGATTCCGATTCCAACTTCTGCAGGGCTGGGGGAAGATCACTCACCTTACCCAAGCGTCCAAAATAGGGCTCGCGAATCACCCGCACCGGGTAGCCCTCGGTGAGTCCGACAGTCTCAAATTCCTCTGCTTCCTCTTTTTTATGCACATCCCCTTCGAAGGGAATCACCACCTCCGGACGGATCACTCCTGCTCGAATCTGAGTAGCTCCATTTATGCAAGCCATCTCACCCTCTTTTGATTTCAAGAGGGAAAACGTCTTCTCTGCCATGTTCATCTGTCCGAATCCTTCGGTGACCACCAGGGTTATTCCCAAGTCCTCTGATCCGGTGATGGCTACCCCCAAATCGTATCCTAAGAAATCTCTTAAGTCTTTGTCGCCGAATCCGCCCACTACGATTCCCTTAGCACCCAGTCTTATGGCTTTCTTTATGGCATCTGCAGTGACCAGATTTCCCCCAACAATTACTTTATCTTTGCAATCCTTATCGATCAATTTCTCCGTCAACACCTCGGTATTATCCTTTACCGCCAACATGATCTCTCCATGCGTCTCCCCACCGATGCCGAAGATACCTTGAATAAACGATCCCCAGGTGGAGACCGCCACCCCCTCTTTTTCATATACCTCCACCACTTCCCCCTCCAGATAGGCCTTGATCTCCACCGGAATGGGATTTCCCCGGATCAAAACCTGTCCGGTGATCGAGGAGATGCTCTCCACGCTTCCTTCTGTTTTGGTTTTGCATTCTGAGGAGAAAAGCCCGAAGAAGCTTTTGCTCTTAGCGATAACCTCTCCGTCTTTGACCTTTTCGCCTTCTTTTTTCAACATGTGATGCATTATGTCTTCCGGCGGGATGCCCAAAATGTTGGCCACGTTGATCGGCTGAACGTTTCCCGGAAGCAGGGTTCGAGCCACAACCGTATCCGGCCTTACCTTGTCTTTTACCTTACTGAGAATGTCTCCTTTTAGGGGGAGTATTCTTTTCTTGGTTAAAAGCATCTTATCAGTTACCTTCAATCCAGGTGTATATGCATGACCCATAATCTCTCTCCTGTTATTTACAAATCTTCAAAACCTTTCTTCGACCAACTTGATAATTTTTTCTGCAAAACGGGTCCCCTCTTTGCGCTTCGATTTTGTTATTGTCTCTCATAAACTATTTTCCCCTCTGAGACCACCGTCTCCAAAAAATCGTTTCCTTCTTTGAGCATTTTCTCGAATTCAGCCTCGGTGTAAATCAAGGGCTCAACTGCAATTTCTCCGTCGCATAGATCCAGAACCCTATCCATTCTTTTCAAAAACCTCTCCTTGGTATTTTTGATGATGACCAAATCCAGATCACTGCCTTGATGAATATCTCCCCGGGCGAAGGAGCCAAAGACGATTATCCTCTTGGGTCGATACCGGCGAATGATTCTATTTATCACCCTTTGAGCAGGTTTGCTTTTAAGTTTCAGATTCATGTTTTTAATCCAAGAAAATCACAAAGTTTACACTTTTTCTTGACACAACTTGTTTTAAGCGGCGGACAGTCGACCGCGGACTTATCACAATCTCTCCAACGCCTCTTGGGGATAGATGTCCAGAGCGATCATCCATTCTTTCAGTTTTTGTACTCTGAGTTTGTGATCAGTATGCAAGCGCAATGGTCTTCCCCGGCAATCGATGATGATTCCGTTCACTCCTCCGTGAATGGTCGTCTCCACCTTATCTCCCTTTCCCCCTCCTACATCGAAACCTCGATGCGGCTCCAATTCCGCCTTGCAAGTTAAGGGAATTCCGGTCTTTTCGTCCAATCCCAGAGGTATTCTTCTCATCTCTCCATATTTTACCGAGCCCTCTTCGTTTTTTCCGTCCGGCATGATGAATTTATAGTCCAAAACCTCTCTTTCCTCTTTGGACTCTCCCACCGGTGCGATACAGGTACCCAGATGAATCAAACAATCTTTGTCAAACACCTGAGTGGCGGCTTTGGCATGAACCGTGGATAAGACACCTAACTGGGGCATCATGAAGATGGAGTCGACTGCCAGACGGGTTATTCCCTCCGGCAGGAAACCATCGATCAGCATTAAAGCGGCCTGCTGTCTTCGAGGAGCATGAGAGAGCACCCCTCCGGATCCGATGAGCATGTTTAAACTCATCATGTTAACCAAAGTCTGTCCCCCCAACTCCTGCTCAAAGGCATCTCCAATGGTTCTCTGCTGTTGGATTCCCTTCAGAGCGGTAGCAAAGGATTTGTGCTGAATGAATGCCAGCCTCAAAGCCTCTTTGGCGGTTGCCTGTTCGAAGATCAACTCCTCCATAAGTTGGGGGATGGTGGTAGGTCGGATCATCTTGTTTTTTATTCTGTTTCTCAAATCCCTCTCATCCATACGGAAGGGCATCCATCGCATCACGTTTTCCAGTCCAGCTTCGGCAAAAACGTTGGAGACAGAATAGCTCATCCCCAGATTGGCACTGACTGTGCGGTTAAAGACCCCCTGAAATACGGAGAAGATATCGGTAGTAGCTCCACCGATGTCTACACCTACCGCCTCGATTCCTTCCTGATCCGCAATGGTCTTGATACAAAGTCCCACCGCACCGGGCGTGGGCATGATGGGAGCATCGGTCCAAGTCAAAAGCTTTTTGTAGCCGGGCGCCTGAACCATAACATGTTCCATAAACAAATCATGAATCTTCTCTCGAGCGGGGAGAAGATTCTCCCTCTCCAACACTGGTCTTAGATTATCCACAATATCCAGCGCCACCTTATCGCCCAGAGTATCTTTGATAGCCTCTCTGGCATCCACGTTGCCTGCATAGATAACCGGAAGGTTATAGCCGATCCCCAGTCGAGGTTTTGGATCGGCGGCGGAAATCAGCTCGGCAATCTCCGCCACGTGGGTGGTGGTGCCTCCGTCGATTCCGCCGGAGAGTAAAATCATGTCCGGCCGGAGGTGCCTTATCCGTTGAATCTGCTCATGGGGAAGCCTCTTGTCGTTGCAGGCGATCACGTCCATCACGATGGCGCCGGCTCCCAAAGCGGCACGTTCAGCCGATTCGGCGGTCATGCTTCTCACCACTCCTGCCACCATCATCTGCAGACCCCCACCGGCTGAGGAGGTGGAAATATAGAGATCAGTGCCAACATTGTCATTAGCGGGTGAAATGATCTTGCCACTCTCATCCAAAAGCTTTCTTCCGGTGAGCTCCTCCACCTCTCCCACCGCATTCAAAACTCCCATGGTGACGTCCTCAAAGGGAGCCTCCACCGTGGTGGGCGCCTCACCCCTCACGATCAATCGATATTCATCCCCCTTCCTTTCAATCAAAATCGCTTTGGTGGTGGTGCTACCACAATCGGTCGCCAAAATCACATTGATGTTTTCAGGTTTTGGGTCTTTCATTTTACTCCTTCTCTCTTACATTTACGACATGGTTTTGCGACACATTGTCTATTTGAGATTAACAGAGGTCTTCGGGATTGTATCCCGAAGCCGCGTAGCGGTCATCGGACCGCTCAGAGGCATAAAGCCTCTGCTACGCGGGAGTTTGTAGGTCGAATATGGCCGAAGACCTATTCGATACTTTCTTAATCTGTCCGAATGTCCCGCCTCTGGCGGGACATTTCGGACCTACGATCTGTTGGTCAAGCATGGCCAAGCCTGCTCGACATCTTTTGTTTATTTTAACAACAACGCTTAATTTTCACCCGCCCCAGTTTGATGCACTCTAATTCTGTCCATTTCAACGATACAAAGTTGTTTATCAATAGAGACTTGGGAAAGAATTCTTAAAAATTGACCAACCAATCGTTCCAAAACACTTAACGTTGGATTTTTAGGCGCCCGGATTACCACAATACCACCAGTCTTCTCCGGAGGGAATCGTATCACATTTGAGAAATCTAAGTCCAAAGTAACCAAGCAGAGTTGTTCACTACAGCATATCTCATAAATAGTCTGATCCGAACCTCCTTGCAATGACTGATCTCGAACAGTTTTGACCTCATGTCCTGTTTGGCGAAAAAGCTTTTGGGTTCGAGTTCCGAAATTTTCATCGAGCTTGGACCTCATTTTTCTGACTCCAGCGGAATTTCAACGAAGCGCTCCCTGGACATCTCAGCTCCGTAAGCAATTGCCGCATGGATATCCTCGATGGTTAGCTGGGGGTATTCGGCAAGTATCTCTTCTGTGGTCATTCCGCTAGCCAAAAAATCCAAAAGCAGAGACACCCAGATACGGGTGCCACGGATACATGGTTTGCCAAAACAGACGTTTGGATCAATCGAAATTCGTTTTAAAAGAGGATTCATGAACAATCCCTTCCTTTGTGTAGGTCGAGCACGGTCAAGCCTGCTCGACATCCTTTCTTGCATTATCGAATCTTGGAGATAAATGATTTTATTTCACCCAGTGTTCTTTCCTTGACATCCTCCACTCTTTCGACCAATTCCTTCATCAGTTCCCATTCCAAATCAAATGCATAGGCATGTCTAGAAAAGTGTCTGAATCCAAGATACTCCTCTAAATCTTTACATGTATTATTACTTAATACGATCTGTTTACGCTCTCCAGTTGGTTTTGTCATCTGCTCCAAAAGCTGAGTATGCCACATTTCCCCTTTGGGCATTTCTCCATCGATTTTTCGGGCAATACGGGTGAATACATTTTCTAAACCATTGTAAAATGAATGCACCAGCATTGCCAAAGAGCTTAGTTCAATAAAATCTGGTTTTTGGATTTTTACCTTTTGTAATAGAGGTCGATAGTTTTCTATGAGTTTTTCGATTCTCTTAATCTCAATTTCGATATCCTCTGTGACCTTTTCATGCGGCATAAAGTCTTCTTCCCTGTTTTCGAATTCTTTGTTTCAACTCTTTGGATATATGATCCATCGCTACCAGATCCACCTTCCACCCAACGATAGATGATAGAACAGCGACTGCTCTAAAATACGCTCTGGGTGAAACTCCGGATACAGCCAGATCGATGTCTGAAAATCGATCAAATGTTCCGTCAGACAAAGAACCAAAGAGGATGATTTCCTTACATCCTATCGATTTTAAGTACTCAATTGCTTTGGTTAGTTTCTCGTCAAGATGCTTCGGATTTTCAATTTTTATCTTTGCTCCCATAATAATTTTTTCCTTGCCTCGTCGTGTCAGAACCTCAGTTTTTTGTAGGTCGAGTATAGCGAAGCCTGTCCGACAACTTTTGTTTATTTTTTACCTCACCCCGCAACAATGAATTCGACGAGTTTACTCTTACTCCATCAATGCCTGTGTTATAGCGTTCCCAAAATTCTTGGCGGCTGGTGGACCGCTGGCGGTGATAATGTTTCCATCCCTTTGCACATCCTTGCCGGTGCATTCCGCTCCTTTGTCCTTCAGTTTTCCTTCCTCTGATCCAAACACGGTAGCTTTTTTGCCTGACAAAATTCCCGCATTAGCCAATGTCACCGGTGCAATGCAGATGGCACCCACAATCTTGTTCTGTTTTACCGCCTCGTTCAGCATGGAATGGATGGAGATATCTTCCCAATACATACTTGCCCCGGTGCCGCCTATAAGTATGATAGCATCCCACTGGTCTGGCTTTATGTCACTTATCAGCATATCGGGTTTGACTTCAGCGCCTAACATTCCCTTGGCGGTCTCCAGAGATGCACAGGCTACTTTAACCTCTACTCCTTTTTCTGTCAAAACGCTTTTTGGCTCAAGAAGTTCCTCATCCCGGAAGTTCTGGGGGGCGATGATCATCACCACCTTTTTTCCGGCCAGAGCCTTTTCTTCTTTTGCCACCTCCTCTTTGGGAATCTGAACCTCTTCCTTTTTTTCCTTGCATCCCGCAAACAGCGCCCCCATCAGGATCAACACGCCTATCACTAAAAAGACTCTCTTCATTTTTTCCTCCTATGACAGAGATCTATGTGGCTTCTAAATTGGACAATAGCCCAATTATCTTTTGTAAAATCTGTTTTGTTTCTGACATCAGATGGTTTTATCTGCCTATGAGAATATATCTTATCTTCTCCTTTAAGCTTTTTTCACTCCACTGTTTTTTTCTTTGCAGTTTTCTTTCTTTTTTTAGTGTTTTTTCTTTTTCCTGCGCCTCAGAGTCAAGCTGTTCGATTCTTTGCAAAAGCCTTTCCACCGTCCCCCTCTCCTCCATCATGTTTCTGACCTCATCATAATCTTTCCAGGAGACGATGGCCTGAACGAATGGCTCAAAGAAAGCCATCATCTGACTGCCTACATAGTTCAAAGGTTTGACCGATTCCAAAAAAAGTATGGCTGGAACCGACATCTTCCAGTAGACCACCTTCTGAGCGATCTTGGTGAGAATCTCCTCCTGGTGAGGGGTGAGTTCTTTTTTATCTCCTCCCCTCTGACCCATGGAAAACATGTCCCTGAGGAAAGCCACAACAAATCACCTCTTTTTCGTCATCTTAAATGCGTTCTTTTCTCTGTATGTTTGATTTTACGAAATCTACCACCTGATCTTTGTTCTGGTTAAATCTTACATAAATCCCCCTGAAGTTCTCCAGCCGGGATGGCTTGGCAAAGGGGGAGAGCAAAACCCCGTTTTTGTCCACATAAAACGAACGAAACGCACTCCACTCCCTCTCCCGTTTGGCAAGGAAAAATCTAATTTTTATCTTTTCTTGATCCAGCTCATAATGGGTGGGCAGAAAGAAGGACGATAGAGAGCCCAGCATGATGACCACAGAAAGGACAGTGAGCAAGAGACTGGAGGTGGTCAGATATACCACCAACCATACGACAAACAAAAACACGATGACCAAAATCGAGATCAAAATCTTTTTCTTCACCGGATGTGACGACCACTTAAGCACCGTTCCTTCACTCATTTTATCACTCGTTGACTTAAGTAAACCTCGAAGATCAAGCTCTAAAATGATAACCGATCACTTGGATGTAAATTGTTGGAATCAAAAGATTCCAGTTATGCAGGCTAAAGCTCATTTGAGTCAACTGACCTGCGGCTACCTTGATAGAGGCTTACTCAATCCGACGTTTTCGTATTGTCCATGTAAAGGCTGATTTACTTGCTCTGAGGAAGATCTCCCGGTGATCGATATCTTTCCTTTCTCACCTGCTCAATCTCGGAAACCAGTTCCTCTGGTTTGAGTACCTTCTTTTTGACCAGAAGACGCACTAAAGCCTCTTGAGCCAAGTTATTGGAAAGGCATAGCTCGTCGAAGGTTACCTCCCGCTCCTTGTCGCCTATTATCACCCTTAGAGCAACCCTTCTGTCTTTCTCCTCAGTCAACTCACTTCCCCTTGTTTTATGTCGAATATAAACTCCATCATAAGTATAACCAAAATCTTTTGATTTTTCAACAGTTTTTCACCTCACTCTTCTTACCCACCCGTTTTCTAACTTATAGATGGGAATGTAAATATTCTCTCCCTGTGGATCAAAATGAATCTCTCCTGCGGCTCCTTTAAAATCCAGAGTCCTCAAAAGAGCGTCCTTTACCTTTTCCGGCGAGGCGACATTTTCAAAAATTGAAAGCAAAAGCAGCATAGAGTCGTAACCCAGCATAGAGACTCGATCCGGATCCTTTTTGTACTGATCGATGTAAAGTTCTGAGAGCTGTTGCCTCTGGGGATCATTGTTTTGTGGAAAGGCATCCGAGGTGAAGATTATCTCTCGATCGATATTTTTAGCGAATTCCAACACTTGTTGATTCCCGCATCCCTGGGTTCCGATGATGGTGGCGTAGATGTGTAAGTTAATGATTTGTGAAAGAATATCGTAAATTTCGTTTTGATCTGCTGAAATGAAAAATCCATCTAGCCAAACCGGAACTTGGTCAAAGAACGAATCCTCCTTATCCGGAAGCGAAGAGGAATGAATTCCCAAAAGCATGTTTTTTATTTTCCTCAGATAGGGAGAGAAACTCTGAGTCCCCGAAGGATAATACTCCATCGTCACTATCTTGCCTCCCAATTCCACCACAGTCTCTTTGAAGCTTAAAGCCTCCAGTGCACGCTGTTCGTCCTCCGGGATCAGCATAACAAAATCTTGAAAGTTCTGATTTTGTATAACAAATTCTGCCAGACTCCTCCCTTTGCTCTGGGGAGAAGAAGAGAGCTGAAACACAAAATCTCCCAAGGAGGCTAAACCCTCTTTAGATGCGGTGGGGGTGATTAAGGGAATCTCCGAATACTCTGCCACCATCGCCGCTCCCACCACCGATTCACTCCTTAAAGGTCCGATCACACAAACTACATTATCTTCCTCTATTAGCTCCCGACAGAGCCGTGCAGCTTTCACATAGTCTCCCTTAGTATCTTTCACCTTCAACTCCACCATCCTTTGGGCAGGAGGATAAGAGGACAAAGCCAGCTTGATCCCATTCAATAAGCTGGCTCCATAAACGGAGAAGTCTCCGGTTAAAGGGACCAGCACCCCCACCTTCACGGTTTTGGTAAGCGAGGAGGAGGGTTTCTGCAGGAGGAGATAAACTTCCTTTATATTTTCTCCGTGAGGGAAATTATCTCGATAGTAGCTTAACGCCTCAAAAGCTTCAGCATAATTCTTTCGTTCTAAGTTCCGTTTTCCTGACCAAAAAAAAATTGGGGGAGCAAGTTTTTTATCTTTATTAGTCCTGGAAAGCTCCTCCAACTCATTTTCAGAAAGCCATTTTTCTAACAAAGGTTCCAGTGATCTTCTGGTTAAGGTCTTTAACTTTTCGGTTCTTGCCAATTGAAAAGCATAGATGAAATTTTGAGAGGATTCAAAACTCCTTCCTTGAAGATATGCAATATTGCCCAGCATAAAATAACAGGTGGGTATGAATCTGCTTCGAGGGAACTGGCGGATGAACTCCCTGAACCTCTCCTGGGCTAAAGTGTAGTTTTTCAGATGATATTCACATTTGGCGATCATAAGCTGGAAGTAGGAAAACCGGGAGTCGGTGGGGAAAGACTCAGACAGACTAAAGAAAATATCTTCCGCTTTGAAGTAATCCTTTCCAGAATAGCTTTTTTCTGCTTCCCTTAGCTTCTCCTCCAATTGGCCTGGATTTATTATGTGCGACCAACTCGCCGAATTAGGCCAGATGAATGTCACCACAAGACAACTCACCAACAAAAAAATTTTCCTTTTCTCCATATCATCACAACCGGACTAACTTGCCCCTTGTCCCTTGACTCTTGCCCCTTAGGGTCAAGGGGCAGGGGGCAAGGTCACAGGGAGTATTTTCCGAAGTCCTCGGGATTGATTCTTTTCAATCTCTCCTTTAAGGTTTCTGGATCGCTCAGATCCGGGCTCACCTTATCTCCTCTCTTCAACTGGAACAGCTCCTCCGTCACGTAAAGAGGAACCTTGGTTTTGAGCGCTAAAGCTATGGAATCCGACGGTCGGGCATCGATCGCCAAAAGCGACCCATTCATCTCAATATAGATTTTAGCATAAAAGGTCTGTTCCTTCAGCTCTGTGACCTCCACCTTCTGAACCTTTCCTCCCATGGTGGTGATCACCGATTTTAGGAGATCATGGGTCATGGGTCTTCGAGAGGTGACCCCGGATAGTTCCATGGCAATAGCTAAAGCTTCATAATGTCCGATCCAGATGGGAAGCAGTCGATCCGAAGAATCTGAGGAGGACAGAATCACCACCGGTGAGTTGGTGACCATGTCAAGCGCCAATCCGTTTACCTTTACTTCGATCATACTCATTTTTCCCTCGGGGTTTGATTATTCTCAAGAGATTTTAAGTTGGTTGTTTTTTCACCACCCAGACCTTCAGTGAGGCGAGCACATCGCCGGAGATTTTGACAGGCACGGTATAGACGCCCAACGCCTTTATAGGGGCTTCCAACATGATCTTGTGTCGATCGATGTCGAATCCCTTCTCTTTTAGGAGCTCGGCGATGGTTTGAGATGTGACCGATCCGAAAACCCGATCCTCCTCCCCCACCATAACCTCTGCGGTACAAGAGATCTTCTCCAATTGAATCTTCTGTCTTTCCTCCTGCCTTTTTCTTTTCAGATCCCTGATCTCTTTCTGTTTTTTTATCTCCCCGATGGATTTTAGGTTTCCCTTGGTGGTGGGAACGGCTAAATTTCGAGGGAAGAGATAATTTCGTCCATAGCCATCCTTTACCTCCACCACCTCGCCGCATTTACCTAATTTCTCCATATCATCCTTTAAGATCACCTTCATCACTTTTCTCTCCTGCTCTCTGTTTCCGTTTGTTCTTATGAAGTCAATCCCCTGGGCTAAAGCCTGAGATGGTTCAGGTTAAAGCTTAAGTTGGTTTCCCTATTTCTTTAACTTGGGTTGATCTCCGGGATTACCTCCGGTCACTTTAAATAGCTTGATACCTTCTTTGAACTCAAGTTATCTATAGATTTCGCCGGTGAAAGGAAGAAAGGCTAAGTGTCTGGCTCTTTTGATGGCTAAAGTGAGCCTTCTCTGATGCCAGGCACAATTTCCAGAGATGCGCCGGGGCACGATTTTCCCTCGATCGGTGATAAATCTCCTTAACAGCTTTTCATCCTTATAATTGATTACATCCACTCTGTTCTCACAGAAGCGACAGGTTTTCTTTTTTCTTCGCTCGAACTCATTCCGCATAAAGTTTGTCTCCAGGTTTTTGATTCTGTATCTTTACCATGATCCTTCCAGTTCAACTAAATTTTTCCCTTGGCTTTGATTGAAAAAGCCATCTTCCCGCCTAAGGGAACCGAATCTGCTTTTTTATCCAGAAACTGGACATACAGAGCTTTATCTCTACAAAACTACGCTTGGTGCCATCCTGGTTCTCTTTGAGCCAACTCCTCAGCTCCCTTTCCACCAGCACGGCGGGGCCTTTTTTTAAAAACTGGCCACAGCTTTCAGCTAACTCCTGCCAGGCTACCACCCCGATGTAACATATGTCCTCTCGGTAGATTCCTAAATTACCTTTAAATTTCTTAGAGGAGGCAATTTTGAAGTTTACCACCGGCACGCCAGCGGTGGTATAGCGTAATTTTGGATCCTTAACTAAGTTGCCTACAATCAAAACCTTATTAAGGCTGGGCAGTTTCGTGTTTGCCATTGCTGGTAAACCTCCTGCTACTTGGGGAAACAAGAGCAAAGTTTTATCTGCAAACTCATTCAGACAGAGAAGGGTTAGCTTTCAGCTCCTCCTGGCCTTCCTCTGCCTCAGGTTGCTTAGGTTTCTCTTGGGATACCACGGTTAAATATCTCAGACAGGACTCGTTCAATTTATATATCCTCTCCAACTCTGTGGGGATATTCCCATCTCCCTCGAAGTAGATCAAAGTATAATATCCCTGTGGTTTCTTTCTGATAGGATAAGCGAATCTTTTCATCCCCCATTTCTCGGTCTTTATTATCTTTCCTTTGTGGTTGAAGATCAGCTCTTCAACCTTTTTTATCTCCTTCTGAATGGTATGATCATCTAAAGATGGATCCAACACGAATATGGTTTCGTAAACTCTCAATTTCTCACCTCCAATCACATCTTTTTGTTCCGCCTTCTTTTGTCATCAAAAACATGTTTCCCTTCTCCGTCACTCAAAATATCTGAGCCAAATTGTTCGTAGCATAAAAGAGTAGGCTCAAGCATTAAATCGGCTCATGCTATCTTCTAAACCCCAAATTAATGTATTCTCCACCGCGGCGCAAGCTTTTTCGATCATTCTCTCCACAGTCTCCTTCTCTTCTTGGTCAAACTCCTTGAGTACGAATTCCTCCAGATCCATCCCCTGGGGTGCCTCCCCGATTCCCATCCTTAACCTGGCAAAATCGATAGAGTTTAAATGATAGATGATCGATTTCAGCCCCTTATGTCCTCCGTCAGTTCCTTTCTCCCTGATCCTGATTTTCCCCAGGGGGAGATTTATATCATCACATAGAACCAAAAGATTTTCCCTGCCCAAGCTGAAATGATCCAGGGCGTCCACCACCACCTCTCCACTTGCATTCATAAAGGTGAGAGGCTTGATCAGCAAAAATTTCTTCTCCTTTTCCTCCTCCACCTCACAGAAAAGATAATCTCCTTTTCCTGGTTTAAAGTTTTTGTTATTTTGGGTGGCCAGATAATCGACCACCCTGTACCCCAAGTTGTGACGGGTGCTCTTATATCTTTCTTTGGGATTTCCCAAACCGACGATCAGACTCAGCATCAAAAGTAAAATCTACTCACCATCCTATCACATCGCACTTTTACGTTTTGTATACGGAACTTAATAATAGAATGAAATACTTATTTGTCAAGAAAAAGTTGAAATGATGGCGCAAATTTCATACAAGAAGCTTCATTTTTTGAAACTCTTTTTTTTAGCGCAGAGGGAGGTATCTGCTGTTTTTGGGGAAAAAGATCCCCGGCCACTGGGTGATACTTTTTCTTCCCGAAGCAGTATTCCCATTCCGAGGGTTGTATGAATTCCAAAGATCCGGTTCTGAGTCATTAAGGGATTCATTTCACAGGAGAATACATGCCAAACCTCGGCTAAAAGAGCGACCTTTTGAGCGCTACCCTCCCTACAAAAAAGCTTGACTGTGTGATAAATTTCTTGATTGTATTTTGTTAATTTGTTATACTTGAAAAAGTGAAACATAAATGATCCAAAAGGAATAGTTATATGACTGTTAGGAGGAAACCCCCAAGAAAAGGAGGGATAAGAAATGAGTGATTTTTATCAAACTGGCGTGGTTTCCACCCTGCATCGACTGGGAAAGCCCAATTTAGAAGCTT
>JAGMBK010000016.1 GCA_023129805.1 Candidatus Zixiibacteriota bacterium | reverse complement strand
GAGTTCTCACAAAGTTACTTGTTCTTTTGGGACAAGTTTGAAAAAGCCAATACTTTTTTGGAACAGATCATTGAGACTAAGGATCGTGATCCTCTGGATAGAGAGCTTCAGATGATACTGGAGAGCCCTTTTTCTGACGGTGGTCTATGGATTTATGTGGTGGAGCTGATAGAGAAATATGGAGTTGTGCCCAAAAGCGTGATGCCGGAGAGCGAGCAAACCAGCAATACAAAAATGATGGATCGAATCATAAGCCGGAAGCTTCGTCAGGATGGGGCGATTTTAAGGGAGATGAGCCAGGATGGGGCAACGCTTCCTGAGCTGAGAGAACGCAAGGTGGAGATGCTTAAAGAGATCTATCGAATGTTAGCGCTAAACTTTGGAGTCCCTCCCAAAAAATTTCAGTGGCGATACGAGAGCAAGGACTCGGTTGTCAGTGAAGTTAAAACGTATACGCCTCAGAGCTTCTTCAAGGAAGTTGTGGATGTTGACCTCAGAGCCTACGTCCCCATTTACAATCACCCGGTGCGCCCTTATAATAAACTCTATCAAATGCGATTAGCCCGAAATATTTATGATCGCCCGGACAACGTTTTCATTAACTTAGATACCGAACAGATGAGAGAGTTTGCCTTAAAACAACTATTAGATAACCAGCCGGTCTATTTTGCCTGTGACGTCAGTAAAGAGGATAGCTACGAACATGGCATCATGTCTCCAAAAATCTATGATTTTGAAGCCATTTATGGGACGGACTTTGCGATGAGCAAAGCAGATAAGTTCCGCTATCGGGAAAGCCGCTCCACGCACGCCATGGTATTCGTGGGCGTGGATACGCTTAAGGGGAAACCGACTAAGTGGCTGGTGGAAAATAGCTGGGGAGATAAGAAAGGAGACAAGGGATACTGGACCATGTATGATGAGTGGTTCGATGAATACGTTTACAAAGTAATAATCAACAAAAAGCATTTGCCCAAACAATTGCTTGATATTCTAAAAACTGAGCCGATTGAGCTCCCCCCGTGGGATCCGATGTGATACTCCCAGCGACCTGGAGTGTCTGCCTTTAGGCAGACCTTTGGTTCGGCTAAAGTCCGCAGGATCTTGAGACCGGACACTCCAAAACCTTTAATCAAGCTGAAGCTTGATACTCCAGCGCATTTGGAGTGTCTGCCTTTAGGCAGACCTTTGGTTCGGCTAAAGTCCGAAGGATCTTGAGACCGAACACTCCAAAGTCCTAAAATTCATCATTTCTATCTGTGAAGTCAATGATTGGGTATTGGGCAAAAATGCTATCCATATATTCCTTGCCCAATTTTTTCAAATAATAATTATAACTGAAGAATTCGTAATCCTCGCATTTCTTCACATAACCATGTTTCACCGGATTATGATGTATGTAATTGAATCTTCTGTAAAATGTCTCCTCGTTTCTAATACAATTATCCCAATAATTCCACCAGATTTGTCTTCCCTTTTTATTTTCTGAAGAATTAAGATCAAAAGAGCTGCCGCCATTTATGAAACCGATGAACTCTCCTAAATTTTGGGTTTGTTTAAACTGAAAAAGAAGATGATAGTGATTGGATAAAATCACCCAGGCATAAATCTTCACTTTGAATTTAACTGCCCCTGTCTCAAGTCTTCTTTTAACGATTTCCTTCTTGCTGTCTGTGTCAAAGTAGTGTTTCTTGTTCAAAGTGGAAGATGTGACAAAATAGATTTTGTCATCTAAATAAAGATGGAAAGGAATATGTTTTTTGAATTTCGTATTTTGGCTCATTACAATTATTTGGATAAAGCTGAAGCTTTATACTCCAAGTGTGCCTGGAGTGTAAACCTTTAGGTTTACCATGATTAAACTAAAGCAGACCTGGTCAAGCTAAAGTCGTAGATCCCGCTTTAGCGGGGCTTGATACTCCAAATGTCGTAGTTTTCCTTATCAAAAAGGACGAATCGAACTTCTTCCAAATGTTTTGCCTTTTTCGAGAAGTCTTTGATTTCGCCCAGCATTATCCGAGCACACTCATCAGCGGAGAATCCTCCTACGCCAGTGCCAAAAGCAGGGAAAGCTATGGATTCAATCTTTAGCTCCTCCGCTCTTTTCAAACTATTTAGAGTGGCATTTCTTATATATTCTTCATTGGTGATCAAATCCTGCCCCATGACTGCGGCATGAATGACATATTTCGCTTTCAGATTCCCTGCCTTTGTTACCACTGCTTCACTGACTGGAATAGGTCCTTTGCTCATTGCTTCTTCTTCAATCTCAACGCCACCTTTTCTTTTGATAGCTCCCGCCACCCCAGCTCCCATCCACAGATGATTATTAGCGGCGTTCACGACGGCATCCACTTCTTGTTCTGTGATGTCACCCTGTATCAGCCTGATTTTGATCTTTTGCGATTCCTTCTGCATGATCGATCCACCGAAATTTCCTTGTAAGTAATTTGAAAAGAACTATAACAGTCAGTGCACATAGAATGCCCAGAATTACTCCTGCCACTACATCAAAAGGATAGTGAACTCCCACATACACTCGGGAATATGCCACCAGGGCTGCAGCAGTGAGCAAACCAATCTTGAGCTTTGGATAAACGTAGGAAAAAAGGATCATTCCGGTGAAGATGTTGGTTGCATGGGAGGAAGGGAAAGAAAAAGACTTGGTGCAATTCACCAGCAGGTGAACGCTCTCCAGCACATTGCAAGGTCTTACCCTCCCTACCAGTGGCTTGAGCACACTGTTGCAAACTTGATCACTTAAAGCGATTCCTAAGAC
This sequence comes from Candidatus Zixiibacteriota bacterium, assembly GCA_023129805.1. The sequence goes on along the minus strand of JAGMBK010000016.1, from coordinate 14,876 downwards.
CAAAAGTAAAACTGCGATTCTCCCTCTCTTTTCTCCAAAGACAAGAAGAAAAATCGCCAATAGAATAAAAGGGATGCGCCAGTAATCGAGATTAGTCAGGATGGGCATGAAAAAATCAAAAACACTGTTTTGCGCTTTGTAGTTCAGAAGAAAGAATAGGTTGGCATCAACCTGAACAGCTTTTTCCAAAAGGGAATGAAACATAATGGATTGAATTTAGATTCGAGAATCTACGTCTCTATCTAACATAGGGTTAACTTTGTCATTTAAAACTCTTCATAAAGCTCTCAACTTCCCTCAGGGTGGGGATTCCCGCTCTCCCACCCAGTATTCTGCATTTCATGGCGGCACAGGCGTTGGCGAATCTTGCAACCCTTTTTAAAGACCATTTTTTAAGAAGTCCATAGATGAAAGCCCCATGAAACACATCTCCTGCCCCGGTAGTATCAACCACTTTCACCACAAAACCGGGTGAATGAAAAATCTTGTTTCCCGACCTATAGATACATCCGGCTTCGCCTGTGGTGACCACCACAGTTTCAAATCCTCTTTTCATCAATTCCCGGCATGCCACCAAAGGGTCGGAGGTTTTAGCAAAGTCGCAAGCAAATCTTTTCGATACGATCAGATGATCCACATAGGGAAAAACTTTCTTTACCCCGCTTCTTAAACTTCCCACATCCAGACAAACTTGGGCATTCTGTTTTTTTGCCCAGCGAGCCACCAAAATGTTGATTTCCGGCTCACGAGCATCCATGTGCAAAAATTTGGTGGAGATTGAATCCAGAAATTTAAGCTCACCTTTTTTGAGGCGATTCTTTTTGTCATGCTCCAATGCTACCGTCCGTTTTCCCGATTTCTTATCCACCCAGATAAACGCTCTGGCTGTCTTTATCTTTTCATCCAGCAAAAGATATTGGACATCCACTCCCTCTTTCTCCAACTGAGATTTGGCGAACTCCCCTTCTGGATCATCCCCGATCTTGCCAATGTAGCACGCCTTCGCTCCCAGCTTTGCTAAAGTCACCATGGCGGTGGGCACAGGACCTCCCCCTTGAACCGAAGATGCGACCGCCTCCACCTTATCATCCAGATGAGGGTATGGGTCCAGGACACATAGATAGTCCACCGCATTCACCCCCAAGCCAACACAATCATACTCCCTCTTTTTATTTGAATTTGACCTGACCACAGGTAGCTTCCATAAGAGCTTTTTTGACCTTCTCCAACAAACTACTTCTTACTACGATCATTGCAGTTGCGTCTTTTTCGAAACCGCGATCTTTAACCGGGATGTCATATTTGCTAAAGATTTGACTCACCTTGCCAGTCATGGTCAGAGGATAGGATAGTGTAATCTCAGAGGTGACCCATTTTTTAACTTTCTCAGCTCTTTTAAGCGCGCTTTGTGCGCTCTGCCGATAGGCACGCGAAAGCCCTCCGGTTCCTAACTTGACTCCCCCGAAATAGCGAGTTACCACTACCAGAACATTATAAAGATTTTCCGATTGGATGGCGGATAATATAGGCTTGCCCGCAGTCCCTCTTGGCTCTCCTGCATCACTGAATTTCAAACTCTCGTCTTGAGCTTTTTTAATTCGCCAGGCGAAACAATTATGGGTGGCATCAAAAAATTCAGAGGAGATTTTCAGAATCCATTCTTTGGCGTCTTCCTCTGAGTTTACGCAAGTGGCGGTGGCGATGAATGCGGAGCCCTCAACTTTTGTCTTTAAGCGAACCAAGCTTTTTATGGTTGAGTATTCATCGGAAGAGTTAGAGATCATTTTGGCAAATCATCTTTTAACTTGGGCAACAGAAACTGCTCGATCAATCTTTTGAATCTGGCCATATAGATAAGATCGAATTTATCCATCTCAAACGGTATAAGCTTCTCTGCCTTCAGTCTCACCAAAGTCGACTCTTTTCTGGCTTCACCCAAAGTAAGTTTGCCGCTTTTTATTTTCTTACATACCTCATCCACCATCTTTTGAAGCTTCTTTACCCTCTCCTCGTGATCAAGATATTCATTCATATATTTTTCATCCCCCCTGAGGTGAGATAATGCAAAAATTCCTACTACGGTAGCCGCAGGTCAGTTGACTTCCTATGGATCCAAATGGACAAATGAGCTTTAGCCTGTGCAGTCTAAGCAAGCAGTTTGCGCATCTTTCACATGAAAACAATAATCCACTTTTAAAGATAATTCACCACCAGATCCAGATCCTCAACTCCCTGAAGCAGAACCGCACCCTGATCAGTCAGCTCTTTCACCTTTTGAGAGCCCTCTTTTCTCATCACGAACAGAGGTTTTCCCTGTTTGATGGTGATATTTACCGCGTCCATTGTGCCTGCGCTTTTTTCGTTCATCTCCACCACAATGAGAGCCTGAGACAATCCCACCACGATTCTGTTTCTGGCCATAAGTTGTCCCACTTTCACCGGGACGTCCAGATTATATTCAGTGATCAGTGCTCCATTTTGAGAAATCTCCCTTGCCAGAGTGACGTTATCAGAAGGATAGATTTTGTTTAATCCTGCACCCAGGACAGCATAAGTCTTTCCTCCCTGGTGAACTGCACCCAAATGAGCGGCGGCATCAATCCCCTCCGCCAGCCCACTGACTACCACTACCCTTCTTTTAGCCAATTCTTTTCCGATCTGAACGGCAAGCTCAATTCCTTGATCGGTATACCCTCGATGTGTTCCGATCACAGCCACAAAGATTTGTTCCCGGGCGGGAAACTCTCCCTGGAAGTAAAGAAGAGGCGGGGGATCATCGATCTGTTTGAGCAGTTGGGGATAATCATCATCTAATATGGTCCGGATGTCGATTCCTTGCTCTTTCAGATAAAGGAGATGGTCTTCTATTTCCGGCAACCAGTCCTGAGACTTAAGGATTGCATCCGCCTTTTGAGGATTCATGCGGGGAAGTGACAAAAGCTCCTCTTTAGAGGCGTTATATACATTCTCCGGCGAACCGAAACTCATAAGAAGCTGTTGAAATGCTTTAGGTCCAACCTTCGCCTTCTCCCTCAGCGCAATAACATATTTTCTATAATCCAACTCGCACCTCTTTGTTGTTATCTTGCTTCTATAATGGAAATTATACAAAAACGCTTAAATATCAAGTGAAAATTGACGAGTTTTAGAAAAACCCCTATTATACGGGGCTGAACCTTCAAGGACTGTTGAAAAAGTCTTTTTGGAGTGCAAAAGTTTGTCCGGAGGAAAACCGCCCTTCTGAGCACTCCGGTTTGGTTTTTAAACAAGTTTTTGGAGTGCGAAAGCTTGTCGGAGCGAAGCGTCCAGACAGACGCCCGTCTGGGCGGAGATCCCGCTTTGCGGGGCTTTCGCGATCTTTAAAACCGCACCCCGCCATCGGCGGGGTGCACTCCCATTTAGGTTTTTCAACACGTTCTTAGGATGAACCTTCACCCTGCAACAGACAGATTACAAACGAAGAGTCTCCAGGAGTGATATCTATTGCTTGAAGAAACCGCGCCCTTTAAAACCCACAGTTTTCGTCAACACCAGAACATTTATTTTGTCTGCCTTAGCCTCCCTCAGGATAGCTGAAACCTCATTTAAGGTGGCTCCTGAAGCAAGTATATCATCAATCAATAATATCCTTTTCCCGTCCAGCTTTAGAGGTTCTGCTAACTGAAAAGTATTAAGCACATTTATCTTTTTGAACTCTCTGTCGTGAATGCTCTTCTGGGGTTTGGTAAGTTTGGTTCTTGTTAAGACATCTCTTTCCCAACGGATTTGCGTTCTTTCCTCAATCCTTTCCGCCAGAAAACAGACCGGATCAAATGATCGGCTTTTAAAAGACGGTGGAACGGTTAACATTAAGTCGGACGATTTGAAAATAATTTGACTGTTTATGAAGTCAGAGGCTAGATCCGCCAGAATCATCCCAGCATGGCGATTTTGTTCGTATTTGAATTTGTGCAAAAGATCGCCCACCTTAGTTCTTTTTCTCTTCGCTCCTTCTATTGTGCGGTATTCACCTAAAGCAAAGCCGGAGTCGAAGTTTCCCAAAAGAGGGATTACCTCTATGTCCGATAAGGTTACTCTCTTAATTTCCTCCCTTGAACTGAGAAACCAGCCAAAGCCAAATCTGTCTAAAAGCTTTTTTACACCATCTGTTTGCATGTTTGTTGCTCAGAAGAGGATAGGAAAGAATTTGTCAGAATAGGTTACTTATTTTCATCTGACCAAACCAGAAGCCTTTGATGGGTAAGAAGATCAAGCGCATACAGAAGATTATCCTGGTGTCTTTGAAAATCCGCCAGATATTCTTCTTTCACCGGATGAATGGGAGGAGCAACCATCCTGAGGGGGTTGACATATCTTCCGTTGGCTTTCACCCGATAATCCAGGTGGGGACCGGTGGAGACGCCGGTGCTACCAACATATCCTATCAGGTCTTTCTGTTTTACTTGCTTCCCTTTCCTGATGCCTCTGGCAAAACGGGAGAGGTGTCCGTAAGAGGTGATAAAACCGTTGGAATGGCGAATCTCCACAATTTTTCCAAATCCTCTTTTCCAGCCGGTGAAGGTGACCAACCCATCACCGGAAGCCACCACCGGAGTGCCCACCGGAGCGGCGTAGTCCACCCCTAAGTGTGGTCGGAACCGTTTGAAGATAGGATGAAAGCGACGATAGGAAAACCGGGAGCTGATTCTTCGGTAATTTAGAGGAGATTTTAAAAAAGCCTTCCTTACCGACTTTCCAGTAGGATCAAAATAACCTTTCCGTCCTTCTGGGTTTTGATACAGCACTGCCTGATGAATCTGATTGCCCAGGTTATATTCAGCCGCCAGAATATCCCCATATTTAATAAAATTGCCATCCCTGTGATATTCCTCAAAGATCAACCGGAAGGTGTCTCCACCTCTGGGCTCGGTCAAAAAATCAATCTCCCACTCAAAGACCTCGGTAAACTTCATGATCAGCTCCGGACTTTGGCATAACTCTATCATGGATTCCCAAAGGGAGCTTTTTATTTCCCCCTGGATTGATTTGACTATGCAATTGAACTGAAGTGGTTCCACCGTAGTTCTCAGCTCACCACCCTCTCTTACTACTCTGCATTTTTCACGCATTCCTTTCTGGTATTCGAAGAAAAGTACAGAGTCACGAGTGGTCACCAGAGTATAACAGTCTCCGGGCAGAGATTTTTTTAGATCAAATTTAGCTTTGAGAGCTGAAGTAAGCTGATGGATCAAGCGATAGGAGACACCTTTTCTTAACAGGGAAAGATACAGAGGTTCGTTCTTCTTAAGCTCTCCTTGAAATATGCAAGCAAGGGGGGAAGGGCTTAAGCTTATCTGGCTGAAGTTTTCGTCTGTTTTTCTTTCAAAAAGCCCGGACCAGCTACAAAAAAAAGAGAAAACGACCACCAGCCCCAGAAATGAAATTACTCCTGTTATCTTTATTTTACCTGACAATTGGAAACTCACTTCTTCTCTTCAAACACCTCTGCTGAGAAAATGTAGATTTCCGCATCCTCACTCTTCCAGCAATTCTTATCATGGATGCCGGCCTTGAAGCAGATCTCATTGAGGAAAGTGATCCGATCCCAGCCTTGTTCTGTGGCTACCTGTGGAAGGAAAACTCCCTGATGGTATCCGCTTTTCAACAATATCCCGTGCTTTCCTATCTGAATTTCATTTATGTCCTTAATCCTTTTCAGGGGAGTGAGAACGGATATCTCCAGATCCAAAAGACCAAGCTCGTCCGGAGAAACCGGGGGGAAACGAGGATCATTTAAAGCAGCCGATTCTGCCATCTCTTGAATGGTGACCCAAAGAGGTTTTATAGCCTCGATATAGCCGATGCACCCTCTTAGGCGTCCTTGTTTATGAATGGTCACGAAAGCTCCGCGTTTTTCCCTCAGGATTGGAGAGTCGGCTTCAAATTCCGGCGGCTCTTTGCCTTTGACTTTGTGCTCTATGGTGGTTCGGGCGATGTGCATCAAAGTTTCTTTGTCCTTTTCGGAAAGACCACCTTTGTTTCTCTCCTTTTCTTTCTCTGATTTTTTCTCATCTTCGTGTTTGGCTCCCGAATCATAGAGGACAGCCGCCATATATCCCACCACACCGGATCTGTCTCCAGTAACGTCTCCGGAGTTGGCATACTTCAACACCTTGGCTTTGTCTGCTCCCAATCCCTTAGCAGCAAGCATGGTCGCCACCACAGGGCTTCCTCCGCAAGCTTCACATGTCCCGGCGGCCAAATCGGAAAACAATGCCTCTGCATCAAAGGAATTCACATGGTTTATAACTATATTGTCTAATCGTACTGCTTCATCGTATGGATGAAAATGAGAAAGGTCTGAGCTGGCTACGATTAAGGCACTCTCACCCTTAAGGGATTTTATCAAAGCCTCTGCCAGAGCCTCGCAGGTAGCCTGATCCTGATCGCCAATCACGATGGGAACCAATTTGAATTTGCCCAGCACCAGTTGAAGAAAGGGAAGCTCAACCTCCAGAGAATGTTCCCCTCTCATCCCCACAAAACCGTGCCCTTTGGTGGAAAGAAAAACTCTTTCGTTTGCATCTGCCATCTTTCCAGCCAAGGACGTATCCACAGCAATTACACCTAAAGGGGTTTCATAGGCACCGCCATTATATATCGAGGCGCCTCTGAAAAGGGCAATATGGGTAGGGCAGATCACCACCACCGTCTCAAAGGAGAAACCTTCCAGAAGCTTAAAAGCATAAGCCGCCACCTGACCTGAATACATGTAGCCAGCATGCGGTGCTATCAATCCTATGATTTTTCCCGGTATTGGCTCTTTTTTAGCTTTCTTGAAGAAAGCCGTTATCTGTCTGGTTAAAGTCACCGGATCACCAGGATAAAATTGATTTGCCACTGTGGGCTTTCTGATCTTTTCCATTTTAAACCTTCCCTCCTTCTTGGTATCTGTCTCCGCTTCTGAATTTGATTGCTTGCCACAGTTTGACAGATAAAGAAAAGTAAACAAAAATACAAAAAGAAAAAACAGAAGATTTAGATTCCTTTTCATCTCTCCTCACCTCGGTTTGGCAAGGTTTATCCACAATAGCTTCCCGTAGATTCCCAACAGATTAAACAGATTAAAAGATACCATCCGTTTAATCCTTTCATCTGTTGGGAGATTATTTCATCTGTTGGGAGATCCTTTCATCTGTTGGGAATTCCTTTCATTCACTCTCCTCTTCTATCGAGTTGAACTCCTTTTCTTCCGTTCTGAACCCTTTTTCTTCTGACTTTCCACCTTTCTCTTTTTATCCAGAGCCAATTTCAGCACTTCATCCATGGTCTCCACGAAAGTGAACTTGATCTTCCTTTTTATCTCATCTGGTATCTCCACCATATCCTTTTGATTTTCTTTTGGCAGTATCAAAGTCTCCACGCCGGCTCGATAGGCGGCTAAAGTTTTCTCCTTTAAGCCTCCGATCGGCAGTATCTCTCCTCTCAAGGTCAGTTCTCCAGTCATGGCTAATTTGGTCTTGACCGGTTTTTCAATCAAAAGAGAGGCTATGGCAGTTGCCATGGTGATTCCCGCGGAGGGACCATCTTTGGGAATGGCTCCTGCGGGGACATGGACGTGGATATCGTATTTCTCGAAGAAATCCTCTTCAATGCCTAATCTTTTGCTGGTAGAGCGGATATAGGATAATGCGGTCTGAGCCGATTCCTTCATCACCTCGCCCAGATGGCCGGTCAAAGTTAAAGACTTTTTCCCCTTCATTTTTGTGGCTTCCACGAACATCAGATCCCCACCGGTCTGGGTCCAGGCGACTCCTGGCACCACCCCTATCTGAGGAGTCCTCTGCACCATCTCCTGGAAGAATTTAACCGGTCCCAGAAACTTTTCTAAATTCTTTGGGGTTACCTCCACCTTCCTCTTCTTGCCGGAGGCGACCATCTTGGCAACCTTTCTACAAACGGTGGCGATCTCCCGATCTAAGTTTCTCAATCCCGCCTCCCTGGTATAATCAGTGGCCATCTTCCTTATAGCTTTATCCTGAAACATCAGATTCTCCGGACCAAGACCATGATTTTTCAGCTCCTTGGGGACAAGATGTCTTTTGGCTATCTGAAGTTTCTCTAAATCGGTATAACCGGGAAGCTCGATTGTCTCCATCCGATCTCTCAGAACCCGGGGAATAGGGTCCAAGATATTGGCGGTGGTGATAAACATCACTTTGGAGAGGTCAAAGGAAACATCCAGATAGTGATCGGAAAATGTGTTGTTTTGCTCCGGATCCAGAACCTCCAAAAGGGCTGAGGCGGGATCGCCTCGGAAATCCTGTCCGATCTTGTCCACCTCATCCAGCATGAACACTGGATTGTTGGACCCGGCACGTCTGATTCCCTGAATTATTCTTCCTGGCAGGGCACCGATATAGGTTCTTCTGTGTCCCCGAATTTCTGCCTCATCCCGCATCCCCCCCAGAGATATGCGATTGAATTTCCTCCCCATGGCTCGGGCTATGGAGATGCCCAAGGAGGTTTTGCCCACTCCGGGTGGACCCACAAAACAAAGGATCGGCCCCTTCATATCCTGCTTCAGTTTTCTGACCGCCAGATATTCCAAAATCCTTTCTTTAACCTTCTCCAGATCATAATGATCCTCATCCAAAATCTTTTTCACCTTCTTAATGTCCAGCACATCCTGGGTGCTTTTGCTCCAGGGAAGATTAACCAGCCAATCCAGATAGGTGCGGGAGACGGTGTACTCTGCCGCCGCCGGGTTCATCTTGGAAAGTCGATCCAGCTCCTTTTTGGCTGCATCTAAAGCCTCCGGAAGCATCTCGGCTTCCTTGATTTTCCTTTTGAACTCGTCCAGCTCAGCCGTCCTCTCATCTGCTTCACCCAACTCCCTCTGGATAGCCTTAAGTTGCTCGCGCAGTATATACTCTTTCTGGGTCTTGCCCAACTCGCTGGCCGCCTGAGATTGAATCCTCTGGGAGAGCTCCAGCACCTCCACCTCCCGATTGATGTAAGAGAGAACCTTCCTAAGCCTTTCCTTGGTATCGAATGCTTCCAGAAGCTGTTGTTTTTGAGCCACTTTTATGTTGAGATTTGAGGCAATCAGATCAGCCAGTCGGCTGGGGTCCTCGGTGTTGATGGCGCTCACCTGCAACTCCTCAGACAGATAGGGAGCTAAATCCACCACCTTCTTCAAAAGATCCAGCACATTCCTTATTAAAGCCTCTAATTCTACATTTTTCTTTACCTTCTCTTCGATAACCTCTATTTTGGCTATTGGGTAAGGTTCGGTCTTGACAAAATTCTTTACCCTCACCCGGGACAATCCCTGAACTAAGAACCTGACACTGCCATCCGGGAACCGTAGCATCTTCAAAATTGATGCCGCCGTGCCCACCTTATAGATGTCTTCTGTCGATGGGTGTTCCACCGCCGAGCTCTTCTGTGCAAAAAGCCCTATTATCTTTCCTTCCATCAAAGTCTCATCAATTAATTTGGTGTACTTCTGCTCAGTCACTACCAAGGGAACGATAAGGTATGGAAATACCACTGTCCCTTTGATGGGAAGAATGGAAAGCTGGTTACCGATTTTTTTGACATCTTCAACTGTTTTTTCGTCTTCTCTAATCGAATCCATCCTCCCTCCTTTTAGAAATGAAGTCAAACATCCTCACCCGGTGAAAGACTTTGGTCGACTTCTACCCAAGGTCTTCAATCAGATTGCTGTTATCTTTTTCAAAAGTCCACCTTAAGTTTATCGACCATTCTCTGTCTCAGTTTCAATGTTATTAATGATTTCCTCTATTATGGGAGCATCTTTGGGCACTAACTTTAAGTATCTCTCCAGATATCTTTTAGCTTCTTCTTTTTTTCCTATTAGGGTGTAGGTTATCCCTACCATCTTTAAAGCGTCGGTGTTGCCCGGGTCCAATCTTAATGCCATCTCAAAGTATGGCACAGCCTCTTCATATCTTCCCGCCTTTCCCAAAATATTCCCCAGATTATAATAATAATCTGCCTTACCTGGCTTCAGGCTAATGGCTTTCTTCAATTGAAAAATTGCCTCCTCATACCGACCCACTTGGGCGAGTGCATTGCCTAGGTTCCTATGTACACTAGCTAAGCCTGGAAGGTCTGATGCCATCTGTATGGACCGATCATAAGCCTTTATAGCTTTATCATATTCTTTCAACCTTCTGTACGCGCTTCCTAATGCAGCAAAATAACGCGGATTTGGATCTATGGCAATAGCCTTTTTCCAAAATTTGACATTTTTCTCGTGTTCGCCCCTATCCCGAAAATAACAAGCCAAAGTTTCATATCCATACGGGGCTCTTTTTACATCGGTTTTTAGCAAATTCTCAAGTCGAGCTACTGCACGTTCTTCTGAGGCATTGACCAATATCCAGGGCAAAGTGGAAATAAGAGAGGTGACAACCAAGATCAACGTCACACGACTTAGCTCCATTATTCGTTCTTTCCTGAAAATATCTAGCGCCAGATATAATCCCCAGAAGGTGACGCCCAAACCGGTAAAGGCGAAAAGATCCCAGTCCCGGGCATATCCTAGGCTGGGATCGACAAGTAAAGCAAATCCAAATGAGCACACCGTTATCCCCATAAGAAACTTAACTGCATTTTCTTTAAAGTTGATTGACCTCCAGTAAATTAAAAACACCAGGCACAGCACAACACTTACCGGAGAGATCAAAAGCTGATGGTTCAAAAAATCCAGAAGGTGAGCTAAGGAGAAAAAGGAGTAAAACCTCTCCCCTTCTCCAAAGGGATAGATCAAAAAAGAACCAGGGGCCGCTTGTGGAAAATAAGCTTTCAGAAGATAAAGTCCGGTCCCGATCAGAGAGATCACACAAACCAGGCTCACCATATTAGCAAACTTAACCCTTCTGGATTTTAGCCTAGCAGGTTGGGGAAGTGTGGCAAAAACCAAATAGAACAAAGAGGGCAAGACAAAAAGCGCAGACAGATGAAAGCTGACGGCTAAAAGGAGGAAAAGACAGGGCCACAAAAATCCGTTTTTCTGTTTTAAATATCTCATTCCGAAAAGAATATATGCGATCATGGCAACAAACATGAAGGAGTAGCTCTCGATATATCCAAAGAACAACTGAGTTGTCCCCATGCTGGCTAAGATTAAAAAGATGAATAATTTCTCCTTGCCATCCTTTCCCCACAGGTCACAGAGAAGAAGTATTAAGAATATGAGCAATGCCCCAGCGATACAACTCAAAACTCCATAGGTGGTGTAGCCATCCAGACCGAATAGTTTGGAAACCAGAAGGTGCAGGTAAAAATCAAGAGGCTCGGTAATTGAGAATAATCTCCCTAATTTAATCTCGCCTGCACGCAGATATCCGTCACCAAGTAAGGGCGTTTTAGCTCTAAGGAGCCAGAAAATAATCAGGCTGAGTAAGCTTAAGGCAGAATATTTAAGATGTTTGTTCACAGGTTTTAAAAGATTTTCAATCCGGCTAAAAAGAAGGATTAGAATGTCAGCCAGCTTCTGATTGATTTTTGGCGCCAAGACCAGAAAAGCTATCCCCACCATGATCCATCGGAAAACAGGAGGAAAATAATAAAGCAGGTTCACCCCCCACAGCCTTTGTTCCGGAAAAAATGAAGCGACCATGCGAAGGGAAGTCAAAAAACCGCAAGCCATAAAAATTCCCTTATGAAATCTGTCCATTTTTATTGCGTTCATTTTTCTGAGATAAGTGGTTTTTATCGTTTGGGTTTTTGAAATCGCTTTGGTAGTATACTTCTCAGAACTTGCCGTACCTCCGTTTCATCTTCAGCTTGAGGGGAATACTGCAAATATAGCCTCAGATATTTCTCTGCTTGGATCAAGTCGCCTAAATTGAAATAGGTATATCCTAAGTTTCGATAAATGGGAAAATAACCCGGGTTGGCTTTCAACCCCTGTTCAAAAACCTCCACAGCTTCCCCATACCTCTCCAGGTTTGACAGAAGTGATCCCAGGTTATCGTAATACTGGGTGATATCGGGTCTGAGCTGGATCGCCTTCCGATATTCTGCTATCGCCTTTTGGTATCTTCCCCTCTGAATGAAAATCTCACCCATACAGAAATGGGTGAAATCAAAAGTAGAATCTATCTTCAGCGATCTTTCCAGCTCCTTTAAAGCCAGATCGTAACTCTGCAAGTTATAATAGACCACCGCCAGATTGGTGATATACCGGGCATTGTTTGTTAACGCTATGGCTTTCTCCCAATGCCGGATCTCTTTTTGCCACTCCCTTCGTTTGCTATAATACATGGCAAGGTTTTCATGTCCGTAAGCGCTTCTTTCTTCATCCAGATCCAAAAGATGCTCAAATCTTGTCACCGCCTTCTTTTCTGTGGCGTTAACATATATCCATGGAACCGTGGAAATCAAAGAAGTAAATAGTAAGGTTAAAATGACGTATCTCAAATCACCCGTCTTTATCCCTCTCCAATAGTTCAGAAAAATATAAAGACCCAGAAACGTGTAGCCCAAACCGGTGAAGGCAGAAAGATCCCAATCACGAGGGTATCCTAATTTCGGATCTACCAAAAAAGCATATGCCAGGCCACATATACTAACCACCAGAAGAAATCTGACCACACTCTCCTTAAGGTTAATTCTTTTAAAAAAAGCCAAAACTGTTGTTAGCAAGATCAAGATGCCAACCGGTGAAACTAACAGTTGATGATTGATCAAATCCAGAAGATGGGAAAAAGAAAAAAGCGAGTAGAAACTTTCTCCTTTCCCCAGAGGAAAAATCAGATAAGAGCCTAATCCCTTTCTTTCGGGATTGTAGCTTTGTAAAAGGAAAAGACCCGCACCCACTATCAGAACCATGCTGGTTGACAGAAGAAGTTTGGTCAGCTTCCCTTTGTTTTTTTCCGTTTCGGTCGTTTCCGGTCTTTTAGAGAATATCAAATACAAAAGGGAGGGCAGAAGAGTTATGGCAAAAAGATGCAGGCTGAAAGTTAGAAGGAAAAAAAGGGTCGGAAGGATTAGACCGTTTTTGTTCTTAAGATAACCCAGGGAGAAAAAAATATAGAGCGTCATTGCCACATATACCAGAGTGTAGCTCTCCACGTATCCGAAGAAAAGCTGGCTTGTTCCCATGGTGATGATCACAAGAAAGATCAACACTCTTTCTTTGTTGTCCTTTCCCATCATATCTCCCAGAAGCAAGATCAAAAACAAAAACACAACCCCCGACAGAACGCTGAAGACCGCATAGGTCTGGAAGGCGTCCCAGCTCAAAAACTTTGCTGCTTTCACATGCAGAAGAAAATCTAAAGGTGCGGTGAAGGAAAGCTTTCCCCCCAGATTTATCTCCCTGGCTCTCAAGAAACTATCGCCCAAAAGAAAAGTCTTAACCCTGAATGTCCAGAAAAATATCCCTCCTATCAGGCTGAGGAAAGCATATTTATAGTATTTGTTTATTTTTTTGAATCTGGTTGCCATCCGGTAGGAAATGTTGGTCAGAAAATTGCCCACCACTTTATTGATATGAGGGACCAGAATCAGAAGCCCGGAAATCACCAGAATCCATCGCCAGATGGGGGGTAGATAGTAAAGCAGATTTACCCCCCAGACTCTTTCCCGGGGAAAATATGAAGCTACCAGATGGATCAGAATGAGAAGAAGACAGCCTGCGCATATTATCTTTTCGGCCCCCGTCTTTGGCGGGATTTTCAATTTGCTCATACATTAAATCTGAAAAAGATCACATCTCCATCCTGCACTACATACTCCTTCCCCTCCAACCTCAATTCCCCTTTTTCTTTAGCCTTATGGATGGAGCCCAGCTCCCACAGCTTATCAAAAGTTATCACCTCTGCTTTGATGAAACCTCTCTCCATATCGGTATGAACTGTTCCTGCCGCTTTTATGGCTTTGATTCCTGAAGTAACAGGCCAGGCTTTGACCTCATTCTCATTAGTGGTGAAAAACGAGATCAAATCCAGAAGCTTATAGGAGATATCTATCACGCGCTCAACTGCCAACTCTTTTATACCTAATTCCTCCATGAAGGCATCTCTATCTTTCTCCTCCAATTGGGAAAGTTCCATCTCTAATTTCCCGCAGATAGAACACACCGCGGTATTTTTATGCTGAGCCATCTCTGAGAATTCCACCTCGAGCTTCTCCATTTGACTATTTTGCTTTTCATCTATGTTCAGTATAAGGAGCATGGGCTTCAAGGAAAGGAAGGCATATCCCCGGATCAACTTCTCCTCATCCGGAGTTAGCTCCATCTCCCTTAAGGGGATTCCCTGATCCAAAGATTCTTTGAATCTTTGAAGAATCTGAAACTCCCTTTTCTCCTCCTCACCCTTGGAGCTTGTCACCGTCTTCTCCAGCCGTTTCAATCTTTTTTCCACGATATCAAGATCAATCAAGATCAAATCCAGGTCCAAATCTTTGATGTCTCTTTTAGGGTCTACCGAGCCGGAGACATGCATTACGTTCTCGTCTTGAAAAACCCTGACCACGTGCGCCAACTCATCTACCTCCCTTAGGGAATGATAGAACTCTCCCTCTGAACCTTTTTCTTTGGTCTCCTTCACCAGCCCGGCGACGTCGATATACTCAACCTCCGCTGGCGTCACCTTCTTGGGGTTATACAGGGACGCCAGTTTGTATACCCTCTCATCCGGGACTTTAACAATTCCTCTATTAGCCTCCTTCACCCCTAAAGAGTATTCTCCCACCTTGGCTTGTGCAGAAGTCAATGCGTTAAAAACAGTGGTCTTACCCACGAATGGAAGTCCAATTATACCGATTTTCATAGCTTAGCCTTTTGTAACCTCACCCCCTGTCTCCCCTTCAGGGTGAACCCCTCTCCACTATGAGGGTGTGTCATAATACTTGGT
>JAGMBK010000155.1 GCA_023129805.1 Candidatus Zixiibacteriota bacterium | reverse complement strand
AATAAGCCAACATCCTTTTGATGTTGGTCTGAAGCAGGGCTATGATGTTTCCGATGATCATAGCCAGACTGGCTAGGACTGCCATCAACAGAACCCAATCTACCTGAAAGATCAGAAATGACCCGAAGAAGACCCGCAGGAATGCGACTATCCCAGCCGCCTTAGAGGCGACTGAAAGGAATGCAGTTATGGGCGTGGGAGCGCCTTCGTAAACGTCCGGCACCCACATGTGAAAGGGGACTAAAGCTAATTTGAATCCAAAGCCAGCAATCATGAAAATAAAGCCCAAAACCAGAGCAGGGCCGATTTCCCCGGTGGAGATAAATCTAACAATTAACGTGGTCTTCACCTCGGTTAAGAAGGTGGTTCCGGTAAGACCATAGATCAAACTTATGCCATAAAGCAACAGGGCGGAGGATATTCCTCCCAAAATCAAGTATTTCAATCCGGCTTCGCTGGATTTAAGCTCATCTTTGCGATATGCCGCCAGAACATACAGGGGAATGGTGGTAAGCTCTAAAGAGACATATAAGGTCAGAAGCTCCCCGGCGGAGGCGAGAAACATCATCCCCACCATGGAGAGCAAGATCAAGCCGAAGTACTCTCCCTTATGGGAGGGGAGTCTTTTGGTGAACTCAACAGAGGAGGCGATGGTTAAAAAGCCGGTAAGCAAAAATATCAGGTTGAAGAATGCGGAGAGGGAATCTGCTTGAAACATCCCCCCAAAAAGCTCTCCTTTCTGGGATGTCAAAACCAAAACGATAGTTATAACTATACCCAGAAGAGCCACATATGCCAGATTATGTTTTTTCTCCTTGCGCGTAAGGTCCAGAATGAATATAAAAATCGCCCACAAAAAGAGGAATATCTGAGGTACTAACAATTGATAGTTCATTTTAAGATTTGAGATTTGAGAGTTGAGATTTGAGATTCAATATGGTTTATCCCGTTTACTCTTGGGGGATGTTATCATCCCCCAATTTTCCCCTGTGGATGATACATCCACAGGGAGCATGGTTGATAGTTCATATTAAGAAATGTAAAATTTAAAATTATGAATCAATTTTGCAATTTTCATTTTGAATTTTGCATTTGCTTTATCCGGTTACCAGGTGAACGATGTTCTCTATGGTCGCCTTGATCATATTGACCAAAGGAGAAGGATACACCCCGATTCCGACCATCAGGATGGCTAAGGGAATTATGGTGAATATCTCTCTTCCGGATATCTCGGTTAAGCCCTCCCATTTAGTGTCGAACGTGCCCAAAAACATGGTTTGGATCATTCGCAAGAAGTAAGCTGCGGTTAGCACCACTCCGATGATAGCCAAAGGAACGATCACCTTGAAGGCCGGAAATGCACCTACAAATACCATGAACTCGCTCACAAAGCCTGAAAGTCCGGGTAGCCCCAATGATCCCAGGCAGAACAGCATCATGATGCCTGAATAGACCGGAAGCTTTATCCACAATCCGCCGAAGGCTGAAATCTCCCGAGTATGTGCCCGCTCATAAAGAACTCCCACCAGAAT
>JAGMBK010000154.1 GCA_023129805.1 Candidatus Zixiibacteriota bacterium | reverse complement strand
AAATCATCCACCAAAAGCTCAAAATAAATTTCCTTATTTCTAAACATGGAAAGTACGATATCGAAGCTCCACAGAATATTATCATCCATATCCTTATCATATTGCTCTCCATAGTAAGGCAGGAGGGGATTTAGGTAATAAGCTTCAGGGTGGCGGTTTTCTCCTCCGTAAAGGACCACCTCAGATATTCCCATCTCCAGACCGAATCTGAGTTTTAGATTTATGCGGTGACCGGAAAGATATCTTTTAGCCCGAAAACCGTAATCGTAGATCCAGTCATTAAGCGCCGTGGCAAAATAGATCAGCTTAAAAGAACCCACCCTTCCTTCTATCTTTATCATATCAAAAGGGGGAATTTGATCGGAGAGCAAAAGCACATCCTCCCTTCCCGGACCCCATCTTATGTGGTCTCTTCCTAAGAGAAGATGAAAATATCTGAAATCGACTTTAGCATATGCTTCATCCAGCACTCCGGTTAAATGGTTTTTCCACTCGCTTCCCTTATACCTTCTCTCCCTTTCCGCCTTGGTATCTATCACCACCCTATCCTTAAGGACAAATTTTTGGTTCAATTGCAAGCTAACTTCAAATCTTGTCTGCAAACGTCCATATGAGCTATCACCTTCAGCTAAAGTTGCATGGGCTACCGGAGATATTCCATATCTTAAAATGGATTGATCTCCTTTATTCTTATGTTTTTTATAATACAATTCCTCTAACTCAAATCGGAATTCCTGATTTAACTTATGAAGCAACCAGAGCTGGGACTCACTCAGCCTCAGACCTCCTTCCTTTTGCTTTAAGTTTGTCTCCAAAACTAAAGAGGCTATCTCTCCTCGGGTGTAAGGTCGGACGTTTTTATGAAGCGAGGGGAACAAACCCGTGCAGTGAAGCTCATCCACCACCCTATAAATCCAGCTATCCAGAGGGATATTTTCTAACAGTGTGGCTTTCGAGATGGGAGATAAGATGGATGATAGCAGAAAAGCTATCAGGATGATTTTTAAAGCTTGCTTCGTCAAATTCTTTCAGTTCCGCTTATAACCAGATTTCAGCTAATCCGGAAGAATGGATTATTGTATGGATCCCGCCCCGCCTTTGGCGGAGTTCAGAATGACATTTTTTCCATAAGCTCATCTGAGCTCGGGCAACCATTCACCAGCTATCCCATTAGTCTATTTTTATAGCTTCACAATCTTTTCCCGATTCTTTTTTACATTTTTGGTGGCATTTCGAGTGTCCATAACTAATTGTGCATTTCGGACAATAAAACCATAGTCGTAGGCGGAGTGGTCGGTGAGGACAGCCACACAATCTGAGCTTTGAACAAGCTTTCTGGTAGGCTTCACCGATTTCATGACCGAGTTATCCATGCGAATGGAAGGCACATGAGGGTCATTATACTTAACCTCCGCCCCGGCATTTTGCAAAAGTTTGATCACATCCAGAGCCGGTGATTCTCTCACATCTTTTATGTCCCTTTTATATGCCACCCCCAACACTAAAATCTTCGACCCTTTGAGGCTCTTTTCTCTCTTATTTAAAGCTCGACTGATCCGCTCCACCACATATTCCGGCATATGGGAGTTAATATCTCCCGCCAGCTCAATGAATCTGGCATAGTAATTTAAAGATTTGAGTTTCCAGGAGAGATAATGCGGATCGATGGGAATGCAGTGTCCGCCTAACCCCGGTCCGGGATAAAATGGCATGAATCCGAAAGGCTTGGTGTTGGCGGCGTCGATTATCTCCCACACGTCTATCTTTAACCTGTCACACATCAAAGCCACCTCATTCACCAGCCCGATGTTGACCGAGCGGAAGGTGTTCTCCAGAAGCTTGACCATCTCCGCACTTTTGGTGGAGGATACCGGAACCGCATCAGTGATGGTCTGCTCGTAGAAAAGTTTGGCAATCCGGGTGCACAGGGGAGTGACACCTCCCACCACCCGGGGAGTGTTTTTGATGGTATAATTTTTATTCCCTGGATCCACCCTTTCCGGAGAGAAAGCTAAGAAAAAGTCTTTGCCCACCTT
>JAGMBK010000153.1 GCA_023129805.1 Candidatus Zixiibacteriota bacterium | reverse complement strand
AAGATCCAAAGTCTTGTGTCTTACCACTTGACGACGCCCCAAATGAGTGCATGAAAACGATTCACGTCTCTGGTGTGAACCGTACGGTTCACACCTCTGGCAGAAACCTAAAAAGGTTTTCCCAAAAGACGTGACCGAATAAGATGATTGAGGTTAATGATGAATTTATTCGCCTGGTTGCTCGGTCTCGCCAGTTGGTTGCTCGGTCTCGCCAGTTGGTTGCTCGGTCTCGCCAGTTGGTTGCTCGGTCTCGCCAGCCTCCTTGGCTTTCAGCTCATCCTCATAAGCCGCTAGCACCTTCTCCTCAATCATTCTGCGCATATCGTTGTTTATAGGATGCGCTATATCCTGATGGGTCCCATTTTTCCTTTTACGGCTGGGCATGGATACAAAATACCCTTTGGTGCCGTTTATCACCTTCAACCCTCGAATCACAAAGGAGTTGTCGAGGGTAACATTGACAAACGCCTTCAGCTTGGCCTCATCCCTTAACGTGATCCTTACCTCGGTGATCTCCACTGTACCTTCCTCCTGAGTTGAAATGATTTGTGCACGGTTAACAACTGATGACACGCTTGCCTCCAGCTTAAAGGCATTTGCCCTTTGCCAGAAGCAAAGAGGACTCATCCGCTCCCTTTAAGGCGGGATATTCTCCCTGCTTGCCCCAGGGGAGGGATTCATCTTCAAGGACCTAAGTGTTACCAGGGATTGGTTGTGTCAGAAAAATTTGTCCTATGGATTCTGCGAACCAATCGCCCCGCAAAAGCTTTCTTGTCACCTCCTCTGCTTGTGGTTTTCGCTCAAACACACCATAGACGGTCGGTCCACTTCCCGACATGGATGACTTCAGTGCACCAGCATTTTTTAAAATCTCTTTTATCTTTTGGATAACCGGATATCTTTTGCTCACCACCTCTTCTAAATCATTTCTAAAAGACCGAAGAGCCTTAAAGAACATGGACTGATTCTCCAAATTTCTAAAATTAACTCCTTTTCCTGTTTTTGTCAAGCTAATTTTTACGTTCTGATAAGCCCACCTGGTGGAAACCTCAAAATGCGGACATACCAGAATCAGCCAATAATCTTTATACATATTTATCGGCACAATTTTCTCTCCTCTTCCCTTAACCAGT
This sequence comes from Candidatus Zixiibacteriota bacterium, assembly GCA_023129805.1. Next base: position 1,281 of record JAGMBK010000153.1, on the reverse strand, counting down.
GCCTGTCCGGAGTAAAGAAAAAATGGAACATCTGATCCGATTCGGGAAGCCAGATCATGTAATTTTTTATCCGGAAGTTCAAGTTCAAAGAGCCGGTTTATTCCCTTAAGAGTGGCTGCGGCATTTGAGCTTCCTCCCCCCAGACCGGCAGAGATGGGGATTTTTTTCTTTATATGAATGCTCACCCCCTCCTTTGTCGTTTCCTCCTCCAGAAGCATAGAAGCGGCTTTGAAAGCTAAGTTGCTTTCATCTGTGGGACAGTCCGGATGATCACAAGTTACAACCACGCCCTTCTTTCTTTTTTCTAACACCAGCTCATCGCAAAGATCTACTGCCTGAATCAAGGAGACGATCTCATGATATCCATCGTCCCTTTTTTTCAAAACCTCAAGAAAAAGATTTATCTTGGCGGGTGATTTAAGGACTAACTTATCCAAACTAAAATCTTCTCTCCTTCCACAAATTTAAGCTCAATTTTGCACCGAAAACGAAGGCCTCCATTTTGTTTCCGCTTTCGCTTTCTAAATTTTTAATCTTATCATACTCCACAGATAGATCCAACTTGAAACTTGCGCTGGGTTGATAGCTGAGCACAAATTTATGTTGATTTGTATACTCTACGACTCCGGAGGGGAATTTCTTGGAGGAAGGCACAGCCGGAGTTTGAGGAATGGTGATTCGCCCTTCTCCTTTTCTTCTATATTCCTCCAGGAATGCCAGATCAATATCTTTGGTAAAATGATAAATCAGTTCAAACGACCACCGGTCAGCATCCGGACCCAGGATGCTTCCCATGCCCCAGCCATGATAGGTATAGGTGTTCCAGGGTTTGTTCTGTCCATACACCCAGTTGTTGATCTTGGTGTATTCTAAGTTAAGATAGCTTCTCACCCAGCCGAATGGCTCCGCATAATTCAAACCCACCTGAAATCCGGTCTGGTGAGGCTCAGACTCAAAATCATACTGGAAATCATCTATCAAAAGCTCAAAATAAAGCTCCTTGTTTTTAAACGTAGAAAGTGCGATATCAAAGCTCCATAGAATATTGTCATCCATATCCCGATTATATTGCTCCCCATAGTAAGGCAGGAGAGGATTTAAGTAGTAAGGTTCAGGATGCCGATTTTCTCCGCCGTAAAGGACCACCTCCGATATCCCCATCTCCACTCCGAATCTGAGTTTTAAGTTTATCCGGTGACCGGAGAAGTATCTTTTAGCCCGGAAACCATAATCGGGAACCCATTTCTGATCTAAGACCGTGGCAAAATAGATCAGCTTAAA
>JAGMBK010000152.1 GCA_023129805.1 Candidatus Zixiibacteriota bacterium | reverse complement strand
ACTTCACCCATAAGTCCTCTGCCTCCGGTGGTAACTTTTCGTTTTCGGGCCCTGAGAGCCAGTCCCACCGCAACTATGAAAAATAAAGTGGTGGCGGCAACAACCATGATTATCACCGTCAGCGAGGCGCGCATGTATGGCAGGGGAGATTCAAACAGAAGCAAAGATCCTAAAACCATAGATATTATTCCTCCGATGGTTAACGCTCCGTAACTTACAATTTTTACCTCCAGTATAAAGAAGATCAGAGCCAGAATCATCAAAAGCAAACCAGCATAATTGATGGGGAGCGTTTGCAGGGCAAAGAAAGCTAAGATCAGACATATTCCCCCCACTATTCCCGGGAAGATCGATCCCGGATTGGAAAGCTCAAAGAAAAGTCCCCACATCCCCAGGGTGAGAAGAATGTAGGCGATAGTGGGATTGGAGATCACCCCCAGGATTCTATCTCTTAAGCTTATCTCCACCTTTCTAACCTTGATGTCTTTTGTATTCAGCTCCCTTTCGCCGGAGGGGAGGCTTACCTTTCGTCCATCACAGGAGTCCAGAAGCTCCCGGACATCATTGACTACCAGATCTATGACATTCAGCTTCAAAGCCTCATTTTCGGTAATGGATACGCTTTTTCGCACCGACTCCTCAGCCCATTTTTCGTTTCTCCCTCTTTTGTTGGCAATACTTCTGATATAGGCGGAAGCGTCATTGACCACCTTTTCTGCCATGGTAGAGTCCATTTGCCCCCCAATAGAAACCGGATGAGCCGCACCGATATTGGTTCCCGGGCTCATGGCAGCGATGTGAGCACTCAGGGTGATGAACACTCCGGCGGAAGCCGCCCGCGAGCCGGCGGGTGAGACGTAGACGATCACCGGCACCTCGGAGTTCAAAATTGCTTTGGTTATCAGGCGCATGGATTCATCCAGCCCACCCGGGGTATTCAACTCAATTACCAAGGCTTCGGCACTATCCTCGACAGAGGAAGCAATGGCTTGGGCGATAATGCGGGCTGAGATTGGTCCGATAGGTCCGTCTATGGTGACCAGATTCACATGGCGCGGTGAAGCAAAAGGTCCCCATGCTCCCAGAAAAAAGACCAAAACCACACAGATCAGAAAAACTTTTCTCATATACCACCCACACTTTAAAATGTTTTCGTCTCTTCAATACCAAAAATATCTCATAAGAGTCAATAATGCAACAAAAATATGATGTAAAGTCAACTTATTTTTAATTTGGTTCCTGAAAAAAACAGCTTGTAGAAAAGAATTTGGAGTGTCCCGCTTTAGCGGGACCAGGTTAAAGTTATGATTGGGGTAGGGGTGCAACCCCCGCCCCAACGGGAAAGCTGATACCGATAATTCCTATCTGCTTAATTCGTTACATCTGCTGTGAGGGAATTTTCTCAAGCTTGTAAACATTATCATCCACTAGGGAGAAGTTAATGATGATGATAACATCCCACGGGGAGCAGAAAAACAAAAAGGCGAGATGACAATTCTACCAGATCGGACAGGGGTTGTACCCCTGTCCGCCCTTCGATGAACTCAGGGTGGTGAGCCTGTCGAACCATAGAAAAGGGGCGGGGGTGCAACCCCCGCCCCAACAGCGGAATTCTTCGTCTTTAGCTTAACAGACACAATTTGTTAGATGAGGGAGACTGCTTATCCAAATAATGCCTTCATCTTCAACTTGGCGATAGCCTTGGTGGGGTCAAGCTCCTTGGGGCACACTTTCTGACAGTTGAAGATGGTATGACACCGGAAAACGCCAAAGTCGGTGGCCACAAAAGCCAGCCTTTCTTTCGCCTTCCCGTCCCGTGAGTCCTCAATGAATCTCAATGCCTTCATCAAAGAAGCAGGTCCTAAGTATTCTGGGTCTGTGGCTTCAACCGGACAGGAGCCATAACAGGCGGCACAAAGAATGCAATCAACCCAGGGATCAAGCTTCTTTCTTTCCTTCTCGCTCTGAAGGTATTCCTTCTCCGGAGGGTCTTGTTTGGGTATCAGATATGGCAACACCTTTTTATATTGCTCAAAGAAAGGCTCTAAATCGACCACCAGATCTTTGATGATGGGCAGGTGAGCAAGTGGTCTTAGGGTGACTTTGCCGCCCAGCTTATCGATCTGGGTTCGGCAGGCCAAATTGTATAAGCCATTTATGTGCATGGCGCATGAGCCACAGACCGCTGCCCGACACATTGACCTGTAAGCTAAGGTGCTGTCTATGTTCTCAAAGATATGGATCAGCCCTTCCAGAACGGTCATTCCCTTGGGGCTATCGAAAGTATAGGTCTGAAAATGGGGCTCCTTGTCATTATCCGGATCGTATCTTAAGATTCTGAATTCAGTCATAGCACATTTCCCTTTTCTTTAGGTTAATACTCCTCCCTCTCAGTCTCAGTCTCAATCTCAGTCTCAGTCTATATTAGTATTTCCTTTCTACAGGTTGATACTTGGTAATCTGAACCTTGCCGTAGGAAAGCTTTGGTCCTTCGGGA
>JAGMBK010000151.1 GCA_023129805.1 Candidatus Zixiibacteriota bacterium | reverse complement strand
GCCAGACTGAAGAACTTGCCGCAAAACAAGGATTCGGTCTATCGACTACATTTGATCGACATAAGTGAGGCGGCTTTGGATGGACTTCAGACGTATCTCAAAGCTCAATTTGTTAAAGCCGGGGAAAAAACCACGGTGATGCTGAGGGAATTGTACAAAGATCGAGAGAATCTGGTGGAGAACTATGATATCATCGATGCCTTCGTGGATGACGCCTTCTCGGTGGTGAGGCTGGGAACCGATCTGAGTGAAGTTAAAAATTCCAGGATGATCTTCGAGGCGATAGTGGAAGACAAAGATGTGAAGGTGGAGGTGCTAAAGAAAGTCGAACAACTGGTGGAACCGGATACTTTCTACTTCACCAACACCTCATCCATTCCCATAAGCGTCTTAAACCAGGCGGCTAATCTGGGAGGAAGGATAATCGGATATCATTTCTATAATCCTCCGGCAGTGCAGAGACTGGTGGAGCTGATATCTCCCGAGACCACCAAGCCAGAGCTTAAGGAGATGGCTTTGGAGTTAGCCAAAAGACTGCGTAAAAAGATCGTTCCAGCAAACGACATCGCTGGTTTCATTGGCAACGGTCACTTCCTGCGGGATGGGTTGTATGCCATAAGGGAAGCCAAAAAGATGTCAGGAGAGTTCACCCTGCCGGGCGCTCTCTACATCATGAACAAGGTGAGCCAGGATCTATTGGTTCGACCAATGGGTATACTTCAGCTTATCGACTACGTAGGGGTGGACGTGTATCAATGCATTTCAGAGACCGTGGCCGGCTATGTCAAGGGTGAGGATTTAAAAGATGATCTGCTTACCCAGATGGTTGAAAAGAAAGTGTTGGGTGGTCAATTTGCGGATGGAAGCCAGAAGGACGGATTTTTGAAATACGAAAAGGGTCGCCCGGCTGGGGTTTATGATTTAGAGACGGGTGAATATAAGACGTTTGACCCCAATGGCTGGAGCGGTGAGTTGGACAAGAAGTTGGGAGAATATCCTGAGGGAACCATCCCCTGGAGAGGTCTTCTGATGGATCCCAAAAAAGGAGAAAAACTGGCGGTATACTTTAAGAATCTAAATGCTTCCGATACGTTGGGTGCAAAGCTGGCAAAAGCTTATCTGAAAAGATCCAAAGAGATCGGCGAATTCTTGGTGAAAGCTGGAGTAGCAAAATCCGCTAAGGATGTGAATGACATCCTCTTGAATGGATTTTATCATCTGTATGGACCGATCAATGATTATGTTTGATAAAACGGCGGTGAAGCTCGTTTAACGGTGTCGATGCTGGTATCGAGGCTCGAAGCTCGTGGATCGAGGCTGGATTTTTTCCGAACTTCGAGCTTCGCAAACGAGATTCGATACGAGCTTCGTTAACGTTAAACGAAATATGGAAACGAGTTATACGTTTGATAATACGGCTTTGGCGCTGGTTTAACGGTGTCGATGCTGGTATCGATACTCGAAGTTGGTCTTGGAAGCTCGATTTTTTTCTAGCATCGAATTTCGATTGACGAGTTTCGATACGAGCTTCGCCAACGCCAAACGAAATACGTAAACGAGTTAATCCAAGGAGGTAACAGATGAAAAAGTTAAGAAAGCCGGTGTATGCCTGCGCTGGTTACAATACCATTTCCTTTGGTTCAGGTAGGAGAGAATTTCATCCCAAGAAGCCTCGACCCGGTTTGGAGGAATACATATCCGAGGCAGGAAAAGGGGTAATCGCACAGATCAATGACGTGAATAACATTGATGAAGGAGTCATCGGCAATTTTATGGCGGCCAGATTTAACCGACAGGGCAATATACCCGGGTTTATTCCCTTCATTGATCCTGCATTGGAGTATAAACCTTGCACCAAAACAGAAGGCGCCTGTGGGTCTGGTGGCTTGGCCCTGTTCACCGCGATTAAGAGCATTTGCGCTGATTTTTCCGATGTGGTTTTGACCATGGGAGTGGAGGTGCAGAATACGGTCAAAGCCATCTATGGCGCGGATATCTTGGCTGGAGCGGGACACTATAGGTCCCAGCGCAAAAAAGGTGGTGCCTATTTTTTCCCGGGTCAATTTTCAGACAGAGCAGGAGCCTGTTATGAGAAATTTGGTTATGATTATGTAAGAAAAGGGATGGCACACTGGTATGCCAGAGCTGTTACCAATGCACGAAAAAACCCCAAAGCTCAGGAATATCATAACACCATCGAGGATTTAGTGGCGGCTGGCATGACTCCTCCTAACCCTAAAGTATTCTGTGAGCATATAAACGTGTATGATTGCTCCAAGGTCTCAGACGGTTGCTCTGCCTTGATTTTTGCCTCAGAGGAAGGGCTGCAGAAGATAGGCATTGATAAGACGGATGCCGTGGAGGTGGTGGGAATCGGGCAATCCCAGGCAGACGTGACCAAGTTACCGGAAGACAAGACCAAGCTTACCACCACTAGGAAATCCGTGGAGAAGGCGTACGAGATGAGTGGACTGGGAATCAAAGATATCGGGGTGCTGGAAGTTCACGACTGCTTCAGCATTGGCGGACTCC
>JAGMBK010000150.1 GCA_023129805.1 Candidatus Zixiibacteriota bacterium | reverse complement strand
CATAGGTGGCGCCATCTCCGCCCACATCGGTCATTTTTTCCACTCCCCCCACCAGCACTATATCAGACATACCGGAGGCCACTTCTATAAATCCCATCCTTACGGCCAACCCACCTGAGGCACAGGCGGACTCCACCCGGGCTGAAGGGATGGGACCAGCCCCCAGATAATCAGCTAAGAGAGAGGAAAGATGCTCTTGTCCTACAAAAAGACCGGAGGTCATACAACCCACATACATGGAATCTATATGATCCACTCCGGCATCTTCGATAGCTAAAAGGGCGCTTTCCACAAAGATGTCTCTTAATGATTTTTGCCACAGCTCTCCCCACTTGTTCATTCCCACACCTATGATGGCAACATCTCTCATGTTTTTTTCTCCTTAATTGATTTTGCTTACCTCAAATCATCAAACGCGTAGGCAAGCCTTCAGGGCTTGCCAGCCAAGGGATAAACCCTTGGCTACGCGATCCAGAAAGACATCCGGATGACTATGTTCCCATCCGGATTTTACCTCTGTACTTAGCGTACGTACCGTAATCTATATACTTCTTGTTGTTATCTAACTGGAATCTGGTGTGCGGAGCTTTATCTCTCACTTCATCAATCCGTTCAGTCACCTCAAAGATGAAGGCGTCGCTTCCCGCTCCGGAACCATAGGAGACCAGCAGAATCATATCTTTTGGCTTGGAGATATCCAAAGTGGCAGTAAGCCCCATGGGAGATGATCCAGAGTAGGTATTGCCTAAGGTGGGAGAAAGCCATCCCGGCTCTATCTGTTCTTTGGTAAATCCCAGCATCTTTCCCACTTTCTGGGGAAATTTTCCATTGGGCTGATGGAAGATGACGTAGTTGAAATCCTCCGGCTTCATGTTTGCCTTGCTCATGATCCCTTGAGCTGCTCCGATGATATGTTTGAAGTAGGCCGGCTCTCCGGTAAAACGGCCGGCATGCCGGGGATAGAATTGATATTCCCGCCTCCAGAAATCAGGAGTGTCGGTCATGTAGGAATAAGTGTGAAGCGCCTTTGCTATCATATTCTCCTTGCCAAATATGAAGGAAGCCGCGCCGGCAGCAGCCGAATACTCCAGCGCATCACCTGGGGCGCCCTGAGAGGTATCTGCCCCCACCGCCAATCCATATTTGATCGCCCCGGATTCGACCAGCCCTATACAGACAAACATGGCTTCGCTTCCCGCCTTGCAGGCGAACTCAAAATCAGCGCAATGTATCTCCGGTGTGGCTCCAATTGCCTCGCCCAAGACAGTGCCAGAAGGCTTCACCGCATAGGGGTGAGATTCAGATCCCACATAAGCTGCTCCAATCTCTTTGGGATCGATGTTTGCCCGTTTCAACGCATATTTGGTCGCCTCCACCGACATGGTGATGGTATCCTGATCCGGGCCGGGAACTGATTTCTCATACAACAAAAGTCCCTTCTTGTAGCTGGGGGCATCTGCGCCCCACACTTTGGCGATCTCTTCTACCTTTATTCTGTTTCTGGGAACGTAAGCTCCGTAGCCAACTATTCCGACCATATCATCCTCACTTTTTTCAAAGATAACGATTAAAAAGATTTACCAGCCAAAGGTAACCCAATTTTGCTCAATCTTTTGCTACAAACCTTCAAAAGCTATCAGTATATACACACAAAGGACATTTTTGTCAAGTGAATTTTGTCACAAGGAAAATGGTATTTGCGAAGAATCTTTGGTATGTCAAGATTTTATTCGCGTGTTCGGGATTGTATCCCGAACCCCCCAATAAAAAATGGAGCGTCCGAGTTTATCCTGAAAGGATTCACCCTGAAGGACTTGTCTCGGACGAAGACCATTTTGTAATTGAGAGCTGTTTTGAAGTCAAATTTTCCCACGTTGAATTTTTGATATCATCAAAAGATGGGGGCCGAAGACCACAAAGATTAGGATATTGGAAAGAACATGAATAAGAGAAAAAGGAATGGCAGCAATCATTACTGGAAGAAATTGTCCTATCACAAACGCAAAAGCCAGATTGGTAAAGAGGTCATAAATTATGGCCAGAACTAACCCAAAAACTCCCATGACCAAATAATGAACAAATAACCGAGATGGTGAATTTTCGTCAATAGAAACCATATTAAATTTAAAGGCCCATCCTCCGGCAAATCCTATCAGAGCCATGCAGAGAATCTGGGCTAAAGCTATAGGCAATGGAGGTAAACCGTATGGAGTGATAATGGAGGTGTAAATTGACATGGAGATAATTCCCACCACCACTCCCCCTATCATACCCAAAAGATATCCGGAGGAAAAAACTATGAAGGTAAAGAATTCTACATTAGGAACAGAAAGTATAGGAAGCTTCAAGGCGATGGCTAAGGCGATCAAGACTCCCATAAGGGCAAGCTTTTTGGCAGAAAAACTCATCTGATCACCGCTATCTTCTTAACCACGGTGGAATTCTTGGTCCTTACCTGATATACATATATACCGGAGGCGACATATTCTCCCTTTTGATTTTTGCCATCCCAGGCAGGACACATGCCACGCTTGGTGTAATCGCCAATCGTCCATTCTTCTCCCTCCTCCTCAGGAGGGGGATAGTCCCAAATCAGTTCTCCTGAAACAGTGAATACGTCAATTTTCACTTCACTGACCGAAGATAAAATGAAA
>JAGMBK010000015.1 GCA_023129805.1 Candidatus Zixiibacteriota bacterium | reverse complement strand
TCTCCGAGTGTGCCAGCCATCTTTGAACTTAAGTCTGCTCCTATGGCATGGGCCGAATCCTCAATGACGAAAAGCCGGTGCTCTCTGGCGACCTTTTTAATTTCCTCCATGTCCGCCAGATAACCGCCGTAATGAACCACCACAATAGCCCGGGTCTTCGGGGTAATTTTCTTTTTCAGATCATCACACGACAGATTGAAATCATTCAATCCGCCGATATCCACAAAAACTGGCTTTGCCCCCACATACAGTATGGCATTTGAGGAGGCAACAAAGCTTAATGATGGAACCATGACTTGGTCATCCGGTTTAATGTTTAAAGCCCTCATAGCCAGATGCAAAGCTGCGGTGCCACTGGAGACTGCGATGGCATGCTTTGCTCCCATAAATTGGGCGAACTTTCTCTCCAGTCTTTCGACAGTTTCGCCCATGGTGAGCCACTTGCTTCTTATCACCCGATCAACCATCTTCCGCTCACGCTGGTCGAAATTAAGATCAGATAAAGTAACTTTCCATTTCATTTTATTTTTATGTTTTTTCGTCGGAGACAAGCCCCGACGCCACAGTCATAAAGGCTTCGCTACTTAAGCTTCTATTCCCTTTATCAGTTTCTCTCAAATCTTCATGCCTAGAGGTCTCTGAAAAACTACTTTAAAAGGGCAAATTGGAGTGTTCACCTTTAGGTGAACCGAGTTAAAGTTCTTCTCTTTTAAGGAAGTTTCGGGTCAAGCTAAAGCTTGACACTCCAGTAGAACCTTTTCCAATTTAACTTTTTCAGAGATCCCGCCCAAAATTATTCTAATTTACGATTTAGCAAACCAAGTCTTTCAAATCGTTAATGTTTTTTGTTTTCTCATTCTTGGTTCAGAAATCTCTTTCTGTTTTTTTCGAATTCATCCACCGCCTTTTGATAATCATCCGGTCTTCCTATATCCAGCCAGAAATCATCAGAATTATATATACCAACCTTCTTACCCTTTTGCAGAAGAAATTGCATCAGGTCGGGAAAATCAAATTTTTCGTCTCTGGGGATGAAGTTGAGTATCTCCGGCTCAAAGACGTATATTCCCATGCTCACCAGGTAGGATAGCCTGGGCTTTTCTATATATTTGATCATGCTCTCATCTTGATCCTTCTGGATCACGCCGAAGTCGACATCCACCCATCTTTTCTGTGCCGCCACTGTGGCGATGGCATTCTGTTTTTTGTGATATTCTATCAAATTGAGATAATTCAAGGTGGTGAGAAGATCACCATTCAGCACCATAAATGTTTGGTTCAGATTGTTCAAACGGGTCAAGGGACCAACTGTGCCCAGAGGTTTTTCCTCGAAGCTATATTCAATGTTTACCCCCCATTTAGATCCATCACCGAAAAAGGTTTGAATCAGATTGCCCAGGTGTCCTACGGCCAGGGTGATGTCGACAAGATGGCAACTCTTAAGTTGCCTTAGGACTACCTCCAGGATGGGAAAATCCCCGATGGGCATAAGTGGCTTGGGCAAAACCACGGTATATGGATAAAGCCGCCTCCCTTTCCCGCCAGCTAAGATGATTACCTTCATAGTTTGGACCACCTAATGAAGTTGCAATTTAGATTCTTTTGGGCTGGTAAGAAACCCTCTCAGGGCGGGATATGCGTATGCTCGTATGAGTGCATACGCACATTCATACGAAAATTCCCGCCCCTATGGACAACCTTATTTCATCGACACATGGCAATCGTAGGGACAGCCCTTCCTTCGACTTTGCTCAAGACGGTGAGCTTCTCGAACCGTGTGGCTGTCCCACACAGAGTCAGGACAGGGATTCATCCTGAAGGACTCATCCTGAAGGACAAGCCCTGTCCCTACTCAGTTCATCCCGAAGCCCTACACTCTAAGCTCAGGTTATATATTGTAAATATCCCCTTTGTACCTCTTTAGGTTCTTTTCAAACCAGCTTATGGTCTTCTCCATTCCCTGCTTGAGACTTGTTTTGGGTTGCCATCCAAAGAGTCTTCTGGCTTTGCTGGAATCTGAAAAAAGCCTTTCCACCTCACTTTTTTGGGGTCGAATCCTTTTCTTTTCCCTTTGGATTTGGATTTTCTCTCCCGAACAATTTGAAATGAGGGTCACTATCTGATTTATCGATACCTCTTGACTTGATCCTAAATTTACCACCTCTCCCACTGTTTTTTCGCATTGGGCAAAGTCGATAAATCCATTCACCGAATCTTTCACAAAAGTCAAGTCTCTGGTGGGATAAACAGAACCCAGACTCACTTTCCTTTTAAGCAGTGCTTGGGTGATTACGGAGGGGATTACCGCCCGGGCTGATTGTCTGGGACCGTATATGTTGAAAGGTCTAATTATCCCCACCGGCAGATCAAAGGAACGATAAAAGGACAGTGCCAAAAGATCCGCCCCCAATTTGCTGGCGGCATAAGGAGATTGAGGATTTACCGGATGTATCTCATCCATGGGGACATATTGAGCAGTGCCGTAGATCTCGCTGGTGGAGGTGTGGATAATCTTTTCTATATCAAGATCGAGTGCGGCAGATAGAATATTGAGGGTGCCGTTTATGTTGGTATCGACTACATCTCTGGGATTGATGTAGGAATAAGGAATTCCAATTAAAGCTCCCAGATGGAATATCACCTGTTGACCACGGACAGCTTCTCTGACGCAGTCGGCATCTTTTAAATCTCCAGTCACCACTTCGATCATATTCAGCACATTTTTTGCCACATCCTCCAGCATTCCCCAATCATTTCGGGAATTGTAATGAACAAAAGCCCTGACCCTGGCGCCTCTTTTCACCAAGGCTTCTACCAGATGGCTTCCCACAAATCCACCCGCACCGGTGACCAAGACCTTTTTACCTTTTATCTTCAAATCTAATTGCTCCTAACTTTGAATTTAGAGTAATAGATAATCAAATCCCCTTCTGAAAGCAAGTTAAATTGATACCCAAATTGGAGATCTCAAATGAAATCAAAGGTTTTCTTAATTACTACTTGAAGAGAAGAATCTGGAGTGTTCGCCTTTAGGTGAACCGAATTTAAGGCTTTTTGTCTTTTTTCGTTTAGACGAGCTTTTGCGATTTGTGAATGAAAGGCAAAGCATAGATAGTATCCGCCTATTTTGGTTAAAAAATGCGCAGGCTGACGTTCGTCCTGAAGGACTCAGTCCGAAGGAAGCCTGCGGCTACCCAAGTTTGGGTTTGTAGAGGTGATAAACAGAGCATTGATTCTCACAAAGTTATTGTTTCGCGTAGCCAAGCCTTCATGGCTTGGCTATATGCATCTCAGATTGAAGAGACGTCAAATTAGCAGACCTTAATATGCTCAACATCTTCCTGACGGTTTGCTGTGAACACAACGGTCTTTAGATAATCATCCACGGCCTTTTCAATATTAAGTAATTTTAAGGCTTCTGGTATGTTTTTGGAGTAATCCTTTTTTTCGCAGGTAAATTCGATTATGGCTTGAGCTAACCTTTTTATGTCTCCTGGGGGAATCACCTTTCCCAGCCTGTATCTTTTCACCAGACGGCCCATATCTCCCACATCGGTGACAATGAGAGGAGTTCCCATTTGAAGCGCCTCGGAGAAGACTAAAGGAATGCTGTCACTTTTGGAGGGGATTGTCACACAGTCTGCTTGCTTGATATAGTCAGCTACCAGCTTGGTGGACACTTTCCCGACAATTTTTACCTCATCTTCTAATTTAAGCTCTTTTATCAACTTCTTCATTTTCTTCTCAAAGCCACCCCATCCCAAAATATAAAGATTGACAGAAGGTAGTCCGCAGGATATATAGGATTTGCTTTTGACCAGACCAAATGCTTTTAGCAAATCATCTAGACCTTTCTTTCTTTCCCATCTCCCTACATATAAGAAATTGAATTTTGCCGGACCTGATTGCCTTTTTTTCTCAGATGCTTGAGGAAGTCTTCGTATGCTAGGAAGAAAAAGGCAACTTTTGCCTGAAAGTTTTTCTACCCTTTCCCTCAAATCGAATCCATCCGCAAAAAGATAATCCGCCTCCTGCAGGACTTTTCGTATGATTTTTCGCAATACTGGCTTTTTTGCCCAGACATATATATCAGAGCCCAGACACCAGACAGAATATGGAATGCCAAGCTCTTTCTTTGCCTGATAAGCAAACCATCCCGAAGGGAGTGCCCATAAAGCCAGACAGAAGTTAGGATTGGTCCTTTTAAGATGTTCTAAAAGCTGGCATTTGCCATCTTTCAAAAAAGAGAGGAATTGAAAAAGCTCTTTGGGATTAAAAAAATTCAAAGAGCCCACCACCTTTTTCCCTCCGCGCCAGTGAAATCGAACCACATCATCTGTGTACTCTGTTTTTTTTGCGTGATAGAGAGGAGTGAAGACGGAAACATCCACCCCTTTCTCCTTTAAACCTAAGTGAAAGTCACGCACAAAGGGTGAAGCCACATCGTCGGGATGCGCAGGATAACGATTGGTGATCAGGCAGATTTTTTGGGAGGTTAACATTTGCTCTTTGATTGGCTTTTGTCAACAGATTAAAGAATTCCCAATAGATTAAAGGATGAAACAGATTTTATTATCTTTAAATCTGTTACATCTGTTGGGAAACTGCTTTCTCTACTATTTAGGTGTCCCTGAAGGCAGATAATCCACCTCTTTCTTCTCCACTTCAATCTTTGCAGGTAGATTATTTATTTTGTCTTCCAGAGTTTTGTTTTCTCTTTGTATTTTATAAATTTCTTTTCTTAAATGAACCAGCTGTGTTCCTAAAAATCCGAAAAGGAGCACCTGAATTCCAGCTACGATCAAAAGCACTATCAAAGTCATTAGGGGTCGGTTGGGATTTAAAGTTCCCCTCTGCCACAGATATATTATGTAAGTTCCCCCCACAAATCCCAAAGACAGCATGAAAAGACCGATGGCGCCAAATAGGATTATAGGTTTTTCGAAAAACGAAAAGATCAGATGCGATACTGCAGTGGCTTTGAACTTGAATTTCGATTTCCCTTTGGTTCTGGCTTTCAGGGTGGCGGGCAGTTCTTTGGCTTTGTAGCCCATGGACAGGGCTTTGGACAAAATCTCTAAATGTATCTCCTTACCATCTGATTCCAGCTCCAGCGAGCTTATGCATTCTTTGCGATATGCCCTCAAAACTCCGGTCACAGTGGAAAGTCCACCTTTCATGGCAAATCCTAAAATCTTGTTTCCCCATTTGCTTAAAAGCAATCTGAAGAGCGGGACTCCCTGGGTTTTCCCTCCATGAGTGTAGGGTGAGCCCAACACCAGATCAACATCCGGATTTTTATCCAAAACCTCAATCATCTGGAGGATGTATTTTTCGTCGTAGCTTAAATCGGCATCAGTGGTGCATATTATCTTACCCTGAGCATGAGCGAATCCAACTCTCAGCGCCTTCCCCCTTCCCTGGTTGGCAGGATAAGAGATCAGTTTGACCCAGCGGTTGAAATGGGAGTAATCCTTTACCAGCTTTTTGGTCCGATCGGTGGAGCCATCATCTACTACAATGATCTCCCATCTTTTCGGGATGGAGTCCAGTGCCCGGGTGAGTCGGTCCAGGGTGTTTTTGGCATTCTCCTCCTCGTTGAACATGGGCACCACCACCGAGATGTCTATGTCTTTTTTCCGCCGCATTTTTCTCCTTAGGTTTTTTCCAAAAGCTTTCTTGCCTCCAGATTATATGGATCCAGCTCCAGACCCGCCTGAAAGAAATCCAAAGCTTTAGATTTGTCTCCGCTCTTCAGGAATGCTTTACCCAATTGAAAGTAGATCCTTGAATTAGAGGGATCCACATCCAGAGCCCATAAAAAGTATTCTATGGATGAAGCCAATCCGCCTTTTTGATCATAAAATACACCCAGGTTAAAAATAAGATTCCCCAAATGCTCCCGGGTGATGATATCGAAGTTTTTGTGCTTCAAATTTCTTTTCAGGAAATCTTTCTGTTCCTTTATAGCTTTATCGGTCAGAATCACCCTTTTTGGACAAAACTCGAATAAATATCCAGCCGGACGAAGATGTTGAACAAAAAGGGTATCGAAAGATAAGTAGGTGGAATAAATGGGGAAATTGTCGGCATTTTGTTCAGATACTTGGTGTGCAATCCTTCCCCAGTTTTTTGATTTGATTCTTGGAAGCTTTACTTTGCGGTATTGCTGGCTTATCTGTTCTCGATAACTTTTCTGCGATAGGGCGGATATGCTCAAGATTTTAACATCCGGTCTTATTTTTTGAGAAAGATTCAAATACCACAGGGAGGTTAAGGTATTATCATCGCCCACCAGGATCAAGGCGTCTTTTTTAACAGAGCTTAGAATCTGGTGCGCATAACCGTAAGCCCAAGTTTGCGATCTCTTATTGCACTGGTCGAAGTTTTTCCATACCTGAAATAGAGGTAGTAAGAGAACCAGCCCCAAAAGGGCATATCCAACCATATAGCTCACAACTTTATTGGTTTCGTTAACGGGATTAGCTTGAATGGTTCTTACTTCTTTAAATATCCAGCCCAAACTTGCCTTTAATCCCCAAGCAAACCAGATGGTAAACACAGAAAGCGAGGGCAAAAGATAGCCTAAAAGATCATAGTTTCTCAAAGAGAAATCGGCTGCCCAAGTGGCGGCTAACACGTTCAGGATAAAGATCAGAAAGGTGAGAAAGAAAATCCTCTGGTAGGATTTGAACAAAGAAATTGCTCCCACTATACTTAACCAGAAGAAAGCCAGACCGAATTGAGCCACCGGAAAGGAGAGATTAAACCACAAGCGATTCAAATAGGGAAAACTGAAACCAGAAGAAAGCATACTTGGCTGAGAGGTTCGGAACAGATAAGAGAGAAGGTTTGACCAGGAGTCCGGTTTTCCCCAGTTGATAAGAGGTGAAAGATTTGACCTGATAGGTAGGTAAAGATAAAGTGATACTCCCAGCATAAGAAATATGGCCAACAAAAGCAATGTCTTTGGGTTTAGAAGAGACTTAAAATCAGCGGAAAAGAAAAGCAACGCAAATGCAGGCACCAGGGTGATGATCAGAAGTGGGTGGTTAGTCAAAGATAGCCCCAGAATAAAAGAAAACAAGAGCAAGATTCTGAAGCCGAGAACAGATTCCTTGAAGTGCCACCATTTTATTATAAGAAAAATCAAAAGCAAGGTAAAAAAAATGTTCTGAGTATAAACCTCCGCCCTTATGCTCTGAAGCCAGAAGGAGGTGGAAAATGCGAAGAATAATATGCTGGTTGTGGTGGCTAATCTTGAGAACAAGCGGCTGGACTTTGTCTGATTAAAGATTTCGATGATCAGAAGATACAAAAGCGCCAGTGCCAGACTGCCCCAGAAGGCGGACATCAAATTAGAAGAGAAGGCAGGATTGGAAATGGGAATCATGGTAAAAAGCCCTCCCCAAATGACATATACAGGGAATCCAGGAGAATGAGGAATCCCTAACAGGGAGTGCACAGCACAAAAGGCGGCGGAGTCCTCCCAGTAAATGGTGGGACAGAGGGTAAAAATGTATACACCGAAGGTTGCAATGAAAATTGCTCCCCCCATGATGGCCTTCTCTCTTATGGTGGGTTTGTCGAACCATTGCATATTATTATGGTCGGAAAAAGGGGTTAAACATTTAACCTCTAACCTCATAGGCCAGTAGGTCGGATATGTCCCGCCAGAGGCAGGACTATCCGACATCTCTTTGTTTGTCCGAAACCCCCGCCGTTGGCGTGGGATTTCGGACCTACAATTGTTTTCGGACAATCAATGCAATGTCGAATAGGTCTAAGTTGGGGCAGGGGCTTGTCCTGAAGGCTCGTCCTGAAGGGTTTAACCCCTGCCCTATCGAGAATACTCTTAGGCTTTCGGACAATTAATGCGATGTCGGATAGGTCTTGCGACCATATCCGACCTACGGTATCAGAGAAAACAAAAAGGGGACTCAAACTTTTGAGTCCCCTTTCCTCACACAAGAAGCTTGGACCTTTAGTTAACTGAATCGTCTTTCCCAGGCGTGACGACCAGAACGCCGTTCTCGTTGATGGTCCACTCGTCCACGGCAGGATCGTCATCCAGGATGCCTGAAGTGGCGATTGCGGTAAAGGTGTTTGCCGTAAGCACCGTAAAGCCGTAGGTGTATCGAGCAGTAGACATGATATCCACCCCGATGCGGGCTAAGCCGGTCGGGCTGGCGGCTGAGGCGAGGGCGGGATTTACGGAACCCCAGTAGGTATCGTACTCCTGACGATAAGCTCTCTCCATAGTGTAGATCTGCTTTAAGACCTGCTTTGCCTCAGACTGCTTGGACTTGGTGGTCGCTCGCATGAACCGTGGGATAGCCAGAGCGGCTAAGATTCCGATGATGACCACCACGATCATCAACTCGATTAAGGTGAAACCCTTCTGGCTTCTGTGAAATTTGCTCAACATCTTCTTTCACCCCCTTCATTGGTTTAAATTTTTCCTGTTCACTTCCTTAACACATTTCATCTAATTCCCATGAACTTTAAAGCAAAAGCTGTGCCACCCACTTTTCTTGTATTTCTCTTTGCCTTAACCTTTTGTTTTGAACCAAGATAACCTTTTGCTCAAAATTTGATTTTCCTTTGTTCAACGCCTTCATTAGCGTATTCTGCTTGTCTTTCTGCAAAAAGCAGTGTCTGGCTTTCTCCTGCTCAGTCTTTAGAATCATCAGTGGCACAGGTCAGATTACCGTTTTGGTCTATAGTCCAGACGTCTAAAGTTGGATCATCATCCAGCCCGGTGGCGTTTTTGGACCCCGCGGTGGCTGAGAAAGTGGTGGCGTCTCCGGTAACTGAATAGCTATAATAAGCCGGAGATATGATCTCCACGGCCAAAACAGCTATGGTCTCCCCGGGTTGAGCAACAACGGTGCTCCCGTCACCAGGGAAGTAAGTATCCTTCTCCTGGCGATAAGCCATTTCCATGGTATAGATTTGCTTTAAAATTAGTTGGGCTTCGGCCTGTTTGGTTTTTGTGGAGGCGCGCATGAAACGGGGGATAGCCATAGCCGCCAAGATGGCGATGATGGCTACTACGATCACCAGCTCGATTAAAGTGAAACCTTCACTTCCCCAATGCCTTTTTGATCTCATATATCAACTCCTTAGGTTTAACAATTAATAAATATGCAAAAGTCATGCAATCCTGAACCATAACCGCTAAGATGTTTCCGGACAGGAGGTAAGAATTCGATCGATTTCTGAGCATCTGCCCGAGCAACTAAGGTTTTGCCTGATTCGTTGCAAAATGCAAGCATTAACTAACCTTCTTTTTAATTTGTCCTCTGAGAGTACAAAAAATCTTATCCTGAAGGTTTGCCTGGAAGGGGAAAAGAATCTGGATGCGAAGGCCCGGATAATGCTTTAAGTTCCTCCAACTTTTTTATTTTTAGAAGAAGTCCTTCATTTTCAGGATCGATCTTTCTAACTTGTGCGAATTTATCCAGAGCAATGGACGTCATCCCCTTCCATTCATAGAAAAGTCCCAACCGATAAAAAGAAAGAGCAAACACCCTCTGAGCATCTATGTCATTCTCAAAAGTTTTCTCCTCTTTGTTAAGGAAGCATTTGTTTTCAAATTCTTTCTGTTTAGCCAAAAGATCATCTGATAATTTAGGTATAATTTCCTTCTCTACCTTAAAAAGATAACCTGCAGGAGAAAGCAAATCTACCAGGTCGGAATCCCTCTCCGTGAATTCCATGTATACCGCCATATTTCGCCTCAAGCTTTTACTCATTAAGGTTAAAAAAAGGTCTTCACCTCTTAAGTCTGAATGGATTCCAGAAAAAAGTTCAGGATAGTTCCTACTTTCCTGTTGAAAGTTCCATTGCGATCGCAATAAGCCGCGGTCTAAAACTGCTATATCCTTTCTATAACCCTCTCCATATTTGAGGGCACAGAGGATAAAGTAGAGATTAGGATTATCTATAAACAGAACTGCATTCCTTTTTACCTGGGAAAGAACTCCCTTTCCATATCTATAAGCTAAATCATTTTTAGAAAGATCTGCCAGCCGGTAAAAGGTTAAAAAAGGCAAAATTGAAATTGAAAAAAAGAAAGAGGAAAACACAACCACCAGGCTTTTTCTGAAACCAGGACTAAACTCCTTTTTCTTCACCCATTGATTGACCTTCTTTAGTATAAATAAAACTCCCAATCCGAAGAGGAAAGCAAAAGAGAAAATAGTGGGAAGCACGTAACCTTGAAAATCAGAACTGGTGGAGATGAACTCTGAGGGTAGAACAATTATTGTAGAGCAATTTCCAATTATCAGAAGAGCCAAAAAGACAAAAAGCTTAAAGTTTTTTTTGAGCAAAAAGATTAAGCCTGTCAGGCTGAGAAGAAAGGGTAAGAAGGTAAATTGCGAATAGATCATTAGCCAAACATCTTTGGTTCTTTCCCACAGGGTATAATTTAAAGCAAATCCGATCTGTTTTACGGATTTTAAAGCTAAGGCAGAAGTCAAAGTCCCCTCTAAATTAACTGGATTTCCCCAATTCAAAGCTGGAAAGTTAACTGCCCTAAAGGGTAGATAAAGATAAATACTGCAACCTAAAAGAAAGAAAAGAAGAAAGCCTCCCAGATTTTTCAACTTCAGAAATTTGTGAAAGTCATAGCTGACAAACAGGAAGATGAAGGCTGGAAATATAGAAATCAGGGTAACATTGTGATTCCCCATCCCTAATCCAATGATGAAAAAGAAAAGATAAAGCCATCGGAGATTCTTCTGATGATGGTTACTTTCCTCCAGAAAGTTTAATCCACAAAAGAACAAAAACACAAAAATCAGCCCATTTAAAGAATAAACCTCCGCCCTTACTCCTTGAATCCAGGAGGCATGATTCAACCCTGCCACCAGAAGCAAAAGAATAGAAGAGAAAATAAATAGTCTTTCATTCTTAACTAATTCAGAAAAGAAAGTCCGAGAAATCTTAAGAAAAAGAAGAAAGAAAATCGCTAGGCTTAACGCAGAGAATATCCCAGATAGAATATTCAGATTGAAAGGCAAGGAGAAAAAAGATTCACCTTGAAAGTTTACCTTCAAAGGTAGAAAGGAGAAAACCTTGCCTAATAAGATGTATAGAGGAAAGCTGGGTGGGTGGGGTATACCTAAACTGGCAATTGCAGCCACAAACTCTGCACTATCCCACCAGAAAATAGTGGGGCACAATGTCATGGTGTAAACTGCAAGGAAGAAGAGGAACACAGAAGCACAAAGCGCATTTTCAGTCGTAAATAGTCTCTTCTTCCTTTGCTCGGAGTATTTTGTCTGGTTTGAATTTTTTCCCATCGGGCAGATATCAATAGCGCATAAAAATTGTAGTTGCTCGATTTATTGAAAATCCCGCTTTAGCGGCGATCGAGCTTCCCAAAGCCCAATAAATTGGGCAACTACAAAAGAAAAAGATCTTTTGTTCTGTAACTTCTATTGTCAGAGATCACCCACAGAGGAGGTGGGTGATTTCAATTTATACTTCTCTATCTTTCTATATAAGGTGGATGCGTCTATCCCCAGAATTGAGGCGGCTTTGCTTTTCTGCCAGCCGGCTTGATTCAACACCCAGAAGATATAAGCTTTTTCTATGGTTTCCAGCGTGGGAGCAGTG
This sequence comes from Candidatus Zixiibacteriota bacterium, assembly GCA_023129805.1. The sequence goes on along the minus strand of JAGMBK010000015.1, from coordinate 6,045 downwards.
GGTTGTGCTTCTGTCACTAAGTCAAGTTCCTTCCCCTCTTTTATCTTTTGAGGAAGGTCTTCTGTAGTTATCTGATTACTTTTGGACAGCAAAACCGCGTGTTCGAGGGCGTTTTCCAGCTCTCTCACATTGCCGGGCCATTTGTTGGAGAGCAATCGGTTCAAAGCCTCACCCGTGATGTTCTTTTCCTCTATTTGCATTTTCTGGCAGTATTTTCTGACAAAATATAAGGAGAGAAGCTTGATATCGTCTTTTCTTTGGCGCAAAGGAGGAATCCTTATGGGTATAACATGTAGGCGATAATAAAGATCTGCCCTGAAGTTTCCTAATTTCACCTCTTGCTCTAAATCGGCATTGGTGGCGGCGATTAAGCGCACGTCCACTTTGATAGGAGCGGTGCCCCCCACCGGGGTGATCTCCTTTTCCTCCACAACCCTTAAAAGTTTTGCCTGAATGGCAGGCGAGGTCATGCCCACCTCGTCTAAGAAGAATGTTCCTCCGTCCGCCACCTTAAACAGCCCCTCTTTGTCCTTGATGGCTCCGGTGAATGACCCTTTCACATGTCCAAACAGCTCACTTTCCAGAAGGTTTTCCGGAAGGGCGGCACAGTTTATGGTGACGAAGGGTTTGTCCGATCTAAGGCTATGATAATGAATGGCTCTGGCGATCAACTCCTTGCCGGTGCCGGATTCACCTTCAATCAAAACGGTGGAATCGGATCGGGCAATCCTCTCCGACATCTTTTTCAGCCTGGTTATTTCCAGACTATTACCGATAAAAGAATCGAAGTCGAATTTGGTCTTAAGTTCTTTCTTCAGTTGAATATTTTCCCAGGCGATCTTTTTTTGTTCCAAAGATTTCCTTACCGCAATCTTTATCTCATCCACCTTGAAGGGCTTGGTTATATAGTCAAAAGCGCCCTTCTTTAAAGCCTCGATGGCAGAATCCACGGAGGCAAATGCAGTCATCACGATGAAGTCAAGATCTGGATTTATCGATTTGACCCGGGAGAGAAGTTCCAATCCGCTCATCTCCGGCATCATCAGATCGGCAATCACCAGATCATAGCTTTCACTTTTGACTCGCTCCAATGCGGAGAGGGCGTCTTGGCTTGTAGAGATTTGATAGCCCTCCTTTTTCAACATGATCTCCATGAACTTGCACATCGACTCCTCATCGTCGACCACCAAAATCTTAGCCTTATCCATATTCCTCCTTAATTCAATTACCAATGACTAATGACGCATGACGAATCACTGATGACTGATGACTGGTGACTGTTGACGGATAACTGGTTTTATTATCGGCAGGAAGGTAAGTCTTCTGTAAAGAAAAACAGAATTTGATTTGTTTTTGCGCTGAGAAGATTCTATCGACGTAGCTTCAAACTGGCTTCAAGCTACTCTGGACAATCTTAGTTTAGAGAGGCAAATTATCACCAGAAAGATCCCGAAGGTGATGAAGGAGAGATATAAAGAAAGGTCGTTTATCCTGCGCCCCACGGTCTCAAAATTGATGGCATCAACCAGAAGAAAGGAGAGCATCAGTAGTGTAAAGACAAAACGGTCTTTAAGTTCGGTCCTTAAAACATAATAGAGAAGAAGCATGTAAGCCGGAATGGATGAGGCAAAGTTTTGAAACCAACCCAGAGGTGAAAGCAGAGCCATGAGGATCAGAAGAAGTGAATATTCTAAGTATTCCCGGTGATCCACAAAACTTTTTTGCACAAATTTCAACTTGTGGTTCAAGAAAAGAAGAAAAATAAATAGACCCACTGCAGTAGTATATATTAACAAATTCACCGCGGTATAATTTAGATTCAAGATATTGACTTGATACGGGGTGGATGTCAGGAAACGATAAAAGAAGGCAAAAAGGGACTGATTCATATCCACAGACAAAAGCGGGGGAGAGGAAGCTGATAAGATGGTTCTCCATCCTGAAAGCAGATTCAGGTTGCCGGAAATTCCATAAACAAATGAGGGAACAAAAACCAATACTGCACACATTATGGTAAGATAGCCAATCAGTTTGAATTTTTTCTTATACAGCAGGTAGGGCACGAAAATCAAAGGGGTGGGCTTAATTATAACTGATAAGGCGAAAAACACCCCGGCTTTTAGCTCCTTTCCCTGATCCGTAGAAAGAATAAACAAGAAGATGAAAAAAAGCATCAAGAAGTCTGTCTGTCCCAGCCAAAACTCCCGCACCCAGAATCTCGAGGTGAAAAGCAGGGTCAGAAGATATAAATAGGCTGGAGGTGACCTATCACCCATAATCATCCTCTTGCTCCACCGCATAATGAAAAAGAGACAAATGCACATTCCGACAAGCCACGCTACCTGTGCCGGAAAAACGGAGAAAAGCCCCAGCGGCGCTATCAGAACCGCGAAAGAGGGTGAATATTTATACAGATAATGGCCGTCATCAACATTATAAAGGTTTTCTTGGTTTAGAACTCTTGTGGTAGCACGATGGACCACCTTGAAGTCGGTCATGCCCTTTCGCAGGGTGTTCCGGAAATAGCCGAGCATGACAATTATGAGAACAGCATATATGGCTATCCGGAAATAGTCTTTCTTCTTCAGTTCAGATATTCGCATTAAGAGAGCCCACAAAACATGGAGTGTAAAGTTTCAGCCTTACTCTGACCCCAGACTGAAGAAAAAGTATTCTCTCTGTTGGGGCGGGGGTTGCACCCCCGCCCCTTTTGTACGGTCAGGCGACCGCCCGTCTGGGCGGACAGGGTACAATCCCTGTCCGATCGGGTAGGTGCACTCCAGTCTGGGTTTTTCAACAGTTCCTTCAGCCTTGTCCCAGTTTGATTAAGAATCAAAATCCAATTCCTGGTAAACCTAAAGGTTTACACTCCATTTATCGTGGTTTTTCGCAATGTAGCGGAAACCTTCAGATTTCCATTCTATTCTCTCTTACCGGGTTGAATGACGTTGTGGTAGGGCTAAATGTCCTTCAGGGTGAACCTTCAGGATGAACCCTGCCCTATGGGTGACAAGATGATTCTCCCATAGAGGCGGGAATTTTCGTATGAATGTGCGTATGCACTCATACGAGCATACGCATATCCCGCCTAAACGCTAATTTTGTTGGGCATGTCCGCCATTCGGCATTTCTAAAGATTCCGCTGACAATTCCTTTTTGTGTTTGAAGGTCCAACGGTCGTTGATAAAGAAATTCAACAGAGCACCACACAGAATACCGAAGATGTTGGAAGCTAAATAATATATATCAAAAACTTCGGTTAAAATCCACAAGATTGAGATGTTGGTCAGCATGGCGGCGCTGACAGAAACATGGTATTGCAGCATCCTTTTGAAGTATTCTTTTTTCCCCTCTTTTCCCCGATCATGCCAGGTCCAGAGATCATTCAGCACATAGTTATTTAAAAGTGATATCTCAATTGCCACGATGCTGGAGAAAAGATAATAAACCCCCACCTTCTCGGTCAGAAACCACAAGAGGAGCATGTTGACTAAAAATCCCCAGGTTCCGACCAGACCGAACTTTACAATGCGCCTTGCTTCCTTCTGGTGAATTATGGAATGAATTCTGGTGTTCAAATTTTGCTCATACTTTTTACCTCTCCCCCTATCTCCCCCTCTCTCCCGCCTCCGGCGGGATTTTCAACATGAAATGGGAAGGGGGAAAGGAGGTGAGGTCGAAGATCGACTTTAGTTGGATATTATCCTTAATATCTGTTTTCGACTTCGGAAAGAACAGCCTTGGTTTGCTTTTTGGTCAAATTAAACATTTTCATGGTGCCTTCGATTTGTGTCTGGATAATTTTGCGGTAATTCATATAGTCTCTAACTGCCTTAATGCAGCTTTTGTCATCCGCAGGAACAGTAACTTTATCTCTGATCCCTTTTTCTATTGCTGACACCACAAAATTTGCTTTTGGTGTAGTTTGACAATCGATTGTTTCTCCGTCAATTCTTAAGCTTGCTTTCCCGAAAAATTCCTCAATGGTTAATTTGCCCTTTGGTTCGATTTTAGGCAGTTGAATAGAGAAAGTCTCCCAATTGGGATTTACGAAATCTTTTGGAAACTCCCTCTTATCTTGAGTGAGAAAAATTTCTTCTAAGATGTGGTCTGCATAAGTGGAGGGATTAAACTCTTCTTTTTTATTTGCGTTCTTTTTCCCAAACGTTTTAGCCTTCTCCAACCTGTTCCTGACTAATTCGCAAACAGCATCATAGACCTGTTGTCTTTCTTTTTCTGTTAGACCTAGAATATCGAAAAAGATGTTGTCTAATTCTTGCCGATCCTTTTGATGAATTTCCTCAAATATCGGCAAAATTTCTCTTTGACAAATCTTGCTAAAAGACTTTCTAATGTTTCGCCTAATAGATATTGGGGTTTTTCGAAAATTCACTACTTGAAAAGAAGATAGCTCATACACAGGAATTTTCAATGCACCTTCACCTAAACTAGGGAATCCAAGTAAATGTCTGAAGAGAACGGCTATCGTGGAATTTAGAAAGGCGGCAGTTTCTTGGACATATCTTTTAATAATTATTCCGTAGAATTTATCGCTGTCGAAAATTGCATCTTGTAACAGAAAAGTAATATGTGTGTCAAAAAAGAACTCTGTCCATAAGATATTTGCAGTTTCTCTTTTTCCAAGATCGTACCATCTCGGTCGAGGACTACAAGTAGGTCTTTTGTGGATTTCCTTTTCTTCTCCCCAATAAATGTACTTGAGGACATTTGTCCTCCTTAGTTGTTGTTTTTCTTCATGCACCAGTAAGACCTTATATCTAATATCTTTGGCTGAGATCAAAATCTTCCTACTTTCTCGTGGAGACTTAATCAGCGGTTTCAGAAACTCTTTCTCTATCTTATGTGCCTTGATATGTTCATCAGTTAAATAGAAGAAATCATTTGCCCCAGTAGTGAAGCCTCTTCTAACTTCAGCTACATCTTTCAAGGGAACAAATAGATCTTTACCTTTATCCAGAATCTTGAAGAAGATATCCGGGGCTCTCAGATATTTTCCGCCCCATTTCGACCCAACGTAAACCTTATCTTCAATTCCTTCTTGATACAATTCTTTCTGCTTTTTGGGAAGAACTCTGATTTGAGAATCTTCATGCAGTTTTTTCGAACGGGTGATTTTGGAGATCAAATTTTCACAAGCCAAGAATCTATCTTTATCTCCGTCTTTTGGTATCAGATTATCCATTTTCTCCTTCAAGACCACGAACCTAACCAGGTTGTTATCTCTTTTCCTTTTGTCTGAGCATCGTTCCACAATGGTGATGGCAGTATTTATATCCGCCTTGGCAAAGGACCTCTCCACTTTGCTCTCGATGACGGCGATGATCTTGAAGTTGTCCAAAAAGAATTTCTGCAGTCCTGCTCCGTATCTGACATCCAGCCAGGAATTGGAGGTGACGAATCCCAAACGCCCACCTTCTTTTAGAAACCTTGCGCCATGAATGAAGAAATAGACATAGATATCCGCTTGACTGCCTATGGAAATGCCGGTTTGATTAGTAACTCGAAAGTTTCCCCACTCTTTCTCGATTACACTTCTTATATGGTCTTTGCCTTCGATCTTTTCCTGTCTTATATATGGTGGATTCCCCACAACGGCATTCATGTCTGGCACTTTGACTTTTACCAATTTCGAGGATATCTTTTTATATTCATGCTTGATCCTTCGATGGTAGGGAACCTCAAAATAAGATTCTTGTGGTATGATGTCAAAAGCATCCTTGTTTTCTATATAGGGAAAATTTTCCGTCTTGGACAAACCTGGCAGGACCAAATTGATTTGGGCTAAATGGGCAGGAAAAGAAGCTTTGTCCACACCCCAAAGTTGTTCCAGAAGTTCTTTATGAGTCTTTTTCCTCTTCAGATACTTTAATCGAGCGTGGGCTCTGACCAGAAAAGTTCCGGCACCACAGCCCAAATCTAAAATCACATTATTGGGGTTCTGAATGCAGAAGCTGTTAATCAGATCGACCGTCGATGGTGGCGTGAAATATTGCCCCATCTCATGTTTTTCTCTTGGAGGAATCA
>JAGMBK010000149.1 GCA_023129805.1 Candidatus Zixiibacteriota bacterium | reverse complement strand
AATGCCCTTTCCTTCGACCCTGAGGTCTCAGGACCGAAGGGCAGGGTGTCCTTCGATCCCGAAGATCTTCCTTCGACACCCCGCCTGTGGCGGGGGACGAAGTGCAGGACCGAAGGGCAGGATGAACCCTGCCCTATAGGTTTTGATAACCCTTGGCTTTCATAGAGGCGGGAATTTTCGTATGAATGCATACGCATATCCCGCCGTAGTAGGGATAACCTCACCCCCGATCCCCCTCTCCCCCGCCAGAGGCGGGGGGAGAGGTTCTCTTGTGATCGGAGAAACTAAAAACCGTAAAATCTGAATTTATGAAATTTTACCCATTTTCTCGGTTCCACCCCGCAGGCTAAAGCCTGCAGCTACCCACCCCTCACCTATATAAAATCCTCTCTTAAGATTCGGCATAGAAATAGTTTTCCATTGAACATGATCACTTAACAGATTGTATTATCGACTCATTTCCAGATCGATCTGATTTGCCTCACACATCCTGACCAGCTTAAAGGATTTTCGATGAATTTGACAAGGACCGAAAGTTTTCAAAGCCTCCACATGGGTTTTGGTTGCGTAGCCCTTGTGCTCCGCAAAACAAAACTCCGGATACTTCCGGTGGTATTTGAGCATGATTCTGTCCCGGGTGACCTTAGCCACAATTGATGCCGCCGCTATGGAGAGGCTCAGGCAGTCTCCTTTTACCACTGGCATCTGAGGAAGCAAGAGGTTAGGGATCCTTTGATTCCCATCCACTAATATGAATTCGGGCTGGTTTTTTAGCTTGTTCACCGCCTTCCACATCGCCTTCAAAGAGGCATTCAGTATGTTCATCCTGTCGATGGTCCTCTCCCCTACTATACCTATTCCCACCTCCTGGGCATTTTCCAGGATTTGATCAAAGAGTTTTTCCCTCTTTTTAGAGGTAAGCTTTTTGGAATCGTTCACCCCAGGTAGAAATAAGTTTTGGGGCAGCACCACACACGCAGCCACAACCGGGCCAGCTAACGGACCCCGTCCCACCTCATCCACACCTGCCACCATCCCGAAGCCCTGTTTCCACAACCTGTTTTCTAGAGCAAGCCCGCAGGTCAGTTGTTCATTTGAATCCATAGGAACTCAAATAAGATCCATAGGACAGGTTATCTGGCGTTTTTACCATAGAATGTTGTTCCTGAAGATTCTTTGTCGGGCAGCTTCGCCCAGGTGGGCGTCCGTCTGGACGCAGCCCGACCTACCAGACTCTCACATCTCTTCTTCTTTCTGGCTCTGTTTTGCCTGTTCCAATCCTTCTTTTATATTTAAAAGCTTGGTCTGTAAAATCTTTTGCACCTTCGCCGTTTTCAAACCTCCACGGAAAGGTCTTTTTGCCTTTTGCTTTAAAAACTCTGTCTTGGTGGGAGAAATAAGTACTTTATCAAACTCAAACCTGTCCGCCACCTTCAGTGCAAAATCATAGCGGGAGAGATATTCTGCTCCCCCGATGTGAAAAATCCCCGACAGGTTTGTTTCTACCATCTCCAATATGCACGCAGATAGATTGTCCGCCAGGGTGGGGTTGTTGAACTGGTCGGTGACGATTTTGATCTCCTCACCTGCGGAAAGTTTCTCCAAAAGCCAGAGCAAAAAGTTTTTCTTCACCCCTTTCCCAAATCCATAAAGGACATTGGTACGCACGATGAGAAAATCGATGCCACTTTGTCTTATCACGTTTTCGCTTTCCAGCTTGGTTTTGCCATAGAAGCTCATCGGATGGGGAGGATCATCCTCAGAATAAGGTCCTTTCTCTCCGTCGAAGATATAATCTGTGGACAAGTGCACCAATTTGATTTTATGCTTCTGACAGACATTTACCAGATTCTTCACTCCACCTACGTTGACTGCCCAGGCTTGATCTTTGTTAATCTCACATCCATCCACGTCGGTGTAAGCGGCGGCATTTATGATAACCGGAGGATTATAAAACCGGACATGAAACTCAAGCGTTTTTCTTTCGGTCAGATCCAAACTTTCATAAGATAAATTCGGCAGGGGAACGAAATTTTGTGGATGAAGGTCTGTGGCGATGACCTTATAAGTTGATGAAAGATGCTGGCAAAGCTTCTGCCCTAAAAGCCCATTTGCTCCGGTGATCAAGACCGTTCCTATGGATTCTGCGGACTTCACATCATTCCCTTCAGGATGAATCCTTCCTTGTCCTAACTCTAATGAGGACAGCCATCCCCCGCCAAAGGCGGGACGGGATCCCTACGACTTTTCCTTCAGGGTGAACCCTTCAGGATGAATCCTTCCTTGTCCTAACTCTAATGAGGACAGCCATCCCCCGCCAAAGGCGGGACGGGATCCCTACGACTTTTCCTTCAGGGTGAACCCTTCAGGATGAATCCTTATAGCTTCTTTTGTTTGTTGTTGGCGAAACTGGTAACGAAGCTCGATAATCGATTCTCGAAGCTTGATTTTTTTCATCTATTGCGAATTTTCCAGCTTCCTTCATCGAGCTTCCCGCTTCGAAACCAGCATGGCCACCGTTAAACGAGTCTCGAAAAACCATTCTTCCTTCAGGATGAGTTCCTGAGCAAATAATGCTTCTCGTAATATTTCAAGTATTCTTACCTGTTGGGGCGGGGGTTGCACCCCCGCCCCTTTTCTACGGACAGGGGTACAACCCCTGTCCGATC
>JAGMBK010000148.1 GCA_023129805.1 Candidatus Zixiibacteriota bacterium | reverse complement strand
TGGCAGAGGATCTGGCAGACTATCTGGCTCAGATGGATGTGAAGGTGCGCTATCTTCACTCGGAGATCGACGCCATAGATAGGGTGGAGATTTTAAGAGATTTAAGATTAGCCGAGTTTGACGTTCTGGTAGGGATCAATCTGCTCAGAGAGGGGCTGGATTTGCCGGAGGTCTCGCTGGTGGCGATTCTGGATGCGGACAGAGAGGGATTCTTAAGATCCGCGACCGCCCTGATTCAGATAGCAGGCAGAGCAGCACGAAATAAAGCAGGAGAGGTGATAATGTATGCAGATGAGGTCACCGATTCCATGCGAAAAGCCTTAGACGAGACAAACAGGAGAAGGAGACTACAGGAAGAATATAACAAAAAACATGGCATAACCCCAGAAGGCATATATAAGTCCCGAGAGGATATCCTCAAAACCACCACCTTTGCCGATTCAAGAACCGCCAGCCCGGAAAAGTCCGCAGGATCCATAGGAGAGGAGAAACTTGACTTTTTGGAAAAGCTTTCTTTAGAGGATAAGATCAGGGAATTGCAGAGGGCAATGAAGAAAGCGGCATCCAATCTGGAGTTCGAGAAAGCGGCTCTCCTCAGGGATGAGCTCTCCAGAGTGCTGGAGAAAAAGGGAAAAAGAAGCCGTCGGCCAAACATCTTCAGGGGGAAGAAAAGATGAAAAGGATTTTCTTTCTTTTACTGCTTTTCGCATTCATCTCTTTCTTGTTTCAAACAAGCTGTGAGAAGAGAACCGTCCGCACCGGTGAAACTGACTGGGATGCAGTAAAGGCGATCATATCCCAGCATCCGGAAATATTTCGTTTGGGTTTTTTTGATACCGAACCGGATAGTCTATTCTATCGGGAGATAACCCAGAGCAATGCGGATATAGAAGATACAGTATGGGTTCATCCTGCGGACTCATTATATTGGTTTGATTACATCCCCTTAACCTGGGGCGACAGCCTCAAGGGAAAATTTCATTACCGTTTCAATGGAAAGTGGTACGAAAAGACACTTTACTCCATAGCTCTGACTAACGCCTACTTCGAGCGATGGGGAGACGACTACGATCCTCATCGAGGCTGGCTGTTAAAGAAGTTCAGTGGAACGGTTATCAATTCGGTGGGAACCACCAGAAGACTCTATACTTTGACCATAGTCTCTGAGGGAGTGGATGTCACTCTCAGTGGATCAATTTTATTAAAGTTAGTGAAAAAAGATAGCACACTGTTATTTGGCAAGGGGGAAAAGGTAACTTTCACCATTGATGTCCCTTTAACCGACACTTCCGACTTTTTCTTTCTTCATATAAAAGAGGGGGAAACTTATCAAAAAATTCCCTTTACCAGCATCGGAGACGGAAAATTCTCTGCAAGTTGGATCACTACCGCCGATCCGGATCCGGCAAAACGCTACCATCACGCAATCGTAGATGTGGTCAACCGGGAGTCGGTTACCGACACCACGGCAGAGTATGATTCAAAAGCCTGGGGAATCATCTATCGAATAAAATAAAAAGGTATTTAATTTGACAGCATGGAAATCAAAATAAATTGAAGCGGGGCGACCTTACCAACTTCAACGTTGGGATGTTCTAACCAAAAAGTCGGTTCCATTATAAGGTCTCTTAACCATCAACTGTGAACCGTGAACTATCTACTGCTCTAAAATGCGGCTCCGACCTCACTCTCAGCAAACTTTCCTCACCATCACATTTCCAATCCGTTTATACTATGCCACGTTAAACGGAACTCGCTGGAAGACAACCGATTTCGAGTGAAAACGCCCTGCTTCCGGACTTACTGGGATACAATGTGTCTTAATGTCTTACTCGACATTGTCAAAACCAAACGAACGTTTTCCGCTTATCTCAATTCTTGGAAATCATGCTTCCTTTAGACTATATAACGCCTTTTTTCATTGACACCAAGGTAATCTTTGCTTTAATCAAACATAAAGGGACAATCTTTTATCAGGAGGAAATGATGGGCAGAACCATTTCTCATTACAAAATCCTGGAGAAGTTAGGTGAGGGCGGCATGGGTGTAGTGTACAAAGCCGAAGACACCAAGCTGGATCGGATAGTGGCGTTGAAGTTTCTGCCAAAACATCTTTTGTGTGACCAAGAAGCCAAGATGAGATTTGTGCATGAAGCTAAAGCCGCGTCCTCGTTAAATCATCCCAATATTACTACAATTCACGAGATAGAAGAGGTAGAAGATGAATGCTTCATCTGCATGGAATACATCGAAGGCAAGTCGCTAAAACAGCTGATCAAGGAGAGGGAGATTGAGGGTTGGGATATGGGGAAGATAATAGATGTAAGTATTCAGATTGCAGGGGGATTATCAAAAGCTCACCAAAAAAGCATCGTTCATCGGGACATTAAATCTGACAACATAATGCTTACCAACGAGGGTTTGGTTAAGATAATGGATTTTGGCCTGGCCAAGCTGAAAGGAGTAACCAAGCTGACCAAAACAGGATCGACCTTAGGCACTTTGCAATATATGTCCCCGGAGCAAGCTCAGGGAATGGAAGTTGACCAGCGTTCAGATATTTTCTCTTTCGGGGTGGTCTTATACGAGATGATCACCGGCAAGCTTCCGTTTATGGGAGATCATGAGGCGGCTGTAATCTACTCTATTGTAAATGATACACCTGAACCATTGGCAAGATATAAAGCCAATGTTCC
>JAGMBK010000147.1 GCA_023129805.1 Candidatus Zixiibacteriota bacterium | reverse complement strand
TCTCTCAAGTAGCTCTCGATCGGACTTTTCTTTCCAGAGCAGGTTATCTAATTCACTTGGGTATTCAAAGGTCGTTGGAGAGATAACGATATTGTGCTTTGGACACTTGAATCTATGCTCCTTCTTAAAAACTACTCGTTGTCTTTCTACTTTTTCACTGCAACCTTTAACCGGACATCCAACTGTTGTTTCGGTGATTTCAATCCTTTCCTTCAATTCTTCTATGCCAAACATTTTCTGGCCTCCTTTAAAAGAGTTCTCAATGTATAAGCCTATATTGCACCAAAAAACAAAACTATGGCCTCCTTCTACCTCACCCCCTGTTTCCCCCTCTCCATAAAATGGAGAGGGGGACGCAAGGGGGAGAGGTCTTTAATCAATTTTTCCTGCCCAATGAATTGGGCAACTGCCTAGTTAGGAGTTCATAGTTTTTGTAGCTTTTTTGCGCAACTTGAAGGTTGCGGCTACCTTTTCCTGACTCTTTTGAATCAGTATATTTTGGTAGCCGCAGGCTTCAGCCTGCGCTATTTATTTAATCATCTTTTTCACAATCTCTGGTAAGCTATCCAGCGCCTTCTTTAGCTTCCCCAAATCCTTTCCTCCCCCCTGGGCTAAATGGGGCTTTCCTCCTCCGGTTCCACCGACGAGCTTGGTTATCTCCTTAATTACCTCTCCTGCTTTTATTCCTTTGGATTTTATCAAATCATCAGTCACCACAGCCACGAAGGCGATCTTTTTATCTATGATTCCGGCCAACACTCCCACAGTCGACTTTAACTTTTCCCTTATGGTATCCGCCAACTCCAAAAGATCATCCCGGGTTTCCGCCTCCACCAGGTGGGCGATTACTCTGATCCCATTTACGTCCACGCAACTTTCCACCAGATTTTCGATCCTGCTTTTGGCAGACTCCTTTTGAGCCTCTTTTACCTTTTTCTCTAACTGTTTATTGGTCTTAAGCAGTGTCTCTATTCTATCTTTCAGATTCTCTTCTGTCGTCTTTAAGATGAATGCCAGATCATCCAGAAGCTCTTTTTGTTTACTGATAAACTGGTAAGCGGCTTCACCGGTCACTGCCTCGATTCGTCGCATGCCTGCCGCAATTCCGGTCTCTGATACGATTTTGAATAAGCCGATCTCACCGGTGGCACACACATGGGTGCCTCCGCAAAGCTCTCTGGAATATCCTTCCACCTCCACCATCCGCACGATATCCCCATATTTCTCTCCAAACAGAGCCATCGCCCCCAATTTTTTTGCCTCCTCTATTGGGACTTGTTTGCATCCGACCGGACTATTCTCCCAAATCTTTTGGTTAACCAGATACTCAACCTTTTTTAGTTCCGCCTCATCTAAAGCTTTGAAATGGGTGAAGTCAAATCTCAATCTATCTGGAGCCACCAGAGAGCCGGATTGATTCACATGCTCACCCAGCGTCTCTCTTAAAGCTTTATGCAAAAGATGGGTGGCGGTGTGATTTCTTTTTATGGCGTTTCTTCGATCTATGTCCACCCTGGCTGAAACCTGTTTGTTTATAACTTCTTCAATTTTCCCTTTAACAACTTTTCCCATATGAAATATGCTATCCCATGCTTTTTTCGTATCTTCAACCCGAAATTCAAAACCTTCGGTCCAGATAGTTCCAGAATCGCCCACTTGTCCCCCAGCCTCGGCATAGAATGGAGTAATATCCAATAGCAACATGGTTTCAGTGGAAGCAGGTAGTACGATGGCTTCACCTTCAAATTTATCATAACCAACAAACGTGCCCTTCTCTATCCAGTCAACCGGCATTTTGAATTCTACAGATACGACCTTCTGCTGCTCTCGCGATCTTTCCTTTTGCTGTTCTAAAAGCCTGTTGAACCCTTTAAGGTCGACAAGAAGTCCCTTTTCTTGCGCTATCACCTGAGTTAGATCCAAAGGAAATCCATAAGTATCGTAAAGTTTGAATACTTCTTCTCCGGGAATAGTATTTTCCCCCTCACCTTTAACTCTTTCTGTCACCTTTTCAAACAACTCCAGCCCCAAGTCTAAGGTCTCCTCAAATCTTTCTTCCTCTGACTTAATCACCAACGCCACGTGTTCGGATTTAGCCTCAAGCTCCGGATATATCTTTCCCATCAAGTCGACCACCACGCTGGAAAGCTGATAGATGAAAGGCTTGTGAAGTCCCAAAAGCCTTCCATGACGGGCGGCTCTTCGCAGTATCCTTCGTACCACATAGCCCTGTCCCTCATTGGAAGGGATGGCTCCGTTTGCTATGGCAAATGACAGCGCCCGGATATGATCGGCAATCACCCTAAAAGACTCCTGGTGATCTGAATCTTTATACGAAAGCGAGGATGCCTTCTCAATCTGTTTAAACAGGGGACGGAAGAGATCGGTGTCGTAGTTGGAATCCACCTTCTGCATGATGGCGGTCAGCCGTTCGAAACCCATGCCGGTGTCGACCACCTTGGCGGGCAAATCAGACAGATTTCCTTTTTCATCCTTGTTGAACTGCATGAATACTAAATTCCACACCTCCACGAACCTTCCGCAGGGACAGTTGACTCCACAATCAGGACGATCACATTTGTATTTTTCCCCTTTGTCAAAATGAATCTCCGAAGATGGACCGCAGGGACCCACCTCTCCCATCTCCCAGAAATTCTCCTTCTCGTCAAATCTTAAAACTCTTCCCTTTTTAATATCCGTGCACTCATACCACAGTTTTTCCGATTCATCATCATCCTGAAATATCGTAGCCCACAATCTCTCCTTGGGGAGCCGGCACACCTCGGTCAAAAACTCCCAGGCCAAGATTATCGCCTCTTTTTTAAAATAGTCACCAAAGGACCAATTACCCAGCATCTCAAAAAACGTGTGATGAGAGGTATCCTTGCCCACTTCCTCTAAATCGTTGTGTTTTCCCGAAACCCGGATACACTTTTGACAGGAAGCCGCCCTCTTGTGTTCTGCTCTCTTTTTCCCCAGGATGATATCTTTGAATTGGTTCATCCCGGCATTGGCAAAAAGAAGGGTGGGATCATCTTTGG
>JAGMBK010000146.1 GCA_023129805.1 Candidatus Zixiibacteriota bacterium | reverse complement strand
ATGGCGTAGCCTGCTTGACAAAATATCTGTCAACGGATGGAACGGATGTTTTTTCCCAACAGATTAAACAGATTAAGCAGAAGAGGTCGGTTAAGATTGTAGGTCCGAAATCCCCCGCCAGAGGCGGGGGTTTCGGACAAAACTAAATATGTCGAATAGGTCTTCGACCATATTCGACCTACAGATAATAAAACCGCGTAGCCGAGCCTTCACTCCTGAGGCTCCTTGGCATCGGCATTTCCCTCGGGGCGAGCCCTTCGGGACGAGTCCTAATGCCGATGCATCAGAAAAATGAGAGTTTAAATAATGTTTTGGAAAATCCTTCTTTTGATATTGGGTGGGCTTGCCTTAATAATCGGGGTTCTAAAAGTCTTCTGGGACCACAGGCGAAAGAAAAAAGGACGTAAGCCCAAAAGGGATGTTGCCATAACTTTAGCTTTGTCTCTCGCCTTAGTCATTATAGCGCAACTCGGATCCATAATAAACATCTTTAAACCAAGCGAGATTGAAGAAGCAGTCAAGCAGATCCCAGAGATGGCAGAGACCGAAAAACGAATCGAGGAAAAGATTGACCAACTGCTCGAAAGAGAAACTGGAGAACCTACACGCTATAAAGATGGCATACCGCAAAGCCCAAACCTGAATTTGAGAACGTTGTTTGAAGAAGGACAAAAACACTTAGACAATTATGAGTATGACAGCGCAATTAAGGCTTTCAGAGCCGGTTTGGCACTGCAAGAGTTGACACCATCCGAAGCCGCCGCCCTTTTGATTCACATCGGAATTGTTCAGTATAAGCAAAGTAAATGGGATGAAGCAGAAGGCGCCTGGAAAGAAGGTCTGGATTGGGCAGAAAAGGGAAAAGATGAATGGGGTCAAGCCGCCGCCGTGGGAAATCTGGGCTTGGTTTATCAGGCTAAAGGAGACTGGGATAAGGCGATTGAGTTTTATAATAAAGCATTGAAAGGATTAGAAAAGATCGGTGATGAGCATGGGATGGCACAGATTTTCGGTAATATGGGCAATGTTTATCAGTTGAAAGGTGAATGGGATAAGGCGATTGAGTTTTATAACAAAGATTTAGAGATAAGCAAAAAGATCGGTGATGAGCATGGGATAGCACAGATTTTTAATAATCTGGGTGTGGTTTATCAGTTAAAAGGAGAATGGGATAAGGCGATTGAGTTTTATAACAAAGATTTAGAGATAAGCAAAAAGATCGGTGATGAGCATGGGATAGCACAGATTTTTAATAATCTGGGTGTGGTTTATAAGGATAAAGGAGAATGGGATAAGGCGATTGAAATTTATAATAAGAGTTTGAAGATCAAAGAAAAGATCGGTGATGAGCATGGGATGGCAAAGACAAAAGCGAATATCGGGATTTTGTATAAAGCGCAAGGCAAGAAAGATGAAGCAAGAAAATTACTGGAAGAGAGCTTGAGAACATTGGAGAGGATAGGAGATAGACCTAACGCAGAGATTGTAAGGAGGCATTTGAAGGATTTGTAGTTTTATCCGGAGTGTCCCGCCAAAGGCGGGACGCACTCTGAAATGAAATTGTGAGGGAGCATTTGTCTGCCGTAGGCAGATCCCGATCTTCGGGAGAGGATTTGTAGAGAGCGGTCACCCGTATGAAGCTGTCAACGGATGCAACGGATTGAACGGATGAAGCCCTCTCCCCTTTGGGGAGAGGGTAGGGTGAGGGGTAGAAGGAAAGATAATGATGCCCCTTACCTTGGTCCTGCGAAGCATGCCTACGCATCTCCCCGGAGAGACTGTGTCGCAACCCTTAAAAACACACAATTGTCATTCTGAGCGAAGCGAAGAATCTAATAGTTACAATAAGTTAGAAAATCGAGATTCTTCGGCTACCGCCTCAGAATGACATGATAACACGGCCTCTGAGGGGAGAGGAAAATACAAGCTGTCAACAAATGTAACCGTCATTTGACTTAACTGAGATTAAACGGATGAAAACCCTCTCCCCCTAATTCCCCCTCTCCACACATGTGGAGAGAGGTTCACCCTGAAGGACACCCTGAAGGGGACTAAGGGGGTGAGGTTAGATTGTAGTTTTGCACTTCGTCCTGCCCTTCGGTCCTGCCTCGCACTGATCCCGCCTTTGGCGGGAGAAGTGAGACCTCAGGGTCGAAGGAAGACTCAGTGTCGAAGGAAACTTTTCATTTTGCATTTTTAATTTAAATTATGTTTGTTTTAGGCACCGCGGGACATATCGATCACGGAAAGTCCAAGTTGGTGGAAGCCCTCACCGGAATTGATCCGGACAGGCTCCCCGAGGAAAAAGAGAGGGGTATGACCATTGATTTAGGATTTGCCTGGCTCTCTCTTCCGGATGGGAGTGAGGTGGGGATTGTGGACGTGCCCGGACATGAGAGATTTGTCAAAAATATGGTGGCAGGAGTGGGGGGAATCGATGCGGTGATATTTGTGGTGGCGGCAGATGACGGATGGATGCCCCAAAGCGAGGAGCATCTCCAGATTCTGGATATGCTGAAAATACAGACCGGTATGGTGGTTATAACTAAGATTGATCTGGTAGATGCCGACTGGCTGGGGTTGGTTGAAGAAGACCTAAAGGGGAAAGTCAAAGGGACTATCCTGGAGGGTGCTCCCGTGGTTTTAGTTTCCTCTACCGAAAAGATTGGAATAGATAAGGTGTATGAGGAGATTGTAAGGATGATCTCCCGGATAAAGCCCCAAAAAGATATCGGTAAGCCCAGGATGTATATAGATCGGGTCTTCACCATGTCGGGAAGAGGGACCGTGGTCACCGGAACTTTGAGGGAAGGATGTTTTCAGTTAGGGGAGGAGATAGAAATTCTTCCTCAAAAGATTTGTGCCCGGATACGCGAACTGCAGACTCACAAGAAAATTCAGACGAAAGTTGCACCCGGAACCAGGGTGGCGATGAATTTAGCCGGAGTAGAAAAGGAAAAGCTTAAAAGGGGAGATGTAGTTACCAGCGTGAGACAGGATGAGACCGTCGAAACCTTCATTGCCCAAGTGGAGGCGGTCTCCACCTTAAGGTCTCCCATAAAGCATAATGCCACCCTGCTTCTGATATTGGGAACCACCGAGCTTCAGGCTAAGGC
>JAGMBK010000145.1 GCA_023129805.1 Candidatus Zixiibacteriota bacterium | reverse complement strand
TCCAAGTGTGACCATCATTTTCGCATAAAGAGCAAAGATTACGTCAAGTTGATCTTAGATGATGGACAATTAGCCGAATACGATGCGGATCTGGTTGCCTTGGATCCTTTGGAGTTTAAGGATTCAAAAAGATACCCTGATCGTATCCAGGACTCGCAGAAAAAGACTGACCTCAAGGATGCTATCGTTACCGGAATCGGCAAGATCGACGGACAGGAGGTCAGCTTCGGGGTTATGGACTTCGGATTCATCGGAGGAAGCATGGGATCGGTGGTTGGAGAGAAGGTAGCCCGGGCCATAGAAAGATCATTGGAAAAGAGGATTCCATTGGTGATCATCTCCTGTTCCGGTGGTGCCAGAATGCAGGAGGGAATCCTGTCGTTGATGCAGATGGCAAAGACCTCCGCGCTTTTAGCCAAACTGTATGATCAGAACATTCCCTTCGTTTCCGTTCTGACTAATCCTACCACCGCCGGGGTAATGGCAAGCTATGCCTCCTTAGGCGACGTGATCATTGCAGAGCCCAAAGCGCTTTTAGGATTTGCCGGTCCCCGGGTAATTCAGCAGACCATAAAACAGGACCTCCCCCCCGGCTTCCAGAGCTCAGAATTCTTCTTAGAACACGGCTTTTTGGACATTATCTCCCACCGCAAGGATCTGAAAAAAAACATCTCTTTGATCTTGGAATACTTGTCCTGATTTTTGACCTGGTGCTCCAGTGCGAAAGGTTTCTGCATATCCTCAAAAAATATTGGTTAAGAAGCATAAAATTCTTGATTTTTTCACCCTTCGTAGCTTAATTGAATATGGACGGAGGTGAGTAATCCAAATTAAATTTTATATTCCTTAATTATTAAGGCAAGAAACCTTTAAATAAATGAGTGTGGAAAATTATCAAGAATTTAGGCCCGGTGTTCTAAATCAAGATCAAATTCTTAGTCTGAAGGGACACGTGATTGATCATCTAAACGATAAGGATGTTGATCTCTCTGCTTTTAACCTTCATCTATCTCGGTATGGTCATGAAATGAAAGGCAGTATGAAGGCTTCATGCCATGAGGATATAGACAAAATAATTGGAGACTATAGCAAAAACCGGTTACCTGATAATGGTCCATGGACGCTTCACACAGGAAAAATCTATATTTTTCGGCTGCAGGAATACCTCACATTACCAAAAGAGGGTATGTTTTTCGGCAATGCCACGGGTAAGAGTTCCATTGGCAGGTTGGATGTACTTACAAGATTAATGGTAAATAACTGTCCCTATTTCGATACAATAGAAGACAAGAGTTATAAGGGAAGCCTTTATTTGGAGGTCACGCCAATTACTTTTCCTATTCGGGTGCAAGAAGGCGACGCCCTTTCACAGTTGAGACTCTTCAGAGGTTTACCTGAATGGAGTGAGCTGAAGGATGACCAGCTACCGTTGTTCGGTCCAATGATTCTTAAAGAAGATGGACAACCGAAAGCAGAAAATGAGACTGACCTTACTGTAAACCTCACTCCGGATAAAAACGGCATTTCGGCATTTGGGACCAAAGAAAAGGAAGAAACAAAAGACGGGAATCTCGTGGTGGATTTGACGCAAGGAGAGAAGTCACACGACCCCAAAAAATTCTGGGATCCCGAGCGTCCCAACAAAAACGGTGAGCTGGAGATCGAACCGGAGAGATTTTACATTCTTAGGTCAAAAGAAAGATTTAAACTGCCACCGGATGTTGCCGTATATTGTCAAGCAATTTCAGAAACCTTAGGCGAACTTCGAATCCACTATGCCGGTTTCGTACATCCGGGATTCGGATTAGATCAAGATAATGGGACACCCATCATATTTGAAGTGAGAGGGCACAATGTTAAAGTGATTTTGCGAGATGGAGAGACCCTTGCCCGCATCAAGTTTTATAGAATGTCCCAACCTTGTAGAGAACCTTGTTTGAAAGAAAAAAAGAGCGGATACGAGGAACAAGAGCTTAAGCTATCAAAGTACTTTTGGGACTGGCCCAAATGAGACCACAAAGCAACATGTTTACAGAACTACAGGTAAACCGAAATCTAAGAGTGGTTAAGTTCGGGGGGGACTTCGTACCTCCTGCGGAATCTCTGAAGCATTTAGAGCAGATGGTGGAGGAATGTGAAGATCTGTACCCTGGAATAGATATTTGGTTTAAGAAAAAGGTAATACCAGGTCTGGAAGAAAAGAATCGGGTTGCATTTTTGGTTTACCATGACTCTCGTCCTATCGGATCAGCAGTCGTACGAAAAGGAAACGACTCTAAGCTTTGCAGTCTTCGCGTACTGCCTGAAGAACAGAAAAAGGGACTTGGACACCTTTTAATCGCTTTAGTCGCAAGTGAGCTCAGGAATATGGCTGCACATGTTCATTTTACCGCCCCTTCCAAATTGTGGTTTGAATTGGAGCAGTTTTTTAGAAGCTACGGATTTGTAAATAACGGGCTTGCGGGAGTTCAATATAGGCTTTTTGATGACGAGCTAGCCTGCAGCGCCGATTTTGCAAAGCTTTGGAGCGGTGTCATTAAAGAACTACCTGCGATAATAGAGAATTTTACCCTGAACGGTAACAGAGCACACTGCGATTTGGTATTCAGCATCCGACCGACTTTTGCTGAGAAAATAATTAAAGGGAGAAAAAAGGTTGAAGTCAGAAGAAGATTTTCAACTAAATGGAAAGGGGCCACCGCCCTGCTTTACGCCTCTGCCCCTTCCAGACACTTCGTCGGGGAAGCAATCATAGGCGAAGTCATAACAAGTTCTCCTGAAAAGATTTGGTCAGATTGGAAAGATGAGCTCGGGTGCACCTTTGACGAATTTGCCTCATATTGCAACGGGGCATCTGAGGTAAGCGCTATCATATTCAAGGAGGTCACGCCGTTTAAGTATCCTATCCCGCAAATACAAATGGAACACTTAGTGCAGCAAGAGTTGAGAGCCCCCCAGTCTTTTTTGCAAGTAAAAAAGCAAACCGCATGGCCTACTGCCTTATCTCTCAGTTGCCTAATGCGCGTCAACTTGGGAAATGATTCTCCTACCACAGATCATTCTTAAGTTCTGACTAATCTGCCACGTAATCAAATCCTTGACAATTTTGAAAGTTGTTGTATTTTATAGTTAGATTTAATGATGAGATGTTAAGCCAGATAAGTTCTGGCGAATTCTCTTAATGTTTTTCACTTCTTTTGTTAGGTGCAGAACCATTCAAAGATTTAAAGAACATAGTAAGCAACTAGTGGCTTGTAACATAAGTTCATCGGTTTAT
>JAGMBK010000144.1 GCA_023129805.1 Candidatus Zixiibacteriota bacterium | reverse complement strand
CAGGACATTGGGGCGATTCATCTTGACCATCCCCACCTTCTCCTTGATCTCTAAGACGATATTCTTAAACTCCATTTCTCCTCCTTTATGGTTAATCTCTATGTAAAAAATTTGGGAAGTATTCCAGAACCTAACTTATGTTAGGTCCTGGAATAAAAACCTTATCTCAAAAGCTCCCGGGCAATAACCAACCTCTGAATTTCTGAGGTTCCTTCTCCGATTTCACACAGCTTGACGTCCCGCATGTATCTTTCCACAGGATATTCCGACATGAATCCGTACCCGCCAAAGATCTGGATAGCCTGATAGGTCACGAATCTCCCCACCTCTGAAGCATAGAGTTTTGCCATGGCAGATTCTTTGATGAACCTCTCTCCTTTATCCTTCAGTTCAGAGGCATGATAGAGCAGATGCCTTGCCGCCTCAAGCTGTGTAGCCATGTCAGCTAACTTCCACTGAATAGCCTGGAAATTCCCGATGGGCTTCCCGAATTGCTCCCTCTCTTTGGCATACTTCAAAGCTTTATCAAAAGCTCCCTGAGCAATTCCCAAAGCCATGGCGCCGATGCTGATCCTTCCGCCGTCCAGTGTGATCATGAACTGTTTGAATCCCTCCCCTTCTTTACCCAAAAGATTTTCTCTGGGAAGTCTTAAATCTTCAAAGATAAGGGTGGCAGTGTCAGAACCTCTCAATCCCATCTTGTTCTCTTTTTTCCCGATGGAGAAGCCTTTCATTCCCCTCTCCACGATGAAGGAGCTTATCCCCTTGTATCCTTTGCTCTTGTCGGTCATGGCGGTGATTACAAACGTCTCTCCCACACTGGCGTTGGTGATGAAAGTCTTGGTTCCGTTGATCACATAGAAGTCACCGTCCAGCACTGCGGTGGTCTTGGTGCCGGCTGCATCCGAACCTGCATCGGGCTCGGTTAAGCCAAATGATCCTAACTTTTCCCCGGAAGCCAGAGGGGGTATGTATTTTCTTCTCTGCTCTTCATTCCCGAAAAGATAGATGGGATAAAGTCCCAAGGAATCGTGAGCCGCAACGGTTATACCGGTGGAACCACAAACCCTGGAGATCTCCTCTACGGCGATGGTGTAGCTTAGGGTATCGTAGCCTGACCCACCATATTCTTTGGGGACCACCATTCCCAAAATCCCCATCTTCCCTAACTTTCCGATGGTATCAAAATCAAACTTTCCGGTCTCATCCAACTCCTTAGCTTTAGGCTCGATCTCTTTTTCAGCAAATTCCCGCACTCTTTTGCGAAATTCTTCATGTTCTTTAGAAATTCTCATCTGGCTCTCCTGGTCGAAGATCCCGCCGAAAGGCGGGATTGAAAATCCCATCCGTAGGCGGGGTTGAAAATCCCATCCGTAGGCGGGATTGAAAATCCCGTCCGTAGGCGGGGCTGAAAATCCCGTCTGAAGGCGAGATACTATTCCTTCAAAAGGAGACGGGAGATGACGAGTCTCTGGGCTTCAGAAGTCCCTTCATAAATCTCCGTCACCCGTGCATCTCTGAAATACCTTTCCACCGCATACTCTTTCATGTACCCGTATCCACCATGAATCTGCACCGCTTCGTTGACTACCCGGTTTGCCATCTCCGAGGCATAAAGTTTAGCCATGGCGGCTTCCCGGCTACATCTTATCCCCTTGCTCTGTATGTAAGCGGCGCGATAAATCAAAAGCCTGGCCGCATCTATTTCAGTAGCCATGTCTGCCAGCTTAAAGGCGATGGCTTGAAAATTACAGATGGGTTGTCCAAATTGAACTCTCTCCTTGGAGTATTTCAAAGCTTCCTGGAAAGCCGCCTGAGCAATTCCAACCGATTGCGCTCCCACTGCGATTCTGCTGGGGTCCAAAAGGGAAAGGGCGATCTTAAACCCTTTATTCTCCTCCCCCAATAAGTTCTCTTTGGGAATTTTGCAATCCGCGAAGGAAAGCTCTCTGGTATCTGATCCTTTGATCCCCATTTTCTTCTCTTTGATGCCGATGGAGAATCCATCGGTCCCCTTTTCCACCAGGATACAGGAGATCCCTTTGGATTTAAGCTCTGGCTTGGTCGAGACGAAAACCACGAAAAGATCGGCAATTCCACCGTTGGTGACGAAGGTTTTGGTTCCGTTCACCAGATAGTGATTTCCTTCAAGCACGGCGGTGGTTCTGAGGCTTCCGGCATCCGTGCCCGATCCAGGCTCGGTCAAAGAATACGCCCCCATTTTCTCTCCACGAGCCAGGGAAGGGAGATACTTTTTCTTCTGCTCTTCAGTTCCGAATTTCAGGATGGCTCCGCAAACCAGGGAATTATGCACGGAAAGCGCAATCTCCAAAGCGGCACATGCTTTGGCGAATTCCTCCATAGCACAGATGTAGCTGACGAAATCCAGATTGGAGCCACCAAATTCCTCTGGAAGCATCATCCCCATATACCCCAAACCGGCAAGCTCTTTATAAATCTCCTGTGGGATCTCTTCCTTTTCGTCAAATTCTTGGGCTTGAGGTAGAAGGGTGTTTTTGGCGAAATCAGCCGCGGCCTCCTTCACCATTCTCTGTTCTTCATTAAGTTCAAAATCCATATGTCACTCCTTGCTTTTGTTTGCACCTCACGCAAAGCGCGTAGCAGAGCCTTCACGGCTCTGCGGAGGAATGAACCCTCCGCTACGCGAGTTTTAAATTAACTTGACAAAAGAACGAGCCCTCCATAGATACATCGAATTATTACCTTTTTTTGCACCTCTTACAAGACGCGTAGCAGAGCCTTCTGAGGCTCTGCGGGGGATAAATCCTCCCCCAGAATAGATTGAATTGACGTTACTTATATTCAATATGTAAATGAAGGGAAAGCTCAGCCAACATCGTTTAGGCTACCCTTTTGCTCCTTTGTGATGGGGCAGGGGTTTAACCCCTGCCCCAACCATAACTTTAACCGGGTTCACCTGAAGGTAAACACTCCAAATCTCCTCTCCAAGTGGTTTTTCATATCTCTCACACAACTACAAGACCAGACTCAGGTAGTATTGATTAGGTTGCCTTTCTGAATATCATGCAGGTCACGGTTCGGTCATTTCCACCCATGCTGATCAACATCCCGTAAGGTCGTTCGGATTTGATGTCGACCTGACAATCGCTCGCTTTGCCGGTGAGCTGATGCACCAGATCCACTGCCTGCCTGACTCCGGTTCCTCCGGTGTAATGACCAAAGCCGATCAGTCCACCAGTAGGATTTGTTGGCATCTCTCCGTCTATAGCTGTTTTTCCTTCTGCCACAAATGCGGCAGCTTCTCCGTATCCAA
>JAGMBK010000143.1 GCA_023129805.1 Candidatus Zixiibacteriota bacterium | reverse complement strand
GAATGGGGTTGATCATGTCTAAGATGTGACCCTCAAACTCTTCTAAATGATAGACCACATAAAAGAATCTGGAACCCACAATGGCAGAGATCAGAATGATAAGGGAGAGGTCGGGCAGCCATTCGATCCCCAGACCAAGCTTTTTCGCTCTTCTGGCTGAAAACCATATGGCTGATATGAAAGCCAAGGCTAAAAGAAATCCATATGTTCTGACCGCAAGTGGTCCAAGTTCGATCAGAATGGGATACATGCTTTCTCCTTAGCAGAGTATTCGTCTATGTCTTCTTATAAATGATTGCTAATACAAAAGAATATATTTGCACCACAGAGCAAGACTCCGGTTTACCCCTACCTCACCCCCCGTCCCCCCGCCAAAGGCGGGGGGAAAGAGGGGGAGAGGTTTTAAGTGAGGCTTAATATTATGGCTATGGAGAGAGAAAAGATCGTTCCGGTTTATATCGAAGAGGAGATGAAATCCTCTTATCTCGACTATTCCATGTCGGTGATCACCGCTCGCGCTTTGCCGGATGTAAAAGATGGGCTCAAACCCTCCAACCGGCGAATTTTAGTGGCGATGAATGATCTGAATTTAGCTCCGGGAAGACCACATCGTAAGTGCGCCAAGATCGCCGGTGACACTTCGGGAAATTATCATCCCCATGGAGAGCAGGTGGTATATCCCACCCTGGTGCGCATGGCACAGGATTTTAATATGCGGTATATGTTGGTCGATGGGCAGGGCAACTTCGGCTCCATTGATGGTGACGCTCCGGCAGCTATGAGATACACGGAGGCAAGGCTTGCCCCCGTGGCAATGGAGATGCTGGAGGATCTGGGTAAGGAGACGGTCGGCTTTGTCCCCAACTATGATGAGACCAGGCAGGAGCCGACAGTGCTTCCCAGCAAGTTCCCCAATCTCATCTGCAACGGTGCATCCGGCATTGCCGTGGGAATGGCAACCAATATCCCTACCCATAATTTGAGCGAGGTGGTGGATGCCCTGACGGCTTTGATTGACGATCCAGAGCTTGCGGATGAAAAGCTTTTGGACTTTATCCCGGGTCCGGATTTTCCTACCGGTGGAATCATTCAGGGCAAAGGGGGCATAGTGGAGGCATACAGAACCGGACGGGGCAGGGTCATCTTAAAAGCAAGGGCAAATGTAGAGAGACAGAAAAGTGGCAAGGAGAGTATAATAATCTCCGAGATACCGTACCAGATCAACAAATCTAACCTTCTGGAAAAGATCGCTTTTCTGGTGCGGGATAAGCTTGTTGACGGAATCTCCGATCTGAGGGATGAATCGGATCGGGATGGGATGAGGATTGTGGTGGAACTCAAGCGGGATGCCCAGGCAGAGGTGGTGCTAAATCGGCTTTTCAAACATACCCAGATGCAGGCCACCTTTGGGGTGATCATGTTGGCTTTGGTGGATGGTCAACCAAAGGTTTTGAGCTTAAAAGAGATGCTTACACTCTTCCTTGAGCATCGGCATAAGGTGATCACCAGAAGAACTCAATTTGAACTGAAGAAAGCAGAGCACAGAGCTCACATCTTAGAAGGGCTGAAGATCGCTTTAGACCATATTGATGCGGTGATAAAGCTGATCAGAGCATCCAAGACTGTGGATGATGCCAAGAAAGGCTTGATGACAAAGTTCAAACTCTCCGAGATTCAAGCTCAGGCCATTCTAGACATGCGACTTCAAAGGCTCACCGGTCTGGAGCGGGAAAAGGTGGAGCAGGAATATCTGGATGTGATCAAATTGATCGAAAAGCTGAAAGGTATCCTGGAAAGCAAAGCCAAAAGGATGAACATAATCAAAGAGGAGCTTTCAGAGCTTAAGAAAAAGTATGGGGACGAGCGAAGAACCGAGATAATGGAGGAGGAAGAGGGAGAGTTTACCATCGAGGATCTGATTGCCCAGGAGGACATGGTTATCACCATCACCCACACCGGATATATAAAGAGGCTTTCCGTCACCTCATACAGAAGGCAGAGCCGGGGTGGAAGAGGAGTTATCGGAATCGAGACCAAAGAGCAGGATTTTGTTGAGCATCTGTTCATCGCCTCCACCCATAATTACATTCTCTTCTTCACCCCCAAAGGAAGATGTCACTGGATCAAGGTGCACGAGATTCCGGTGGGGGGTAGATTAGCCAAGGGGAAGCCTATTGTAAATATGCTGGACTTAGAGGAGGAGGAGGGGATCGCTGCCTTTGTGCCGGTGAGAGAGTTTGATGATGCGCATTTTGTGGTGATGGCTACCCAGAGCGGGATAATCAAAAAGACTGTGCTCTCTGCCTTCAGCAACCCGCGAAGAGGTGGGATCAACGCCATGAATGTCCCTCAGGATGACAATCTGATCGAAGCCAAGATCACCGACGGCACATGTGACATCGTCCTTGCAACCACAGAAGGACAGGCTATAAGATTTCATGAGGATAAGGTTCGGGACATGGGAAGAGCCGCCTATGGGGTGAAGGGGATCACCTTGGTGAAAAATGATAGGGTAATCGGCATGGTGGTGGTAAAAAGGGATGCCACCTTGCTCTCGGTTACTGAAAATGGCTTTGGTAAAAGAACCAGCATATCCGACTACCGGGTGACCAATCGTGGGGGCAAAGGGATAATCAACATAAAGACCACCCAGAGAAATGGAAAGGTGATAGACATAAAAGAGGTGGTGACCGATGATGAGCTGATGCTCATCACTCAAAAGGGGATCATCATTCGTCAGCCGGTAAAGCAGATAACCGTGATCGGGCGAGCCACCCAGGGGGTGAAACTGATAAACCTGGATGCCGGAGATAAGGTGGTGGATGTGGCACGGGTGGTTAAGGGTGAAGCAAATAACAACAAAGATCAAAATACGGTTGAGAAAGAAAGCTAACAGCCTACAGCCACTATTTTTTGATTATAAGATAGATTCAAGTTGCATGGGTTTATAGCAAAGACAGGCATTGCAGGAACCGAGAGCCAGAACCTAACTTAAGTTAGGTTCTGGTTTCTGTAATACCATTTTGCAAAAGTGTAGAGGAGATTCGTATGAATGCTTGCGCACCTTCAGGTCTCCACTCTTTTTGTGCAAAAAAGATTTAACCCAGATGCAAACTTTCAGCGGGCTTGAGATAACAATACTTGTCCTTTTATTCATCTTGATCCTCAGGCTGATTTTGAAAGGATGGCAGAAAGTGGCAGTTTCCCGGAAAGGTGAGAAGTTCAAATTTCTTTTGACCAGATCACCATTTTCGCATGATGTCACCTGGCGAGACGTGAGATATTCCATTCTGGTGGTGATCGATGCCCTGATATCTATAGTAATCCTGATGTGGGTAATGGACAAGGTGCTTTGACCTCACCCTGCCCTTCGGTCCTGAGAC
>JAGMBK010000142.1 GCA_023129805.1 Candidatus Zixiibacteriota bacterium | reverse complement strand
TGACTTCCTATGGATCCAAATGGACAAATGAGATCCAAATTTGGACTTCGCTAACGTTCACCCAGCTTCGAAAACTCACTCTCATAAAATCCTCTTGGCACTTTATGGTATCTCTTCAATCATTCTCCGATTCCGATAAGTTCCTCTCTGAGATCCACGAAATGATCTTCAACCATTTCAGATTCAGCCTTTTTCACTGCTTCTATAATCGACTTAGTAGGAACGTCCCTTCCTCCCAGTCCTACGATGAATCCACATATTCTGGGCTGTTTCTTTTTTCCATAAAAAATCGCCCGCATCTCGTTTAGCAATATTCCACCCAATCCCAAGGAGAGGGCTTTTTCCATGATTACGATGGTATCCACATCTTTCAGGGCTTCATAAATAACTTCTTTAGGGAAAGGTCGGAAGGCTCGAACTTTCAGCAATCCCACATTCTCGCCCTTCTCCCTCATCTTATCCACTGCCTCTCGCATGGTCCCAACCACCGACCCCATTCCTACCACGGCGATTTTAGCCCCATCCAGCCTGTATTTATCTATTAAGCCACCCGCATATCGTCCAAACTTCCGGTTGAATTCATCTGCCACCTCCTCTATCACCTGTTTTGTCGCTTCAATGGCTTGCTGAAGGCGATATCTGGTCTCCATGTAATAGGACGGGTCTGCTAAAATTCCAAAGGTCACCGGATTCTTGGTGGTTAAATACGTTTTTGGCTTATATGGAGGCAAGAACTCATCCGCCATCTTCTGATCCATCAATTCCACCGGCTCAAAGGCGTGGGTTAAGATGAATCCGTCCATATTGACCATCACCGGAAGGGAGATCTCCGGATTTTCTCCTATCTTATATGCCTGCAGTTGCATGTCGTGTACCTCCTGGCAATCCTCAGCATAAAGCTGTATCCACCCCGAATCCCTCAGCGTCATGGCGTCCTGATGATCGTTCCAGATATTTATGGGCGCGGACACGGAGCGATTGGCACAGGTTATCGATACCGGAAGCCTCAAACCAGCGATATTGAAAAGAACCTCTGTCATCAAAAGCAAACCCTGAGCAGTGGTGGTGGAGTATGCTCTGGCACCGGTGGCGGATGCTCCCAAAATCACCGAGGCGGCGCCAAATTCACTCTCCACATTGATAAACTCCGATTTCAACTCTCCATCTGCCACCATCTGGGAGAGATTCTCCACGATGTGGGTCTGGGGAGTTATGGGATAGGCGGAGATAACATGCGGACGACATACCTTCACCGCCTCCGCCACCGCCATGGATCCCTCTATCACTTTTTTCATCATCTCACCTCCAGTACCATCTCGATATCGTCCACCGGACATTCTTCCGCACAGATTCCACATCCCTTGCAGAAATCTAAATCCGCCCAGTATTTCTTGTCCTCCCCGAATATCACTCCATCCGGACAGACCATCACGCATATGCGACAATCATTGCACTTATCATGCTTGAAAACCGGTCTTTCCACCCTCCAGCTTCCGGTCTTGTATTCCTTGCTCGATCCCGGCTTAACCACTATTCCTTCCGGTTCTGTGGATCCAAATTCGGACTTACTCACGACCTCCTCCTTTTCCGCCAGAGGCGGATCCCGCCTGAAGGCGGGACATCAAATCATATGCCTTCTGAATTGCTAAGGCATTTTTCTCTCCCACCTCACCGGGAAATCTCTCCTTCACGCTTTTGATTATCGCCTCCACCGAGATCAGCCCGGTGATGCCGGAGAAAGCGCCCATCAGGGTGGTATTCTGAACCGCTCTGCCGATGGTCTCAAGGGCAATTTTGGTGGCAGGAATGGTTCTAACCTCAGCCGTTGTTTTAAGTCCCAGCTCTTCAGGTAATTTTTCCGTATCTATCAAAACCATTCCATCCGGCTTCAGACCGCTGAGCACATCGATAGCCCCGATCAAGGTGTTATCTTGAATTATCAGGTAATCCGGCTCATAAATCTGGCTTCGACTGTGCACCTTGTGATCAGCGATTCGAACGAAAGACTGAACCGGTGCCCCCATGCGCTCACTCCCAAACGAGGGAAATGCCTGGGCATATTTCCCATCTTCAAAGGCGGCAACTGCCAGAAGCTCAGCCGCAGTCACCACCCCCTGCCCTCCCCGACCATGTATCCTTATCTCCTTTAACATAATCCTCCTCTTTCATCGGTGTAGGGGCGATTCATGAATCGCCCCTACTGATATTGCAACTCCAAAAATATCTTGCCAGCTAATGTGGTACGTTGAGACTTAGTGAAAAAATTCACAACTTAAATAAACTACGGCATATCTTTCTTTTAGTTTTGAAATAATTCGTTAATTGGACTATTTTTCAGTCGATCTCCTCATTAAATCCACCGACTATGCGCCACTATGAAACTTTGCTAAGGGCTTAAAGCGCGTAGGCCCAAATGGGCCAGCCCCCGCCAAAGGCGGGGCTACGCAGAACTACGGAACATCTCTCCCTTAGCTTTTAAATATTTTATTGGTCGACCTATTTTTCAGTTAGTCTTTTCTTTTGATTTGATCGACCACTCATCATCATGGATATTTGTTCAGGAACTTATAGCCTGGGCAAAGTGATTCTCTTCTGTGCCTGATATTTTCCTTTTTTATCTTTATAGGAGGTTTGGCACAACTCATCCGCTTCCAGAAAGATTATCTGGGCGATTCCCTCGTTGGCATAGATTTTGGCAGGAAGAGGGCTGGTGTTGGAGATCTCCAACGTGGCGTATCCCTCCCACTCCGGCTCAAACGGGGTGACGTTCACGATGATACCGCACCTGGCATAGGTGGATTTTCCTAAACAGATGGTCAATATATTTCTGGGGATTTTAAAATACTCCACCGTCCTCGCCAGGGCAAAGGAGTTGGGCGGAATTATGCATAACTTTCCTTTAACGTCGATGAAAAATTTGGAATCAAAATTCTTGGGGTCGATCATGGTGGCATTTACACTAGTGAAGACTTTGAATTCGTCTGCCACCCGGATATCGTAACCATAGGAGGAGAGTCCGAAAGAGATCATCCCAGATTTCACCTGTCTCTCAGAGAATGGCACGATCATCTGATGCCCCTTTGCCATCCTCTTGATCCATCTATCTGATTTTATTGGCATGGAACTAAAAATTAAAAATGCAAAATGCAAAATGAAAAATTACAGAGCAAAATGCAAAATTTACTTGGGTCAAATCCGAAACGGTCGGGACCCGTCCAACTGACAAACTCAATTTTGAATTTTGAACTGCAATTTTGCTTCTTTAATTTTGAACTTTGAATTTTAGATGCCGTATTCAGACATGATCCTTTTGATCTTCTCAGTCAATTTCAAAGCCTCATCCAATTTCCTTTGCCACATGTTTCGACCGAAAATCAAGCCAGTCACGCCCGCTTCCAAGGAGATCTTCACCTTCTCCAGAAGGTCCTCATCTGATATCTTGCTTCCTCCAGAGACCAAAACTAAAGTTCTACCGGCTGATTTCACCACCTTCTCCATTGCCTCCTGTGGAGAAAATTTCATCTGATCATACGGCTTGGGCAAATCCTTAGCCTTTGCCTCATCATATTCGG
>JAGMBK010000141.1 GCA_023129805.1 Candidatus Zixiibacteriota bacterium | reverse complement strand
TATATTTTCCCTTCAGGGTAAATCCTTCAGGACGAGCCTTCAGGACGAGTCCCTTCCGGGTGAATCCCCCTCTTTTTTGGGATGTGTCTTTTTTGGAATTGCTTGAGGAAGCTTTATTGTTTGTTGCTCAATTGTCTCGACCTTTTCAAAGGAACAGCATAGAACTTGCGCATATTTTGAAAGCAATCCCGGGCTGTCGGGATTTTCATCTTTTACTTTCCGGGGTGGTTTCAGCTGATCTCCCTTTTCCTGAAAGGAGATCAACTTTTCAATCTTTGTTTTCAGGTCGTTTAGATTCTTAAAGGAGGATTCATCCTTCATTCTATCCCACCTTACTTTAAGGTTTGCTAAGTTGCTATGGAATGTTTGAGATTTAAAAATCCAAAGTCTTGAAGTTTTCTCAACAAGGGTAGAACAAATCTTTTCTTCCAGCCAAACTCTAAGCTTATTTGAGAAGCCAAGGGATCAATCTTGGTTTGCCGTTGGAGTGAATTGTTCCCATAAAGGTATTGGGCTAGATCTATCAGGGCATAATA
This sequence comes from Candidatus Zixiibacteriota bacterium, assembly GCA_023129805.1. The sequence continues at coordinate 3,332 of JAGMBK010000141.1, read as the reverse complement.
TCTTCTGGACAGGCTTTTGTTTGTCAGAAGCCTTTTCAAAAGATCTGCCGCAAAGCGGGCAGAAAACATGCCCACCTTTTTGTCCTTACATTCCACGAATAAGTCGAATCTGAAGTAGGGGTCTTTGTATCCGCAGGTTATTCCACTGCAGGAATCCATCCCGGTTATCTTTGACTGGAGGTCGATGATTACGTGTTCCATGATGTGGGCGATATCGGTTATCTTCTCTGAGTGTTCAGAGTAAGAACCTTTCTTGCCTGATTTTATATCTTCTAAAAGGTGCTCGCCACACTGATGTCTTTCCAAAGAGGGCAGAAGTTTTATAAGTTTCATAAAGATAGAAGAGATATCCGGGTTGCCTTTTTGAATTTCAGGAGCTTGAACATCCAACACCACTTTAACTTTTTTACCTCCCGGCTTGAACCTTGGGTTCAGACCCAAGATCTCCGGAAATTCTCCGTAGGAAATCTCTTTTATTTCTAAAAAGCCTTTCAAAGGGAAGCCATTTTTTTACCAGAATGGTTTATTGACATAAAGGTTGCATTAATTTTGTCGGCAAAACAAAACTCTTCTTTATCTTTATTTGAAAAATCTTTAATTTTTTTGTTGACTTTTACGGCTGATCGACTAAATTTTTGGTTTGTGACAAAAGTAACAAGCTTTTGATTAAGAAAAAACCCTGTTGCTTTAATTTGGAAAAAACGCTAACCTTTTTTAAGGAGCAACCGCCATGAACGGAAAAACAGGAAAGGGCAGTGCTTACGGCTGGCTTCTCCAGAGGATCACCGGTATCTTTTTAGCTTTCTTTTTGATCCTTCATATCTTGGCGCTTCATTTCACCAAAGACTGGAGGATAGATTTTTCTCTGGTGACTTCCCGACTGGAGAGCACCGGATGGGTGATCTTTTATTTGATCTTCGTGCCAGCCGGACTTTTCCATGCTTTCAACGGAGCCTGGCAGGTAATCCATGATTACCGTCCCAAAGCCGGGGCAGTCAAAGCGGTAAAGGCCCTGCTTTGGGTTCTGGGAATTGCCATCTCCGTCTGGGGATACTATTTGATATTCACGTTTAACAAAGGAGCTTAAAGATGTATCAACCCAAGTCAGGTTTTTTCGGAAAATATAAAGATGCGTTGAGCTTAAACCCGAACGTGGGGACCTGGTCCTGGCTTTTGCATCGGATAACCGGTGTGATTTTAGTGCTTTATCTTTTCATGCACTTCTTGGCCCTGAGCTCCTCTGTTGCGGGAGAAGCCACCTTCAATGCTTGGTTATCCAAGCTTCAAACTCCGCTTACTCATCTTCTGGAGATCGGGCTGGTTGCAGTCGTAGCTTTTCACCTTTTGAATGGTCTTCGTATCACCATCGCTGACTTCTTCTTCTTGACCAAACCACATAAGACCATTTTCTGGATAGCCATGGTTATATTCTTGATCTTTATGGTTATTACCCTGGTGGTCTTTTTGGGTAGAGCGTTTTCTCATTAGGATTTGATAAAATGAGTTCTCGAAACTCGTTTATTGGTTTCGATGCTCGTATCGGAGTTCGTTACTTTGAAGCTCGATACTCGGAAACCACATTGCTCAAACAGCTTTTCGAACTTCCAACCTCGAGCCTCGAGCATCGATACGAGTTTCGACAACGTTAACCGAGCATCGAGCCTTAAATAGGAGGAAAGAACATGATATTTCACGATATACTGATAATCGGCGGCGGGTTGGCGGGCTTGAGGGCAGCTATTGCGGTAGCGGAAAAAAAGGGGGATGTGGGCATAGTTACCAAACTATATCCGCCCAGATCGCACTCCGGACAGGCACAGGGGGGGATAAACGCCGCCTTAGCCAACAATCCCAAGGCGCATGATGACACCCCGGAAAAACATGGATTCGATACCGTCAAGGGGAGTGACTACTTAGCAGATCAGGAAGCCCCCATCTTCATGACCCAACAGGCGCCGGAAGCTATCTTTGAGATAGAGCACTGGGGTTGTCCTTTCAGCCGAACCGAGGAAGGAAAGATTGCCCAAAGACCCTTTGGGGGAGCTGGTTATCCCCGCACCTGTTATGGGATAGACAAAACCGGGCATTACATCCTGCAAACCCTTTTTGAACAGACCATCAAACATAATATCAAGACCTACAATGAATGGGTGGTGATCGCACTGGCAAAGGATATGGATACCTGCTGCGGGGTAATTGCTCTGAATATGCATTCCGGAGAGCTTCAGGCTATGGGAGCCAATGCAGTGATATTTGCCACCGGCGGCTCCGGTCGAATGTACGGAAACTCCACCAATGCACTAACCTCCACCGCCTTCGGAGTGGCCATACCATTTTGGGCTGGGGTTCCTTTAAAGGACATGGAATTCGTTCAGTTCCATCCCACCTCGCTCTATCCCTCAAACATCCTGATGACGGAAGGGTGCAGGGGAGAGGGAGGAATTCTGGTCAACAAGGATGGGGATCGGTTTATGAAAAAATACGCCCCCAAAGTTATGGAGTTGGGACCCCGGGATATAGTCGCCCGTTCGATCCAGACTGAGATTTTGGAAGGGCGTGGTTTCGACGACGCTTATGTTTATTTGGATTTAAGGCATCTGGGAAAAGCCAAGATCATGGAGAGACTTCCCGGAATCAGGGAAATCACCTTAGATTTCATCGGCCTGGATCCGATTGAAGAACCCATTCCCATTCAACCAGGCACTCATTATTGTATGGGAGGAATCGATACCAATATAGACGGAGCCAGTCCGCTTAAAGGTTTTTATGCGGCGGGAGAATGTGCCTGTGTAAGCGTTCATGGAGCTAACAGGTTGGGAGGGAATTCTTTGCTGGAGACGGTGGTCTTCGGGAAAAGAACGGGAGCTTCCGCAGCTGAATACGCGAAAGATAAACCGAAACAAGCCAAGACCAATGCTCTCAAGCGAGCCCAGAAAAGAGAAGAAGAAAATCTGGGTCAGATGCTTAAGTCAAATGGCAATGAAAATCCCTATAAGATTAACGCTGAATTACAGAAACTGATGCCGGAAAAGGCAGGTCTATTCCGCGATGAAAAGCTGATGACAGAAGGGTTAGCCCAGATTAAAGTGTTAAAAGAGCGATTCAAAAAGATCAGACCGGTCGCTTCCGGCAGTAGTTTTAACTTTGATAAGATTTGGATTCTGGAGATTAAGGGAAATCTGGACGTGGCGGAAGCGTTGATGGCTGGGGGGTTAGCCCGAAAGGAAAGCAGGGGTTCACATTTTCGCACCGATTTCCCAAAGAGGGATGACGTCAACTTCTTGAAGCACACCATCGCCACCTATACTCCCGAAGGACCAAAGCTTTCCTAC
>JAGMBK010000140.1 GCA_023129805.1 Candidatus Zixiibacteriota bacterium | reverse complement strand
TGCCCTTCGGTCCTGCACTTCGTCTCCCGCCAAAGGCGGGATGTCGAAGGAAGACCTCAGGGTCGAAGGACATTCTGCATTTTTAATTTTAAATTTTTGTTCGTTTGCTCATCCTATGGATCTCATTTGAGTCAACTGACCTGCGGACAAAATATCCAATGTTACCCAATAGTATAAAAACTATGATGAGAACATGGATGGCAGATTGCGGGTCCATTCCTCTGGTGGCTCTTCCCAGATTTTGGCTCAATTTCTCATACTCAGCCGCTCCCTTCATTCCACCCAGAAGACCGACCATCTGTTTGGTTTGCAAGAATGAATAACATTTGGGCGCCATAACCGCGGTCACTCCTGCTCCCATGGGTATCCCGAATTGAGCATTGACCAGTGACACCCAGTAATCCACTGTGGCGTTGTCTGAAACTACGAAGAGGAAATCAACGTCATCGTAGTTTTTGACCTCCTGCATTAAAGGAAGCTCTCCCAGTTTGTTATCGTAATTGTCCCGGGGAAAGATGTCTGAGATCTTTCTGCCCATGCCCAGCATCACCGCCACATAGCCGTATTTGTATCCTAAGTTCACATAGTCCACACCATACTCTTTGTCATATTCGCGGGCTACGTTTTTGACCACCCCCTCCATCACTGACAAAGCGCCCAAAGGAATGGTGGTTAAGGTAATCACCCGGATGTTTTTTCTGAAAAGATGCCTTAAAGCCGCATAAGACATGGGTTCGGTCTCAGGCAGGGTGGAAGGATAATAATCGAAGGTGAGCATTACCACCGAACCTTCTTCCAAGTTTTCCACCGCATTAAAAAGATTCTCAGAGGAAGGGGTCACTCCCAGAGGAAGCCCCAGGGGAAATATCAATGGTAGGAATGCCGCCATCCCGATGAAAAGAAAGATATATCGCCGATCAATATGCTGGAGCTTTGAGAATATTTCAACCAATCGGTTCACAGTTTAAATCCGCCTGTTAAGCTTTTGGTAAAAAACTAAGTGGCAGAGAGCTCTGAAAAAGTCAAATCGGGAAAGGTTTTGTGGTTCGGCTTCGCCCTTCGGTCTGAGCTCAGGGTCGAAGACTCACCACCCTGAGCGGAGTCGAAGGGCTGGAGTGTCCCGCCTTTGGCAGGACCCGAAACTTCTTGTCCCCAGGATCCCCCACCGATGGCGGGGGAAAAAACAAAAAGCTTTAACCTGGTTCACCTAAAGGTGAACACTCCAAATTCTCCCGTCCAAACAGTTTCTCAGAGATCTCTCACAATAAACCATAGGATAAAATCATCAGGTAGTTTCCCCTACCCGACCTGAATGTACTTCAACTCTTAACTCTTCTGATCTCGAACACAACCAGGTTCTCAGCGTCTGGACAGCAAACCGAGATGGCATCCGGGTCGTCTTCCCAGAAGTGGGTTCCGCCGAACATCAAAGTTCTGGCCGCAGGTATCACGGTCAACATACCTTCGGTGCACAAGCCGCCCGGAGCTATTCCGCCTTTGAAGACAAACTCCTCTCCCACCTTGTGACCCAGAGCACATTTACCTTTGATGCTTTTTACGGTAACTTTTACATCCGGTATTTTCTCAGATGGCTGAGTCATGACTCCTCCTTTCGTTTTATGGAGTGCAAAGCTTCAGCCTTGCCTGCTTTTTTACCTCTCCCCCTTTGGTCCCCTTCAGGGTTCACCCTGAAGGGGATATAGGGGGTGAGGTCTGATTTCTTCTTTTATCACACTTTTGAAATTTTTATATCTCCAAACCCGATTTTAGCCAGGATTTTTAACCTTTTCTGAACTGAATCATAATCTTCATCCTGATAATCCACACTTCTGCCCAAGCCATCTGCGGTCATTCCCAGAACGTCGATATCTCCGGCCCCACAGCTGGCGGAGGCTTTGACCTTCACCTCAGAAGGTATCCACACTTTGATGTCTCCAAAACCCAGGGCAAGATGGATCACATTATCCCGATCAGAGAGATCAGCTTTGGTCAGGTTTACTTCTAAATCGCCGAATCCCATCTCCACATCCATCCCGTGCGGATCCATTCCGCTAGCGTTGATTTTCAAGTCCCCGAAAGCCTTGGAGTATTTCTTGCCTTCCTTGATAGAAATCTTCTCATCCCAAGTAAAATAACTTCTCTTCAGCAAAAGCCAGATACCCAGCCCGATCAGAATCAGAGGCCACAGTTTACCTAAAGCAGACCAGAAGGAGATAAACTCCAGGCTATCCAGAAGAGCTAAAATGCCTATCAGTATGAGAGCTATTCCAAAAACAATTGTCCAGAAATTCTTTTGCCTCATCTTTTCCTCCCGAATTGCGGTCTAAAGGATTGCTTTCGCTTCCAGTTTCTGCATGTGTGGGACTATCCTCTCCACCACCACAGGCGTTTTTGGGTGAAGAGATCCCTTTTCTTCAAAAACTGGCTTGAACAGGTATTTGTTCCAAAGTAAGATAAGTATCACCGCAATTATAAGACTTATTATCAGAGCAGGGATCAAAAGCTTATTATATCTGGGTCTGACCTTACGGAGAGGTTTTATATCTCTTTTTTTGTGGTTTAAAGTCATGGTTTTGTACCAGCTTCTGTGAAAATTCTATAGTGAGAGATCTCTCTCACCACATTGTTATAACTAACTGCAATCGGTTATCCCTTTCCCATATAAGTTCGCTCTATTCCTAAGATTATCCTCAACGACATGGCGGCCGCACCCAGAGCGGCTCCAATGATAATCCCCCTCTGCACGGCTAAATTGGGATATGCCATAATCCAATCGGTGTACACGGGTAGTTTATTCCACAGAAATTGCCCCAAAGGTATTCTTCCCAACATGACGATCACCGAGGTGACCAATAAGATAGTAGCCTCCTTGGTGCGAGCTCGGAAGGCGCGATAAGCCGCCGAGGCGATGAAAAATGCCAAAAGCGAAAACATGGTGGACATCATGGGAGCCTGCATGTTCTGAAACATCCAGTGATATACGGTACCCTCATGGGTGCCCCAGATGAAGCTGGAGACTGCCATGATCAAAAGCGTGAGGATCAAAAGAAGCTTAAAGCCCCATTCTTTGCCTCTTCTGGTCACCACCTGAATGTTTGCTCGCAGGATACTTACGATCCCCAAAAGCAGGGTGAATCCGCCCACAATGGTGACAAAAGTGAGGAGGTTCTGACTGAGGTTCTCCAAATTCTGCTCCGGGATAAAGAAGGCGATCACCATGATGAATCCGGAGAGGAAGGCGATAGCTACGGGAAGTTGCGTTTTCATTCTTTTTCAGAGGTGTTGGAGTGCCCCGCTTTAGCGGGGCCAATTTAATGTGTTTTGTCTTTGTTCCGCAAAGCGAGATGTTGAAAACGAAAAGTTCTGGGTCAAGCTAAAGCTTGACACTCCAGAAAAACTTATTCTCTTATAAGTTGAATAAATTATTGCTCCAAAAATAATTTTGTGAAAAATCCATTGCCGATTTGGAATACCTCAAAAATCACGCCCAGGATGATGCAACCAACCAATATGATCTTTATCAGGTCCTGTCCTTTAAGGCTTCCCAGCATCAAAGGCTCTTTGGACAGACATGCGCTGGCGGCGTAAAGCTCTTCCCCCATCAAGGTGTAATCGCAGGCGGCAATGAAGAAGGGGAGCTGTTCCGGATTGGCGGTTCCGGCAATCTGAATGGCACCCGCCGCAAATCCTGTCTCCGCCAAAAGCAAAGACTCCGCATAAAAAGCACCCATATAGATGTTAGCCGCGGGCTTTTCTCTCAGCATGATTCCGTTTACTGCGGCTACATAGGCAAATTGTTCTCCCGCCACATAGCGAACCATCTCCGGTTTGAAACCTTCCGGTTTGCCGGAATCTAAGTAAGCCCCCTTAACCACCTCTCCTGCCGCTGCCAGTGCCATGGGATAAAGCACCGGCACCACCAG
>JAGMBK010000014.1 GCA_023129805.1 Candidatus Zixiibacteriota bacterium | reverse complement strand
TCGCACCCAGAGTTGCGACGCTACATGTAACGTTGGAGTCTGTATCGATGAGGTTAAGTTAATGGAAAAAGCAAGCGCCATAATCCTTGCCGGAGGAAAGAATACCAGAATTGCGAGAAATAAGGCTTTCATTCAACTTCCCACGGGGGAGACTATACTTCAGAATACCCTAAATGTCTTGCAGAAAATCTTTCCCGAAATTATCCTGGTTACCAACCAAAAAGAAGCTTACTTGAAGTTTAATGTTCAAGTGGTGGAAGATTTAATAAAAGAGAGTGGTCCTCTGGGAGGAATTTTCACCGGGTTGTGTTATTCTGTATCTAAACGTAATTTTGTGGTGGCTTGTGATATGCCATTTATCAAGCCTGCTTTGATAAAATTGCTCTTGGGGGAAAGTGGAGCCTACGATGTGATAATCCCGGAGGTGGATGGAGAAATTGAACCTCTCTTTGCTCTATATTCCAAAAATTGCATCCCGGTGATGTTTGAACATCTGCGACAACAAAATTTGAAAATGCGCGAGGTCTTAGGTGAATTGCAAGTAAAGAAAATTGGAGCAAAAGAGATCGACCAGCTTGACCCACAGCATTTAAGCTTTTTCAACATCAATACCCAAGAAGATCTGAGAAGAGCTGGGAGCATGAAGATTAGGATGGGCGAAGCAAAATGAACGAAAAAGACCAAAGGATCGATCGGTTAAAAATCACCAAAGTCAGTTCTGGCAAAAGGGAGGAGATTGAAGATGTAGTGGTAACCGAAGCACCTTTAACCATCTTTTTAAATGAAGAAAAGATCGTTACCCTTTTGTGTACCCCTCAAGAACAAGAATATCTTGCCGTGGGCTTTTTGATTTCTGATGGATTTTTGAAAAGTAAAGAGGAGATCAAAAGCATAGATTCCTCTGAAGACAGAGTAACCGTTCGTACTGATTCTTCATATAAGATTCCGGAAAGTTTCCACCTGAAAGGCATCCTCACCTCAGGATGCGGGAAAGGAAAGACTTTTGTTAACTGGGAGGAGATGAATCCACTTGAGGACATTCTCATCAATTTGGATTTCACCTTAAGTCCAGATGAGGTGCTTGAGGTTATGTCCCAGTTTGAAAAAAGATCGGAGCTTTTCAGAAAAACTGCTGGCGTTCACAGTGCCGCGCTGGTAGATAAAAGTGGCATTATTCTGTTTAATGAGGACATCGGAAGACATAATGCCGTGGACAAGGTATTGGGTGAAAGCTTGCTGAAAGGGATCGAGTTAAAAGATAAGTTTCTGGTGATAAGCGGAAGGGTATCCTCGGATATAGTATCCAAGCTATGGATCTGTGGCTTGAGCGTGGTAGTTTCCCGAACCGCCCCAACCAGCCTGGCAGTGAATATGGCTCAAAAATTGGGGATAACCCTGATTGGTTTTGCTCGTGGCAAGAGGATGAATGTCTACAGCTTTCCTGTGAGAATCAAATAATGAATTTATCAGAGATTTTGTCTCTGAGAATGAGCCCTTTAAATGAAAGTCTTTTTTAAACTCCTTTGAGAAATGTAGATTAAAATCCAGAAGTAGGAAAGAATTATCCTTCTTAGTAAAGCTTTGGCAAACAAAGGAGATAGGGATGTAATCCAAAGAGACCAGCACCTAACTTAAGTTAGGTGCTGGTCTTTCGAACAACCGAAATTTAACGGATGCTCACCAAATTCGGTTTCGCAAAAAATGGCGACCAAAGCTTGTCTCATGCCTCATTTCAAAAAAAGAGAAATATTGTTGCAAAATCTGCTTGACAATCATTTTAAAAACTAATATAATTCATACTCGATTTTGGTGGCTTCACCTTGGATGAGGTCGATCTGAAAGAGAGCTGGAAAATTAACTTTAACCAAGGAGTAAGATAAAATGAGGTCAAAGCTTTCAGGTTTAGTCATGCTGGTTTTTCTGTTCACCTCTGTCTCAGCCTCAGGCGGGCAGAAATTTGAGGGGGTGGAGCCAGATACCAACATGTACTTCAGTATAGAGAATTATCTTCTGTCTCCGTTTCAACTGACCGATTATAATTTTCTGGGTGGTGGAGCTAAAGCCAGGGGGATGGGGGGTGCCTTCTTTGCCGTCTCTGATGACCCCACTGCCGCCTCTTGGAATCCCGCCGGACTTTCCCAGTTGGACAAAGCTCAGATGAACCTAAGTTTCAGCTCCTCTATGCACCGAACAGAGTACACCTCCACCTTTAATTCCCAAAACTGGGACTATAGTTTCGGTGACGAGCTAAAGTATGATGCCAATGCCATTTCGTTCGCCAGTGTTGCCATTCCATTTAAGCTCCGGGACTGGGAACTGGTGGGAGGCGTGCTTTTCCAGAGATTAGCAGACATCTATCAGGCAAACAGATATGCTCTGATACTTGACCAAACGGTCTATCTGGATACGAATTATGTGCTTCCTCCGATAGATGAAGAGGTGACCGGCAAATTGGATGAAGTCAGCATTTCCATAGGGGGGAAGCTTTTTGGGTCTCTTTCCTTAGGAGCAGGGATTAATATCTATACTGGAAAGTTTACCAGTGATGTAAATTTCTTTGTCCCGTTTCTCACTGCGATAGAGGGACTTGTCGCACCCGATCCCACTGGGTCTAATGGATTCAGGTTTCATCCCAACATCGTCAGCGACTATTCCGGATTCAACTTCACCTTCGGTGCCATGTATGCGTGGGACAGACTTCGCCTGGGAGGGGTAGTAAAAACCCCTTTCACCCTGAAAGAAGACAACGACATAAAGCTTTTTGTTGATCACATTGAACTGGGTATAGTTGTTGAACAGCTTGAAGACCTTCTTGCACAGCCCCTTTTTAAAACTGACAGGAAGTGGAAGATGCCCACCATGTTCGGGTTTGGCACCTCCTATCAGATAAATTCCCTGACACTGGCCGCAGATTTAGAATTCAGGAATTATTCTAAGACCGAGGTTACCTATCGGAGGGGCGATCCTTCAGAACAGGAGGTGACTACAGGCGATTATTTGACGGATAAATGGTGGGGGAGCGAGGGAAGGGAGCCACCTTTTGTGCCCAGTCTGGGCTGGAGAGACCTGACCCAGTTTCGCATCGGGGCTGAATACATGATTAACACTAAATTAGGAAGTATCCCCATAAGAGTGGGCTTCAGGAATGATCCCAAGCTTTTCAAAACTCAGCTTGATTCCAGTGAAGTGTATCTTCGAGGGGATATTATTAGTACCGTTGTCTTTGAAAATGATACGCTGTATGTATATAAGCCCGCTTTTATCCAATCTAACCACGGCGTTCAAAAAGGATCGTGGGTAAATGGCAATGTTTTCTCCTTCGGAACCGGCATAGCTTGGAGCCAGATAAAGCTGGATATCACCTATGAATATGCTCTATATGACGATGTAGAAAAGGACGTATTTACCCAAATTGCACTTTATGACGAGGGCTACAAAAAAATCCAAAAGGTAACTGAAAGAAAGAAATTCTCCAACAAGGAAAGCAATAAATACAGCCGTATAATGATAAGTTTCACTGGATTCTTCTAAAAAGAGGAGTGCAAAAAAATTAAAAAAGCGAGGTCTACCCCTGAAAAAAAGGGAATGACTTCGCTTTTTTTATATAAAACAACAGTTACAACACAGACAGCCCGTTAGCCGATTTGTCCGCAAGATCAATAGGAGAGAAACCAAAGGATTTGAACCAAAAACAAAACTATGGTTGTTTTCTACCTCACTTCCTTTGTCCCCCTCCCCATTTCACGCTTCGACTTCGCTCCCTTCGACCCTTGCTCAGGGACAGTCCTGAGTTTGTCGAAGGATGAAGGGGGGTAACGACTGAGGTGGTAGCCTGTGGCAACAACCTAAACATAAAAAATGCTTGCCTTAATAAGATTTTGTCTTAAATTTTTAACATTAGAGTTGAAAGTCCAAAAGACAGCATTAGAAGTGAAATTTTCTGGTACGAGTCTTTTAAACCTGAGTTTGTCGGTAAAAATAAGGAGATATGTATGAGTCCTCATAGAATAACTAAAAAGGAGATGAAGCAAGACCAGTTTGTCACCTATTCTCTGAAGGCAAGTGAATGGATCCAGAAACACCTCAATCAAGTGCTTATGGTGGCGGGAGGTGTGATTTTAGTTGCGGTGATAGTGTTCTTTATCTTCTCCTCTCAAGCCAAAAGGGAGCGAAAGGCGGCTGAGCTTCTGGGAAAGGCAAATCTGGAACTTCAAGCCGGGAACATTGGAGGGGCGGTGGCTGATCTTCAAAGGCTGACAAACCAATACGGTAGCACTAAAAGCGCGGGACAGGCATCGTTCCTTTTGGCTTCCGCCTATTTTTATGCAAAAGATTTTGTTCAGGCGCAGTCCATGTTTGAGAAATATCTGGGAAAATATAAAGAGGATGTTCTGCTTATCGCATCAGCTCAGGCGGGAATCGCAGATTGCCACATGCAGAGGGGTAACTTCATCCAAGCAGGAGAAGACTTTGTTAAGGCGGCTTCTTTAACTCCCCAAAGTTTTTTGGCACCTCAATACCTTCTCCAGGCGGCTTCGGCCTACCTTAAAGGTGATCAAAAGGACAAAGCCAGAGAGGTTTTGAACAAATTGATAATAGAGTACCCTGATTCCCGGGAGGTCCACCGGGCAAAAATACAGCTGGCGGAAAACCTTTGATAAAAATCCGCATGACCGCAAGAAAAGAAGTTTCTTCTAAAACATCCAGATCCCGGGCGAGTTCAGATTCTGCTACTTTGTCGGTTGCCTTCCTGTGGCATATGCACCAACCATATTACAAGGATGCCAAGACCGGTCAGTATCAAATGCCCTGGGTACGTCTGCATGGACTTAAGGATTACTACGATATGGTGGCGGTGTTAGACCATTTCCCGAAAATTCGTATGACCTTTAATTTGGTTCCCTCTTTAATCGAACAGATCCAGGATTACGCGCAAGACAAAGCTTATGATGAACATCTGCTTCTCACTGAAAGACCAGCTAAAGATCTGACCGATGTGGAGAAGGAGAAGATACTTTCTGGTTTCTTTAACTGTAATTTTCAAACCATGATCTATCCTCATCCCCGCTTCTGTGAGCTTTTTGAGAAAAGGGGAGAGGGACCGCAAAATGTGAAGTCAAAGGTTCGTGACTTTGATGTGCAGGATTTTCTGGATTTGCAGATCTGGTCGAATCTGGTGTGGATAGATCCCATCTTCTCAGAAGATCCTTTTATTTCCTATTTGCACAAAAAAGGTAGAAACTTCACTGAGGAGGAAAAAGAAAAGCTGATCTTAAAGCAAAGGGAGATTCTGGGAAAGGTCCTTCCCAAATACAAAGAATTACAAGACAGAGGACAGATCGAGGTGACTTTCTCGCCATATTTTCATCCCATTATGCCTCTGATCTGTGACACCGGAATAGCTAAATTTGCCCTTCCCCATATCCAGTTGCCTCAAACAAGATTTTCCCATCCGGAAGACGTGGAAGCCCAGATTGATGAAGCACTCAAATTGTATGAGCACACCTTCGGCAGAAGACCTGAAGGAATGTGGCCTTCTGAAGGAAGCGTAAGTGAGCAGATCGTTCCACTGGTAACAAAGTTCGGAGTGAAATGGATAGCCACGGATGAGGAGATTTTATTTCACAGTCTTAGGATAAGGAAGAGAGAAAAGATGAAGGCTGCCCCAACAGATGCTGGCATCCTTTACAAACCTTATAAGATAGCTGTGGAAAACAAAGAACTTTTCATACTATTTCGAGACCATACGCTTTCCGATCTTATAGGATTTGTTTATTCCAGTTGGAATGCAGAAGATGCCGTTGATGATTTTATCCAACGGTTACACAAGATAAGGAAAATGATCCCTGAAGACAATCTCCCTGACTCTGTGGTTACCATCATCCTGGACGGGGAAAATTGCTGGGAATACTACAAAAACGATGGGCACGATTTTTTGTCCGCGTTATACTCCAGGCTTTCGGAGGACAAACTGCTTTGCACCACCACCATAAGTGACTTTCTGCAAAGATCGAGCCAACCCCAGAGGCTTGCTCATCTGTTTGCCGGTTCATGGATTAACCATAATTTCAGAATATGGATCGGCCATCCGGAGGATAACTTATCCTGGGATTTTCTAAAAAAAACTCGGGATGCCTTGGTAGAATATGAAAAGAGGGCAGAGAAAGGCCCTGAGACAGAAGAAATCCTAAAAAAGGCATGGAAGGAAATTTACATTGCTGAGGGGAGTGATTGGAATTGGTGGTATGGAGATGAACATCAGAGTTCGGGCATAGAGGAGTTTGACAGAATCTTCAGGTCACATCTGCTTTATGTCTATGAGCTGATCAATCAAGAGCCACCGAAGGAGCTTTATTCAACAATCAAGTCGCGGTTTGTTTCCACTTATTTTCTCCCGCCTGTAGGATACTTGAGTCCGACGATAGACGGGAAGAAGACTCATTATTACGAATGGCAACAGGCAGGGTTCTTTGACCCTCTCAAGGCGGGAGGGACAATGCATCAGGTCTCATCTTTGGTCTCGGGTATTTACTTTGGTTTAGATGAGTGTAAAATATATTTTAGAGTGGATACCAGTATATCCAAAGATGAATTTGAACGGGGAGAGTATGAGTTTATTCTGGAACTTTTGGAACCTGCCAGATATAAGATTTTACTGAAAGATGGAAAAGCTACCCTTTTTCAGCAAATGGATGAAAACGAAGGTAGATTGATCTCCTCTGAGTTAGAGTTTTCCTTTTCGAAGATAATGGAGCTGGCAGTGCCGATGAGTCTTTTACAGTTTAAGGAAGAAAAGGAGATATGGTTTCGGCTGATAGGGGAGAGGCAGAAAAAAGAAATAGAGAGATGGCCTGCTATGGACGTGATCAGATTCGATCTGCCCAGTCAAAAGGGGGAACCGATATTCTGGGAAGTGTAAAGCTCATAAAGAAAAGAAAAAATGCTATCAGGAGGAATAATGGCAGAACAAATTTTCGGAACCGGAGAAGATGAGGGGAAAACCAGGGATGCCGCTCAGCCTGAGATGGATGAGGAGACAAAAAAGAAGATGGTAGAGGAGGGGAAAGCCGCGGCTATCTTAGGCTATATTCCTTTTATGTGCTTTGTGCCGTTGATAAAGATGAAGGACAACCCCTTTGCCCTCAGGCACGGGAAACAAGGATTGGTCCTGTTTATAATCGAGATCATAGCGGTGATCTTTCTTCTTCCCAAGATAAGTGATCTGGTCTGGGGCATGGTGCTAGTGCTTTGCTTGGCCTCAGCCGTGGCCGGGATAATCTTTGTACTTCAAGGACAGGACTGGAAGATTCCCTTTATCGGAGATTTGGCGAATAAGCTAAAGATTTGAGACTGAGATTTGAGACTTGGGATTTGAGGCTGGAGGCTGGAGAGTTATCTTACGTGGGGATTCTGTCGTGTCGGATTAGGTAGGCTGGGCATCCTGTCCAGCGAAAACATCATTAATGAAAATTTCTTTCAAGTAATAGTAAATAAGACCGATAACGTTAATAAATTAACATATTAGAGGGGAATATAAAATTATGAATCCTCTAGGCTCAATAATTGCCGGGCTGATCGGGGCTGTAACAAAATTCTTGCTCAATAAAGGATTTAAGGATGCCGCTAATGTGATTAAGGTGGAACAAAGTAATCTGGAGGAACGACTAACAAAAGTTATAGATCAAAGTATAAAAAATATCACATTTACAGCAAAGGAAAACAATGTTAAATTCAACATTCATAACCACATCCATCTTGAGCAGGTTATGTATCCGTATATCTGCGACACTATGCTCGCCAGTGGTTCATTTATTGAAGGGGTGGTCCCTGAACCGACTTTCCCGAATGAGGAACCTTATATTCAGAAGTTAGAGAGGGAAAGTTATGAGTGACCGGATTGATGTCCCATAAGATACATTATGTAAACTTGCCAATTTACCTTAAACAATCACTTCAACCCACCCTCTCCCCTATCTCACAACAATGTTAATCAATTTATTAGGCACAAATATACTTTTGATTATTTTCTTGTCCTGGATGAACTTTTTCACTTTTTCGTTGCTTAAAGCCAGCTTCTTTGCTTCTTCTTCCGGCGTATTCACCAGCAGGCTCATTGTCGCTCTTAGTTTCCCATTTACCTGAACTACAAACGTGATTTTTTCCTCTTTTATTACCTCTTTGTCATATGAGGGCCATTGAGATTTGAATACGCTCTCTTTATTTCCAAGTATCGCCCAGATCTCCTCTGAGAGATGAGGCGCAAATGGTGCCAAAATCTGAGCCAATTTTTGCACACAAAAGCCTAAAACTTTCGACTTTTCCGTGTCTAGACCGTCCATCACGTTCAGAAGCTCCATCATTGAAGCGATGGCGGTGTTGAACTGGAGGGTTCCAATATCCTCCTCAACTTTCTTTATAGTCTGATTGACTTTTTTGTATGCCTTTAAATCGCTTGGAGTTAATTTGTCGGGCCTAAGCTTTTCCTTCAAATTTTTACCACCAGCCATTTGAGCAAATTTATAGATACGATTCAGAAACCTGGTCGCCCCTACGATCCCTTCTTCGCTCCACAATATTTCTCTTTCCGAAGGGGCGGCAAAATACATGGTTATTCTGGAAACATCAGCACCATGCTTATTTATTATATCCACAGGTGAGACTACATTTCCTAAAGACTTGGACATAACCCTGCCTTCTTTATCCAGCACCATTCCATGATTGAAAAGCTCGGTTGCAGGCTCATCCACTTCTAACCATCCGATATCATGTAAGAATTTGGTAAAGAATCTGAAATATAAAAGATGTCCGCAAGCATGTTCTATTCCCCCGATATATTTATCCACCGGCAACCACTCTTTAGCTTTTGCTTTGGAGAATGGCTCCTTGGAGTTATGTGCATCCGTGTACCTGAGGAAATACCAGGATGAGCAGACGAAGGTGTCCATGGTATCCGGGTCTCTCTTTGCCTTTTTCCCGCATTTAGGACAATTTACATCCATAAACTCCTCAGAATCAGATAGCGGAGAACGCCCTTTCGGCCGAAAATCAATATCCCTCTCAGGCAGCAACACCGGCAGGTCAGATTCGTTAACCGGCACCACGCCGCAGTTTTCGCAGTGAATCATGGGAATGGGCGCACCCCAGTATCTCTGACGAGAGATATTCCAATCCCTGAGCTTGTAGTTGGTTTTCAGCCGTCCCAATCCTTTTTCCACCGCATATTGGTTTATTTTGTCTATTCCTTCTTTGGAAAAAAGACCGTTGAAGATGTCGGAGTTGACCATTGTTCCCGGCTCGGTGTAAGCTTCTTCCATGTTTTCTGCCAACAACTTACGATCAGTTGGTTGAATTACCACTTTAATGGGGATACCATATTTTCGGCAGAACTCAAAATCTCTCTGATCATGAGCGGGCACCCCCATGACAATTCCGGTTCCATAGGTAGCCAGTACATAATCTGCCACCCATAGCTGGACATTTTCCCCGGAAAGGGGATTTATGGCATACACCCCGGTGAATACCCCATCCTTCTCCCCTACTGCTGTCCGATCGATCTCTGACTTTTTGCTTGCCTTTCTAATGTATTCCTTCACTGCACTCTTGTGTTCCGAGTCCATTTTCAAACTCTTGATCAGCTTGTTTTCCGGGGCAATTGCCATGAACGTGACTCCATAGATGGTATCCGGTCTGGTGGTGAATACGGAGATTTTTTGATCGGTCCCCTCAATGGTAAAATCTATCTCCACCCCCTCGCTTTTTCCGATCCAGTTTCTCTGTAAGGTTTTTGTGTTTTCTGGCCACCATTCAAGCTTATCTAAATCTTTCAAAAGTCTCTCAGCATAGGCGGTGATTCGGAAAAACCACTGCTTTAGCTCTTTTTCTTCAACCACAGAATCGCATCTCCAGCATTTTCCCTGCACCACCTGTTCATTGGCTAAAACGGTCTTGCAGTCGGGGCACCAGTTGACGAAGGCAATATCCTGATAGGCTAAACCATGCTCATACAGCTTAAGGAACATCCACTGAGTCCATTTGTAATACTCAGGTTCACAGGTAATGACCTCCCTGCTCCAATCAAAGCTTATTCCACATCTTTTTAAAGTTGCATCTGAGACTTTAATGTTCTCCATGGTCCATTCTTTCGGATGGATCTTTCTTTCTATGGCCGCTAACTCTGCGGGCAAGCCAAAGGCATCCCAGCCAAATGGGTGGAGAACCTGATATCCGTGCATCATCTTGTATCTTGCCACCGTGTCTCCAATGATGAAGTTACGGAAATGCCCGATATGGATATCACCAGATGGATAGGCGTACATCACCAGCATAAAGTATTTCTTCTGGGGATGATCCGGTGCCTGGTATATTTTACTCTCTTCCCACTTTTTTTGCCATTTGGATTCTATTTCTTTGAATGGATATGCCTTCACTTCATACCTCTACTGAATCAGATTAAACTTAAGGTTTTCAGTTTGTCAAGCAGGCTTAGTGTAATCTCTGAAAAACTATTTTAAGAAGGCAAATTGGAGTGTTCACCTTTAGGTGAACCAAATTTTAGGTCAAGCTAAAGCTTGACACTCCAAAAAAACTTTTTCCCTTCAGGGTGAACTCAATTTATTTTAGATATTTCTTTACATGCTTAACTTATCTTTTTCTCGCAGGCTGAAGCCTGCGGCTACCGAAACAAAAATCAGGGATAAAGTCTATAGATAGTTCGTGGGAACGGGATGGATTCCCTTATGTGAGATAAGCCGCATATCCAGGTTACTGTCCTCTCCACTCCCAGACCGAAGCCGGAATGAGGTACCGAGCCATATCTTCTGATGTCCAGATACCATCCGTAAGCATCCTTAGGCAGCTTCTCTTCTTCAATTCTTTTTTTTAAGCTCTCGTAATCATCATTTCTCTGCGATCCCCCGATGATTTCCCCGTACCCTTCAGGAGCCAGAAGATCTGAGCATAAGACCACATCCTTTCTTTGAGGATGAGGTTTCATATAAAATGCTCTGCACACTTTGGGATAGTCATAAACAAACACCGGACGGTCAAACATCTTGGTCAGGATGGTTTCGTCAGTCCCTCCCAGATCTGAACCCCACTGAATATCACTTCCCGCTTTTTCCAACCTCTCCACTGCCTCATCGTAGGAGATCCGGTGAAAAGGTTTTTGAACCTTTTCCAAGGCGGAGATGTTCCTTTCTAACTCCTTAAGCTCTTTTTGGCATTTTTCCACAACCCAGTTTACGATGTATACCAGGAAATTCTCCTGCAGATCCATATTATCATCGTTATCGTAGAAAGCCTCCTCCGCCTCCACCATCCAGAATTCGGTTAAGTGTCTTCTGGTTTTGGATTTTTCGGCTCTGAAGGTGGGACCAAAACAATAAACTTTGCCGAACGACGCTATGGCGGCTTCCAAATACAACTGTCCGGTTTGAGCCAGGTAAGCCTTTCCCTCATTTAGATACTGGGTTTCGAACAGGGTGGTGGTGGTCTCGCCCACCGCACCGGTCAAGATGGGAGTGTCAATCAAAACAAAATTGTTCTCATAGAAGTAGCTCCTGATCGCCCTGATCAGCTCGTCTCTTACCTTTAAAACAGCGTGCGGTCGTTTCGATCGCAAATAAAGATGACGGTGATCAAACAAAAATGTAGACCCATGAGGCTTGGGCGTTATGGGATAATCCTGAGCAATCTGAACGATCTTGACATCCGAAAGATTTAACTCATATCCGCCCGGGGCTCTCTGATCCTTTCTTACTGTCCCGGTCACCTCCAGGGAGGATTCCTGGGTGAGCTGATCATAAAGATCGAATACTTGCTCATCCACCTCACCTTTGATCATCACCCCCTGGATGATGCCGGTTCCGTCGCGTATCCAGAGAAAGTGAATCTTCCCCTTGGAGCTTTTGTTGTGAAGCCAGCCCTTGATGGTTACCCTTTCCCCTTCGTATTTCGCTATATCCTCAACGTAATGAATATTCATGTTCAGTTTCCAGTTTTCAGTCTTCAGTTTACTGCCTACTGTTTACTGCCTACTGCCTACTGTTTACTGTATGTATAGTTACCTTGGGCTCTTTGTGAATCAGAAAATTTATCAAAGCGCTCACTATGCTGATCAGAAGAGCCGCCCAGAACGCTTTCCAGAAACTGGTGATCTCAAAACCTGACACTAACCCTGAAACCACATATAGAAGAAAAGCATTGATAACCAGGGTGAAAAGTCCCAGGCTTAACAGATTGATGGGCAAAGTCAGAAGTAAAAGAAATGGTCTGAAAAAAACGTTCAGAATACCTAACACCAAGGCGGCTAAGATTAGAACCTGCAAGTTTTCGATATAGATCAAATTGAAAATGTTAGCCACTATGAAGATTGAGACGGCAGTGACAAGCCATTTTAACAGAAAAACTCTCATTTTACTCCTTCGGGATGAATCCTTATAATCAATATCACCTCATTTTCTAAAAGAAACTTGAGGCTCGGCTATTCGTATGAATGTGCGTATGCACTCATACGAGCTTCGCATCGTTGGCGAAACTCGTATCGAAGCTTGATATTCGAATCTTAACCCTTGACCCTCACCCCCAGTTTCCAGCTTCGTACTTCGAGCATCGAAACGAGCATGCGTATGCACTCATACGAGTCGCCACCGTCAAACCAGCTTCGAATTTCCCCATACGCATCTAAGATAACCCTTGGCAATTATCTATGCAACTAAAGATGTGGTGTTCAGCCTATCATAATTCGGCGAACCCTTCAAAATTATGGTCCAGCTCGGAAATTTATTGATGACTCTCCCTTTCATATCTTCGATCCAGAACAGTTTACCCTGGTTTAATTTTATCTTCAAGGTTAAAGACGAATCCAAAAGATAAACTCCCCACCTCTTTTGAGAAAATGGATGGAAGTCATTCTGTTTTGAATTTGAACATAATGTATAAGCTCCCTTATAACCCAATCTCTCTGCTTCTTTCTGAACATATCGGTTATATCTGCCGAAGGGATAAGACAAAAAGTCCACCCTTTGACCTAACTTATCTTCTAAGACTTGCTTTGACCTTTTAAGTTCATACTCCACGAATTGCTGTGGGATTTTGGTAAGATCAGGATGATTGACAGTATGTGAGCCGAAGCCAAATCCGGCATCAGCCATCTCCTTAATCTGTTCCCAGCTTAAATGCTTTTTTTTATTTCTTCCCCAATTATAGTCCCACCCATTGTATTTTCCCACATATCCGGTAATGACAAATATAGAAGCGGTAAAGCCGAGCTTTTGCAAGAGAGGAAATGCATTCAGGTATACGTCCTCATAACCATCATCGAAGGTGATAGCTACCTTCCTTCCATTGTATTCCTCATTAGAATTGAATATCTCCTCCAGCCTAATCGCTTTATACCCCTGCTCATAAAGAAACCTTATTCCTTTTTCGAACTGGCTGACCTTCTGTCGGGTGATGCTCAGGTCGAATCTATCACTCACCTGATGATAAGCCAGGATGGGGACTGTTGCTTTGGGTGGCTTTTTATATTTTATCCTCCATAGCATATAAAAGAATAACCATGGTGCTGTTAGGAGGATCACCATACATAAAAGCCCGGACATGGTTATCAGTTTGCAGTTTGCAGTTATCAGTTTGCAGTTAATGTGTTCAAGTAAGCAAAAGAAACGATAGGTTTTTTTCTTTTAAGAAAGTCGGTTATTTTTTAAAGTTCACCCCAATCTACTTGATTCAGCATACCTTTTCCCACGGGACCAAGTACCACCGCTGATAACTTATCGGGGCTAAAAAACTCCTCGGCTACCTCGATTACGTCTTTGGCTTTTATCTTATTGATAGAATTTATGGTCTGATCCAGATCCACATAATCATGCAGAAGCAACTCATATCGAGCCACCCGGTTCATCCGGTTGGAGGTGCTTTCTAAAGCCAGCAAAAGATTTCCCTTCAACTGGTATTTAGCATGGGAAAGCTCTTTGGAGGTGAGACTATCCTTCTTTAACTTCCGAATCTCCTTTAAGACCAATTCTATTACCCGAACCGTATTCTTTTTATTAGTCCCCATGTAGATTCCGAAAACCCCGGCATCTTCAAAGAAATCAAGGAAAGTATACACGCTATATACCAGTCCCAGTTTTTCTCTTATGCTCTGAAAAAGACGCGAGCTCATCCCTCCACCCAGGATATTGCTTAATACCAATGCCGCATATCTCCTCCTGTCCCGGTAAGGGAAAGTAGAAACTCCCAGATTGATGTGAGTCTGAGCGGTTTTTCTCTTTGCCACCATCCGATTAGGTTCTGCTTGGGGAAGCATTTGGTCTTCCGAAGTCCGAATTTGGATCCTGCGGACAGGATGAGAATCTGAGCCAAACCTAAATTCCCTTTTAATTTTATTCACCAACTCCTCATGCTTGAAATTGCCAGAGGCAGCAATTACCACCCGGGGAAAGATATAGTTTCTCTTCATGAAATCGATCAGTTTGCTTCTGGTCAACTTCAGCACGCTGTCAACACTTCCGATGATCGGCTTCCCCAGGGGATTTTCTTTCCATATGGTGCTCATCAAAAGGTCATGCACCAGATCGGCTGGTGAATCCTCCAGCTCTTTTATCTCAGAGATTATCACCGTCCTTTCCTTCTCCAGATGAGAGGGGTTAAAAAGAGGATTCTTGAGAATATCGGAAAGAACGTCCAAGGCAATGTCTGTATGTTCATCCAGCACTCGGGCAAAATAACAGGTATGCTCTCGACCGGTAAATGCGTTCAATGAGCCTCCCACAGATTCCAAGGAGGAGGCGATCTCTTTGGCTGTTCGTTTCTTGGTCCCTTTAAACAACATGTGCTCAACGAAATGGGAGGTGCCCATCTCGTCGTTTTTCTCGTCCCGCGAGCCTACATCTATCCAAACTCCAATGCTTATGGAGCGAACATAATCGATACTTTCGGTAACCACCCTGATGCCGTTTTCTAAAACCGTTTTTTTATATACCTCTTTCAAGTTGATTTTCCTTTCCTTTAAGAGATGATCAAAATATCTAAAAGGAGATTTCTGCCCTGCTTGGTTAATGCCAGGGAATTGAGTGGATCAGGGTGTGGAACCTACTTTATTTTGGTTTTTGAGGAAAACAGGCTTTTCTGGACAGTCTGATTTTTCCTTCCGCATCTATCCCTATTATCTTGACTTTTGTCTCATCTCCCACGCTCAGGACATCCTCCACCTTGTCGATCCTGTGGGTATCTATCTCCGAGATATGGACAAGTCCATCCTGTCCGGGAAGTATCTCCACGAAAGCTCCGAATGTGGTAATTCTTTTCACCTTGCCTGAGTATTCTTTCCCTATCTCCGGTTCCTCGATTAGCCGCAAAATCATCTCATGTGCTGCCTCCCCCGCCTTTTGATCTACGGAGGCGATGAAGACGGAACCATCATCCTCGATGTCGATTTTGGCTCCGGTCTGCTCGATTATGCTTCTGATCATCTTTCCGCCCGGACCGATGATTTCGCCAATTTTCTCAGGCTTCACTTTAATGATGATGATGCGGGGAGCGTATGCGGAAAGCTCAGATCTGGGTTGGGCTATGGTCTTTTGCATCATGTCCAGCACAAAAAGCCTTGCCTCCTTAGCCCTTCCTAAAGCCTCCTCCAGAAGGGAGAGATCTACTCCGGATATCTTGACGTCCATCTGAAAGGCGGTGATGCCCTGGCGGGTTCCGGTCACCTTGAAATCCATGTCTCCCAGATGATCCTCCAACCCCAGGATATCGGTCAGGATGGCATATTGATTTTCCTCTTTTATCAGCCCCATGGCAATCCCCGCCACCGGCGCCTTTATGGGCACTCCGGCATCCATCAGACAAAGGCTGCCTCCACAGACGGTAGCCATAGAGGAGGAGCCATTTGATTCTAAAATATCCGAGACTATCCGGACGGTATACGGGAAGATCTCCTCGCCGGGGATCACCGGCTGGATGGCCCTTTCCGCCAGTGCTCCGTGCCCAATCTCCCTTCTTCCCGGTCCCCGGATAAATTTTATCTCCCCCACGCTAAAGGGAGGGAAATTATAATGAAGCATGTAACTTTTGGTGGATTCCCCTTCCAGATCGTCCACTCTCTGTTCATCTATTTTTGTCCCCAGAGTGGCAACTGTCAGACATTGGGTTTGTCCCCGGGTAAAAAGAGCTGATCCATGAGTGCGAGGCAGAATGCCCACCTCGCAGGTGATGGGCCGGATCTGATATATATCTCTCCCATCCGTTCTTCTCCTCTCATTTAAGATCATCTGGCGCATGTCCTTCTTTTCCAATTCCTGCAGGATAGACTTGATCTCTCTTTCGCTTTCCGGGAATTTTTCCAGAAGCTTTAGAGTAACCGAATCCAAAAGGCTTTCCATCTTTTCTTCTCTTCCCAGCTTATCTGCGGCTCGGTTAGCTTCCTTTATCTTCTCCAGTCCCAGAGCGGAGACCGCCTCCACCAGCTCAGGATTTCTGGAAGGAATTTCTACTTCCGGCTTGGGCTTGCCCACTTTTGCGCGGAGTTCCTCCTGCAACCCAACTATCAGCTTGATTTTCTCATGTCCAAACTCCAGAGCGGAGAGCAGGTCTTGCTCGGAGACCTCCCGGCATTCCCCTTCCACCATATTAACAAAATCCTTGGTTCCTGCCACCACCAGGTTTATGTCGCTTTCTTCCAGCTCTGAGAATGTAGGGTTGGCGATAAACTCTCCGTTCAACCTTCCCACCCGTACCGCACCGACTGGCTGATAGAAGGGTATCTCCGAGATGCTTAAAGCCGTGGAGGCACCTATAAGTCCCGGCACATCTGCATCATTTTCCTGATCTGAGGAGAGGACTGTCACCATGATCTGCACCTCTTTAAAGTACCCTTCCGAAAACAGAGGACGCAAAGTCCGGTCGATCAGTCGGGCGCTTACCGTCTCCTTTTCACTGGGTCGTCCCTCCCTTTTGAAAAAGCCTCCCGGAATTTTGCCTGCCGCATAAGCTTTTTCCCGATAGTCTACCAACAGAGGGAAAAAGTCCTGCTCCTCATCAACCTGTTTTGCCTCCACCGCGGTGGCTAAAATCACCGTATCCCCTAAACGCACCATGGCGGAACCATGAGCTTGTTTGGCTACCTTTCCCGTTTCCACCGTCAGGGTTTTGCCACCCAACTCTATCTCCAATCTTGATTCCATCCTAAAACTCCCATCTCAGTCAAAAGTTATAACCACTTCAATCAAAGTGAGGTTGAATTTCAGCTTCCATGGTAAATTACTATTTCCTTAAACCTAATTCTTTCACTATCTTTCGATAATCATCCATATCCGTATCCTTCAAATAGTCTAAAAGCCTCCTTCTTTTCCCCACCAATTTCATAAGACCTCTTCTGGTGCTGAAATCCTTGGTATGTTTCTTCAGGTGTTCTGTCAACTGACTGATCCTTTCAGTAAGCAGAGCGATCTGAACCTCAGGCGAACCGGTATCCTCATCATGCATGCGATATTCCCTTATCAACCTTTCCTTTTTATCCCGGGTAAGGGGCAAGATATCCTCCTTAGTATATCTTTTCGATTTAGTTTGAACGATCTATTTGGAACATCTCTTTGATTCTTTTTTCATCTGATTTCAACTGATCCTTTAAATGCTCGGGATGGGCAAACTTTTTAGGTTCCCTAACCCAGCTTTCCACAAAAAGCTCCAACCTAAGGTGGCAGACATCCTTTTGTAATCCGAACACGTGCACCTCCACCGAACGGGTGTTCTCCCCAAAGGTG
>JAGMBK010000139.1 GCA_023129805.1 Candidatus Zixiibacteriota bacterium | reverse complement strand
GATCCCGAAGATCTTCCTTCGACACCCCGCCTGTGGCGGGGGACGAAGTGCAGGATCGAGGGAAATCCCTTTCCTTCGACCCTGAGGTCTTCTCTGAATGCAAGACTGTTCAGACAGCCCCATCTATATGGTCCAAAGTGATCCATAAAATGGAAAGACCGGTTTTGAATTGGAAAGCAGGTTTTGGATTCTAAAAGAAGGTTTTTAAATATGCGGCTATCAATGCGTCGCCGACAAACATGGCGATGATCGCTGCCAAAGCCAAAAAGGGTCCGAAGGGAATTGTTCGGGTCTCTTTTACATCCTTTGAAAGGAATAAAGCTGCCCCACCGATCAGAGTGCCCAAGAAAGCAGAAAGTAGAAGCACCAAAAGTATCTTCTGCCATCCTAAAAATGCTCCCAGCATCATGGCCAGCTTTATATCCCCTCCCCCTAAACTTTCTTTTTTAAAAAGAAGCTCTCCTAAAATGGCAGACAGATAGAATATTCCACCGCCCACCAGAATTCCCAGAAGCGAATTCAAAACGGATGGGGAGGTGACCACAAAGGATAAGAGGAAACCGAGGATGATGCCAGGGAAGGTGAGCACATCCGGTATGATCCTGTGTTTTAAGTCGATAAAGAAGGTCAAAATCATAAAAAGGATCAAAATGCTTCTTGCCGCAAAATCCCAGGTCAATCCAAAGCGCAGATAGGCTAAAGCCAGCAATGCAGAGGTGATAAACTCCACTAGGGGATATTGCAGAGAGATTTTGGTTTTGCAGTTCCTGCATCTTCCCTTTAGGATGATGTAGCTTAAAAGCGGAATATTGTCCCAAAACCGAATCTTTGCTCCACACCTGGGACAGAACGAGCCGGGGAAAAGTATGGATTTTCTTTGGGGGATCCGGTAGATGCAGACGTTTGAAAAACTCCCCAGGGCTAAGCCTATCAATATAATCAAGATCAGAATTATTGTGCTCATTTCAATTGTCTTGTTATAGGCTATCGGTTTCGATGCTCGTATCGAGGCTGGTTAGTTGGAACTCGATGTTCGAAAAAACCTTACTCTATCCATGATTTCCGAGTTTCGATCTTCAAGCTTCTGGCGTCGATACAAGTTTCCCCTACCGCTAAGCAAGTTTCCTGGTTCGGTGAGTTTCTCTTTTTTATCTTTTCGAAATTCCGACAGGCTGTGTTAGAACTTTACCTTTGTTTGCGGAGCCACGAAGGCTCCGCGATGCGGTGTCGTTTTCTCCACGAACGGCAGAATGTAAGTCAACTTCGGTTTTTTTAATCTTCAAAGCGAGCAGAAAACAAACCAAGTCTCCCAAAGTCATGCACACCCGCATGACCAAAGGGATCAATATGGCTGTGGAAATCGGGATGAACAAACTCAGAAGATAACTTTGGACTCCCTCTCTTACTCCCAAACCGGCCGGTGCAATAAAAGTTATCATCCCCAAGAAAACAGCAACCGAGAAAATGCCTGAGAACTTGATTACAACTGTCGGATTCAAAGTCAAGAATGAATTTATGAAAAGATAAGCAAAGGTCGAAAATATTACCCGATCTAAGATCAATAACCCTATAAGGAATAGTATGCTCTTATAACTGACCTTAAATTCTAATTCTTCTTTCTTGAAGAACCTTAGAAAAAAATTAACCGTTTTGCTCAAAACCTTTGGATGCAAAACAAACAGTAGGAGAAGGGAGAAAAGTAAAATCAAGAGGATGATCAAGTCACTTGGTATATTCCTCCACAGAAGAAGAGTAGAGATGAAGAATAGCACGGCTATCCCATTGTAAGTGACGAACATCAACATCATGCTAACCAAAGTCAATCTTCTGGGTAACCCCACTTTGTCGGCTAAATAAATCTGGCTCACGTAGGTCCAGATCTTGCCGGGGATGTATTTCCCTGCTGCAGAAAGGTAAGTAATCCTAAAACTTTGGGCAAAATTTATACTGTATCCTAACATTTTCAGAATCAAGGTCCAAACGTAAGCAGCAATTGAATAATTTAGAGCCAAAAGGAGAAAAGATGCAAAGAGAAGGTAATATTTGAAGTGCCATTCATATCTGAGAAGAGTCTCTATATTTAAATAAAGTATTCTTCCCAATACCAAGAAGATTATTAACACTATCAACGTGCTTAGCGTCTTTTTGACTGGGCTAATTTTTGGCATAGCTTAAGTCTTCTCTTAAGAAAATAATTTTCCTTTTCACGCTGGCTGGCACTCCATAAGCTAAAGAATCGCAAGGGATATTTTTAGTAACTACGCTTCCTGTTCCTATTACCACCCTGTCCCCGATCCTGACCCCGGCTTGTATTATGCTGCCAGCGCCTATCCAAACTGACCTGCCAATTACAACCCCTTCCACTTTTCGAGGATAAATCTTACATATTTCACTTTTGTGATCCTCTCCGGCATCACTGTGAGTCAAGATTAGTACCTGTGGGGATAGGGTGCTTTTCTGTTTTATAATTACTTTGTCAGTCAAATCTATGGTTGTTCCTGGGCCGATGTGGACATCATCCTCAACTATTAAATTTTTGAAACCATTTATCAAATTAATAATTCTGACCTCATATATTCGCACATTTTCGCCTATCCTTGCACCCAAGAATCTTAAAAGGGTTGATCGGAAGTAAGGGCTGATGCACCACCTCAACAGTTTCTCAACGAGCATATAAATGCCAATTTTGACATTTCTTAAAATACGATTCATTCCCTACCCCTAAAAAAATTAACTATCGGTCGTAGTAACTGGTAAATGGTAGCCCTGCTTTTGCTTATATCTTGATGATAATTGAATACGATCTTCTTTTCTGCCCCCCACTTCTCTTTAAATTTAATCAGGCCAAGCATCTTTTTACTCGACCCCATAAAATCAAAACAAGATTTCCCTGTCTCTTTTGCGATTTTTATGGCATGGTGAAATAAAAGATGGTTGGGTCTTAAATGCAGGTATTCGGTGACTGATCCTCCATGGAAATAATGAGCGGTCTCATCAGAATAAATTACCACCATCCCTGCTACCGGCTGGGTGTGATATTTTACGAAGAACATGTCCGAAAATTCAGGAACCAAAAGATCATATATCTTATAAAAAAGCTGGATCGGATATTTAGCCAGAGCTTTATTCCTCCTCATCGAAGCCAGATAGAGACGATAAAATTGATCCACCTCATTCCGCGATTTTATCTTCTCAAAACAAAGATCTGACTTGAGTGCGGTCTTTATGTTCCTTTTCAGGCTATCCTTATAATTTTTCCAGAGCTGATCCGTGGTTTTGCCTTTCAACTCCAACAGATGCCGATATGACTCCACACAGTTAAAATCGGGCAATTCTTGCTTTTCCTTAATGTCTACATCCACGATCTGAATCCGTTGAATTTTCTCCTGCCTGGCCCAACTGCTCAAAAGACTTAAGAATTCAGTGCTGTGCTCACGGCTTCCAATAAAACCGCCATAGGGAATGAGCGAATAGAACACTTTGAAGAGTCGATTGCCCACCATCATTCCGGGCAGAGCAGAAAGCCAGTACCCTTCCTCTTCGAATACCAGATATCGCATACCGCACCCATAACCTTCTTTTAAGACCTTCCACCATAAGGATGTATGGAAGATCAGGTTCGAATGAGCGGAGACAAACTCATCCCATTTGTCATTCGGCTTTTCTAAGACAATCAGATTCATCTTAAAACTTGAGGGAGGATCTTTTTTGTTTTCTCACAGACAAAAACAACATCTTTTTTTTCAAGCAGTGGGTGCAAGGGCAGGGTTACCTCATGTGCTCCCGCATATTCGGTTAGGGGAAGTTTTGTCTGGCTCTCTTTAAGATTCCTTTGGTAGTAGGAAAATTTATGAATGGGCGGATAATGTATGCTGGATTGAATCCCCTCTTTTTTCAAAAGCTCCATAAATTTTTTCCTGTTTATCTTTTTATCCAGAAGGATGGGAAAAAGATGATGGGAGGAGTTGCGCGGATAATCTTTGAACGGAATGGAAAGGCCAAAAGTCCCTTTTAAATTCGACACATAA
>JAGMBK010000138.1 GCA_023129805.1 Candidatus Zixiibacteriota bacterium | reverse complement strand
CCCTGGTGTTATTCGGGGGAATCGCAATCTGCACCTACATAGCTCTTAAGAAGAAATAGAGAACCAGGTCCTCTTTCCTTCGTATAATAAAGTGAGGTCAATTTTTGTCCGAACAAGAAAGATAAGCTTGCAGTCGAATACCACCTGAATCAATACGCATTCTGTTCCTATGAGCATCACTATTTCTATTGTGGTAGTTGTTTTTCTTATTTTGACGTTGACCTGTCTTCTTGTGCCCATACGCTTGCAACTGATTTTGAATGATCGAAAAAAATTGATCGCCTTTCGCTGGCTCTGGATTGATCTGGAAAGCAACCTGAAGGAGAAGGTCTTTGAGCTTAGACTGTTTAATCAAAAAATCATTCAAAAAAAATTTAAGAAGAAGACAAAGGAGAAAATCAAAAAGGCTAAAAAGAAGGGACGAAAGTTGAATATCGTCGATTTGTGGCACAAAAGAGACCTGTTGTTTCAGGTTATCCCAATACTTTTGCGATTCTTTTTGAATATCCTTAAAGCTATCCGATGGGATAAACTTTTTCTGGAAGTGGATGTAGCTACTCCTGATCCGGCATTAACCGGCGTTTTGTACGGAGGACTTTGCGCGGTGAAGGGTTCCACTGATTATTTTTTGCCCGATGCTCATATAAAATTTCGACCAGATTTTTTCAACCGATTTCCGCGGGGAAGTGCAGAAACGGTTTTCAGCATCAGAATGTTAAATGTCGTTGCTCCGGTGTCAAAAATGTTTTTTGCCATGCCGAAGATAAAGATTGTGAAAACTTTTATTCTCAAAAAAAGGAGGTGAACTAAAGATGGCAAGTACAGCCGAGCAAATTTTGAAGACGTTATTGGATGAGATCAAGGCCATCGCCAGGACCGAAACCATCCTGGGCGAGCCCATCAATGTTGGCAATAACACCATCATTCCAGTGTGTCGAATACTGATGGGATTCGGAGCAGGCGGTGGAGAGGGGGAAGTGCAGGAGAAGAGAGGAGGCTCAGGTGGTGGCGGTGGGGGTGGCGTAAAAGTTGAGCCAGCCGCCTTCATTGTGATCAAGGGAGAAGAGGTTACCGTATTGGGCGCAAAACCTGGCAAACTGGAGGGTCTGTTTGAGGCAGTTCCCGGGATAATTGAAAAGATTCAACAAATCAAAAAAGCCAAGAAGGAAGAAGAGAAAAAGTAACAGCTGTCAGTTGGCAGTTTTCAGATGGCAGTTATATTCCCGGGAAGCAAAGTTTTATGCGTCTTAACCTCACTCCCTTACCCCCTCTCTCCCGCCGGAGGCGGGGGAGAGGGGGTAAGGTCTACCCTCTAAGATAAAAATGTCGGATAATCCCCATTTGGGGATATATCCGACCTACAGACTCTAAAAATTCGGCGGGCAGGGATGCCCGCCCAACGAGTTTTTGAAATCCTTAGATTATTAATATCATTTCCCCCAACCTTCGAGCTTTCGCTTTCATGAAAACCATCCCCAGGCACCGTAGACAAGGCTCCCAGCCCTGCAAAAGGAGTTTTCCAGTGCTCTCAACTGAAATTCCTTGACACGACAGATAGGTTTTAGTAAATTTGCGTTTCATTCGTATATGATATGTTCAATTAGAAGGTGATATGTTAGAGAATTTAATTCATGAAGAGTGTGGTGTTTTTGGCATCTTTGGAGCAAGAAAGGCGGCTAAGCTGTCCTATCTGGGACTTTATGCTTTACAGCATAGAGGGCAGGAGGGTGCGGGGATCGTTTCCTCCAACGGTGAAAGAATCTATCAGCATAGAGGCTCGGGGGAGGTAAACGAGGTCTTCTCCCGTAAAGAGACCCTCAATCAATTAAAAGGGCACTTAGCCATCGGACACAACCGCTACTCCACCACCGGCGCCTCCTCTTCGGTAAATATTCAGCCGCTTTTGATCACCTACAAGAAAGGTGACTTAGCTTTAGCTCACAACGGAAACCTGACCAATTCTTACAGCCTGCGCACCTCTATGGAGAAGAATGGCTCCATCTTTCAAACCTCCAGTGATAGCGAGATAATCTTGCATCTGGTGGCTCGTTCCAAAAAAGAGACCGTGGAGGAGATGATCCAGGATGCTCTTTTGAGGGTGAAGGGAGCGTTTTCTGTGGTCTTCAATACTGGCGATTCAATTGTAGCCGCCAGAGACCCTCATGGATTTCGCCCTCTGGCATTGGGCAGGCTCAAAAACGCCTGGGTGGTGGCATCGGAAACCTGCGCATTCGACATAATTGGCGCAAAATACCAAAGGGACATCCAACCAGGTGAGATTGCAGTAATCAATCAGAAAGGGATAAAGTCCTACTTTCCCTTCAAACCGGTTAGACATGCATTTTGCATTTTTGAATTCATCTACTTTGCCCGCCCGGATAGCGTCATTTTCAGTGAGAATGTGGATAAAATCCGCAGAAGATTAGGCAGACAACTGGCAAAAGAAAAGCCCGCAAAAGCAGACATTGTGATCTCAGTTCCCGACTCCTCCAACACCGCCACACTGGGCTATTGTGAGGAGTCCGGGACAAAGTATGAGGTGGGGCTGATTCGCAATCATTACATTGGAAGAACCTTCATCGAACCGGAGCAGACCATAAGGGATCTGGATGCGCGGATCAAGTTTAATCCGGTAAGAGGGGTTTTAAAGAATCAAAGGGTTGTGGTTGTGGACGATTCCATAGTCAGAGGAACCACCAGCAGAAAGCTTATCAAGATGCTAAGAAATGCCGGGGCAAAGGAAGTTCATTTCCGGGTAAGTTCCCCCCCCATAATCTCTCCTTGCTTCTATGGTGTAGATATGCCTACCAAAGAGGAGCTGATCGGCTCCTCTAAATCAGTGGAGCAGATCAGAGCGTATTTGGACGTAGATAGTTTAGGTTATCTTTCCTTGTCGGGGATGCTCTCCATGCACTCTCTTAACGGAAGAGATTTCTGCGTAGCCTGCTTCTCCGGCAAATACCCCACCAAGATAGAAAAGAACAGCGGCAAATATGTGTTAGAAAGAAAACCTTGTTGACAACTGCCATTTTATTTTAGATTATATTGACACATACTGTATATATTAAATTATCCAGCAACAAAGCCAACTAAAGAAAATATGCCTCTCACCGAACCAGAATTCAATGCCAAAGTTGTAGGGCTGATGAATCAAATCATCAGAGAGAAGGGCTTGGGGTTTGAAGAAGCCCGCATGGGCACCAGCCTGAAGATGACTGATGAAACCACCAAGTTTCCGGATGGAGTAATCTGGATAGATAAAAGCACCCGAGCCGCTTCATTGCTTTTTGAGATTAAAAGACCTAATTGGGATGCATCCAATATCTCTCTGATAAATGACGCCAGTATCAAAGCATTTAGGTTGGGCGCAAAATACTTTGCTACGTGGAATATGCGGGATTTCATCCTTTGGAGAACTTTCCGACCAAACGTGGCTCTATATGAGAGAGTTGAGCAATGGTATAAGAATATTATCTGGGTGAAAGATATAAGCGAGGTGGACAGAAAAGAAAACTGGGAAAAGATTAAAAAATTCTTAGAGGAATTCTTAATCGCCTTAGATCAGGACGAATTTAAAAGAAAAAAGATGTTTGTTGGTCTTCCTTTGGATCAATTCTTTATAAGAAAGCTGGAAGCTAACATAGATATCAATACCAGAGTTTTCACCATAGCTCTGAAGCAAAAATGTATAGAGGATAAAGATTACTATCGACAGCTATGTAGATGGATTTGGGATCAAGGGTGGCATCCTGATCTAAAGACAAAGGCACAGGATACAAACCATCTTCTGTATGAGAGAATTGCTCGTATCGCCGCATATATCTTAGCTAACAAGATTCTATTCTATAATGTTCTTCGCACAGAACACCAAGAGCTTGAGCCTATCCAGACCGAAAGGATTAAAGAAAGCCCAGACCTAAACCAGATTCTAAAGAAACACTTCCAAGACGTCTTAAGAATCAATTATGACACCATTTACAGGATAGATATTTTCGATGACCTGAAAGTTCCAGACGACTGTTTGGAACAGATGGTTAAGTTTTTAGAAGATTTTGACAAATACGATTTCAAAGGGGTTAATTATGAAA
>JAGMBK010000137.1 GCA_023129805.1 Candidatus Zixiibacteriota bacterium | reverse complement strand
TGGAAAAAGCAACGGTGTGAGTTTAACCTGCAATTGTAACAAATAAACTAAATGGAGAAACTAAGACGCGTAGCCGAGGGTTCATCCCTCGGCTCCATGCCAAGCCGTGAAGGCTTGGCTACGCGTAACTGCGGAGTGCCTTACAAAAATCTTTGCCGTTGACACGGAGAAATTCAAATGGCGGAAGAAGCAACTTTCAAATGTTTAAGATGCGGGCATGAGTTTAAAATGCCCTTTGACCCAAAGGGACCCATGGTGGAACGCGCCTGCCCCAAGTGTCTGTCCAACAGCGTTAGGAGGATTAAACAAGAGGAAAAGAAATAGGAATCGAATTTGAAGGTTGCGTCAAGAGCTTACTCCTGACGCATTGAAGTAAAGATAAAGCCATCCCCAGACCACTCCTGAATTTGAACCTTCCAGGATAAATCATCACTCCCTCTCCTCTGGAATTAACTTCATTAACTTATTAAATCTTCGCCTCTTTCTGTCTAAAGATTGCATTCCAGCTACCATAAAATATGAAATTATCCAGGCAATGAATCCTAGGAACAAATATATGATCCAATTTTCATAATGATTATGTTTTGATCGATCTAGAGCTCTCATAATTTGCTCTTCTGACCATCCACCTCTCCAAGCATATCTTATGGCATTATCCCTAATCTGTTCGTAGTTCTTTATCCACACTAACTCCTCTCGCACTTGAGTAACATCGAAAATCTCCAAGCAGAAAAGTATGAATAAAGACAGAATTAAAGCCAAACTCAATCTTTTGATCCTTTCCTTTTTCTTTTTCACCTTTCGCCTCCTCTTTACAGATTTTCTTCCCATTCTAATTGTTCCAATTCCTCCTGTGTCATTCTCTTCTTTAAAGGAATCAACTCGTCTGGATTGACTTCTAACTCTTCTCCCTCATCGGTATATATTGTGAGAGGAAAACTGTCCTTGGTTACCATAGCAAACACTTGCTCCCCTGATTCTTCATCTTTTATGTAAATTACTCGCTCGCCCACTTGGAACATTTCTTCGACCCCCTCTCTAAAAGAATAAAATTTTATGACTTGAACCTTCCAGGGTGAATCATCGGTCATTCCCTCTCATAGTTATTTTTCCGAAATACCCTTCTCCCTCTGGACATTCTAACAAAGGAGCAGATGGACACTCAAAGTTCATTACATACTCACCAAAGTCATCTTCTCCATGACCGGGTTTAAATATCACTACAGCTTCCTCAATCCCATTCTCCTTCAGAAGGAGAGTCTTCTTCAGAAAATTGATCCACTGTTCACAAGTGAAGAGGGCAAATACCTTAGTTCCCTTCTCACCTGCATTTAGACATTCTTGTGGGAAAGACACAAGGTTCATACTTCTACCTCTATTTTGAACTCGCTACAACCATAGCGGTAATGAACATCACTATATAACTCGCCCAAATGAAGTAATCCCAGGTCTCAGCTTTTCTCTGGATTCTTCCCTGTGCCATCTGATCCACATAAGAATCCAATAGCAATTGATTGAGCTGGTATTTTAACCGCTCTAATTCTAAAATCTGATCCACCAGTTTTTGTCTTAGAATTAGAGACTCCTCAGCTTTAATATCGGCTGTGCTATCCTCAGCTATAACTTGGGTGCTATCAATTCCCACATCAGCCTGAACCAAATACCCAGTCTCCGCCTGCACTGTTACTGGGATAAGTAATAGCCGGGGTGCCTCACAGCTCTGCTGTGAGCCGGGTGCCCCACCGCTTGCGGTGGGTCGAGATTGCGGGGTGTCCCTCAGCTCTGCTGTGGGCAAGCTGGCCTATTTTTGAGCCTTTGGTTCACATAACCAAAGGCTTTTTCCTTTTCTGCTGAACTTTTAATTGAATTTGAAATCATCCCTTCTTATATTGAAGGGTCTTCTTTGTCTTTCTGGTTTGCGAGTGGATTGGAAAAGGATATGTCGATGGATCAGAATTTGAAAGCATTGGTCACCGGAGCAAATGGCTTTGTGGGAAGCCATCTGGTGGAGGGGCTTTTAGACAAGGGTTATCAGGTCAGATGTCTGGTCAGAAAAACCAGCAACTTAAGATGGCTTTCCGGTCTGGAAGTAGAATTTGCCCACGGAGATATAACCGAAAAAAGCTCGCTTAAAAGTGTGGTCAAGGATGTAGATTTAGTCTTTCACATTGCCGGCTTGACCAAAGCTAAAACCAGGGAAGAATATTTTAGAGCGAACGCTGAAGGAACGAAGAATTTAGTTGAGGCATGTCTTGAAGAAAATCCACAGGTCCAAAGATTCGTCTATATAAGCAGTCAGGCTGCCGTGGGACCCGGTGATGATAAACAGCCTCTGAATGAGACCGCACCCTGCCGACCGATTACCCATTATGGTGAAAGCAAACTGGAAGGAGAAAGAATCGTCTTAAAGCACGCTTCCCAACTGCCGGTAACTGTTATCCGTCCCCCAGCTGTGTATGGTCCCCGGGATTCAGATATGTTAGGTTTTTTCAAGGTGGCAAATAAAGGGTTCCGCATTTCGTTCGGAAGAGGGGAAAGCTTTTTGAGTCTGGTATATGTCAAGGATTTGGTTGATGGGATCATCCTGGCGGCAGAGAAATCTAAAAGTATCGGAGAGGTTTACTTTATTGCAGACGACAAAATCTACTCCTGGCGTGAAGCATTCAAGATCATTGCCAGGGTTTTAAATAAAAGAACTATCCCTTTAAAGATTCCCAAAAGCCTCGTGCTCTTTTTGGCTTTCATTTCGGAGAACTTCTCCAAACTTTTGGGGAAGACGGCGGTATTCAACACCCAGAAGGCAAAAGAGATAACCCAAAGATACTGGGGCTTGGATGTCTCCAAAGCCAAAGCCGAGTTGGGATTTTTGCCCAAGTATGATCTTAAAAGAGGCGCAAAAGAGACGGTGAGGTGGTATAAAGAAAAAGAATGGCTCTAAAGAATCTGTAGTTGTTCATTTGAATCTTGTCCAGAATGGATTCATTCGGAAGACTCGATTTATGGTTCGACGAACTCACCATCCTGAGCCTGCCGAAGGATCGAGCAAAGAAAAAGCCCAATGAATTGGGCAACTACAAAGCGCCTCGCTAAAGCGGGGCGGCTACCCCATTTGTTATTATTTTGTGGATGGGTGGAAAATTTGGTAGCCGCCCATCTGGGCGTTGAATTCCAGCACCTAACTTAAGTTAGGTGCTGGCTTAGCATTTACAGAAAAAGCTGATTTTTTTTCTTGACTTCACATGGTAAATCATATATAATAGGTTTGAGTTTGATCTCTGATAAGTTGATAACTGATTTGGTGCCCCGAAAGGGGTCCTGAGGGAAGGCGGTGGAAGTCCGCCACAGCCCCGCTACTGTAAGTGGCTACGAAAGCTTTAAACAAGCCACTGTCCCGATCCATATGGATAGTTGACGGTTCACAGCAAAGAGGTTTTTACCATGAACTATGAACCGTGAACTGTGAACCGTAGTTCGCCGGGATGGGAAGGCAAAAAGCAAATAGGTTTGAAGCCACAAAGTCAGGAGACCTGCCAGATCATTTATTCCTTTATTTCCTTGCGCGGGTAAGGAAAAGGTTTGGATTATAACCAGCTTATTCCGTGAAGGCTGGTTTTTTTGTTTCCGCCTCAGGCACAAACGCTTTTTCCCCACCTGGCAGATGATAACAAGGAGGCGGAAAATGAAAAAGCTTTCTTCCATTTTTCCACGAACAAAAAATGTCCGCTGTCTGCTGTCGGCGGTCGGCCGCCAGTGGACGGGTCTATCCCCGGATGCTCGGGGAGGACTTCTCCAACCGAGCCGAATAAAATCGCTTTTGATTCTTTTGGCAATCGCAAGCCTCTGGTTCTGCCCTGCTTTTTCCCTGGCCCAATCCAATATAAAAATCGAAGGGCACATCTATGATCAGGATGATGGTCATCCTATATCCAAAGCCACGGTTAAAATAGCAAACACAAATTATGAATGCAGTTCCGACAACTCAGGTTATTTCTTCTTCGAGAAAATACCGGTGGGAACTTATTCGGTGAATGTCTTATCACCCGGATATGAAAGTCATACGATTTCTCCAGTGACGGTAAGTGAGGATGTTACCACTCGGATTGATGTCCAACTCCAGAAAAAGACCTATTTTCTTCCTGGCGTGGAGGT
>JAGMBK010000136.1 GCA_023129805.1 Candidatus Zixiibacteriota bacterium | reverse complement strand
GATGCAGTTATTTATCTCACCGATGGCTATGGTGAAGATAATCTCCAGATAAGAGGAAATATCCCGATCCTCTGGGTTCTGACTTATGATGGCAGGAAGCCCAAAGTTGGGAAAGTAATCGAATTGCCAGCCAGAAAATGTCAATAAGGAGGGCTTTTATGTTAATCCTTTTGTGTAGGAAATGCGGTTCTACTGATCTTGATTTCAACGATGAAGGAAAGATTGTGTGCAAGCAATGCGGAGAGATTATGACACGAGCGGAGTGTGCTATAGCTTGTGTAGATGAACTCCCCAAGCAATAAGGATAGTTTTAAAGTAAAAGGAACTATTATGAAATATCTGTGCAAACAATGTGGAGCAAAATTAGAATTATTTGCCACCTTATACTCTCGGTCTCCAATTGATGAAGATACCGGAGAGATCGGAGAAGCATATGAGGAGAATGTTCCCGGTAGCAATGAATATTTGGAAATTCAATGCTCTGAGAATGCAGATCATGAGTGTGGCTTTATTTGGCAGGATGATAAGATAGTGGAACGTCATTAAGGAGGAATAATGAGAACCATTATCAGGCTGATATTCGGTTATGATTGGTTTTATGAGAGGCTCAAAAGGAGGTGAATAGAGTGAACCTGAATCGCTTGACTCTGATAGGTAGGATTACGGATGATCCTGAGTTGAAGAAAACTAAGAACGGAAAAGTTTACACCAGATTCTCGGTTGCCACCACTGAGGTCTTCGGCAGCTCAGATGGGAAAAAGGAGAATACTGAGTTTCATCAATGTGTGGCCTGGGAGAAGATTGCTCAGAACATCTGCAAGTACGTCAAGAAAGGACAGAGCATCCTGGTTGAGGGACCGATAAGGACGAGTTCATACACGGATGAAAACAATGTGAAGAAGTCGGTCAAGCTTCTTAATGTTCTCAATGTTCAGTTCGGCAGCAAGCCCCGAACTAAGACTCAAGAGACTTCGGCTAAAGCTCCGGATGAGCAAACCAAGACTCAGGAGACCAAGGTGCAGGACGAGCCGGTTGAAGAGGAGTCCGATTTGCCTTTTTAACTCATGTCTATGAAAGGCGGATCTTTGAGAAAAGGGGCATCTAATCAGTAGGTGCCCCCTATTCTATTAAGGTGGGAACACAATGGGATACTATTCAGAAATCTATGAAAATGAATAAATTTGAGGAGGAAAAATGAAACATGTCTCAAGACCCAGAAGTCGCGCAAAAAGAAAAGAATATCCTTTTTATATAATTGAGAAGTTTTTTACTCCGGGTGACCTGGGATTTGATGAATGTGAAGAATTGGAAGAATTTGAAGGAGAATCCGGTTACTGGGCACCTATTATTGGTGAAAAAGGATGCGCATTTGAGAGCAGAAGCAAGAAAAACATAGTTCTAATGGCTGAAACCATTGATAAACTCGGACTCGGTGAAAGGATTAGAGTTGTGAAACATACGAAAACTACAAAGAAAGTGATTTGGATTTAACTTGCTCTGTGTGGAAAGAAATAGAGTATGTAACGGCGGAGAAAAAACATCCCCTAATTTTATTCGGGTAAGACCAAAATGGGATACTATTCGCAAATCTACGAATGGGACGTCGATTTGATCCTAACCAGCATCGATCTTCTCGCTAAAGAAGTCGATAAGCTGGAACATTCCACCATCTCCAACATTGCCATAATTCGAGATGGTGAAATTAAGGAATGGCTCTCTTCTCATGGGGAGACGCCGGTCTATTCTTTGGCCCAGAGGATCGATAAAGACACCATCCGGATAATCGAGATCGCTCAGGAATATGATAAGTTCTACGACCTGGAGCAGGAGATCAAGCTTTTAGCCAGATATTCAGTTGGAGGAAGGTTATTCGTTCATCTTCAGGGTGAGGACGACGCTCATTGGGCGTATATCATTGAAGACAGAAAAGCCTCCGAAATCATCTATGAGCTTATGGAGAAATGTCGAAATCCTCTAAGCCTCTAAATAAGTCTCTACCTAAGGTCGGTTGGCTGGTTAAGTATCAGGGCGAACTTGGTGTGATCATCCGGGTTTATCCCGGTAAAGTCGTGAAGGGATGGGCAAAGGATCTGAGTAAAACCAACAAAGAGAAAGCTAAGCTCCGATATGGGGTCACAATTGGATTCCAGAGCAAGGCACAATATTTCACCTCCCAGGAGTTCGAGAATTCGGTTCGGGTTCTATCGAAGAATTACAATGTCGGCTGTTTATATGCTTTAGTTAGGTTAGATCAATTCTTATTTGAAAGACTGATCATCGGTGAGGATGAATCGTATGAAGTCTCCTGCAAAAAGGAGAAATCTGATGTATGAATGTCTCTTTTACAATGGCTGGGTCGATCCTCCAGGTTATGAGCTGCTAGAAATAGACACCACCAAGTTTGGCAGAGATCCACCGGAGATCTTAGCCAATCCTGAGTTCAAGAGGGCTGTGGAAAAGTGCATGAAAAGATATTGCAAACCACAAAACATCGACTGGAACTGCATCTATCTTCTCAATCCGGATGATTTAGTAAGATGTTCAAGATTAAAGTAAAGGAGCCTCTAATGTTAAACTACAGAAAGTTTCTCTTATCTCTTGCCCCGGTATTGAACCAGCCGGTGATCAAACTCATTTTAACCCTCATAAGCCTAGCTTTCTACTTCGTCTCTCTGGATCTGCTCAACTCCCTCATGATCATTATCAAACGCAGGTTGACCTGTTTAATGAATCACTTACAGGGTAGAAAGTTTCCAGAGGATGAGCAGGATTAAAGAGCAGTTGTAAGAACTCTCTTCAGCAGATACCAAAACCCCCAACCAGCCGTGAACTTAAGAAATTCATGAACGGATAATTCTACACTGCATTTTCCTGAGTAGTTCTCTTTTTTTAAGAATAGTGAGGGATATTACTTGATTCGCTTGTGTAATAGCGCTGCTCCGTTACTAACTGACACTTCATTCCCGGCGGAATACATTTCGCATTTGAGACAATCAGAATCACGTTCTGTCGACTTAGAAAGCTAAACTCATCTTCTCCCGGTGAAAAGCGCGTCGCCTGGTGAATAACGCATGAAGACCTTCTTGAGTCTTTCGTCATCAACTAAATGAATATACATCTGAGTGGTATTCAGGGTGGTATGACCCAACAAAGACTGGAGCATAAAAGCAGGAATGCCCGAAAGAGCTAAATAGGTGGCTGCACTGTGTCTTAATAAGTGAGGACTAACATGGATTTCGACTTTTTTCCCTATTCGTTCCAAAATTCTTTGGACATCCCTTCGGGTTAGGGGCCTCCCATTCTTTTGGCAAAAGAAATATTGGCCATCGATTTTCTCTCTATCTTTGGTCCAATAGCGATGAAGATTTTTGATTACTCTTGCGCCTAAGGGAAGTATTCTTTCCCTCCTACTTTTCCCTCCGTATATCTTCAAAGCCCCATTCTTGAAATCAATGTCTTCAACTCTTATATTGATGAGTTCACCCAATCTAATTAAAGAGTCCCAAAAAAGATGGATAATGCAGAGATTTCTGAATCCCGTAAAAGTCTTTTTATTTGGAACTCTAAGTAATTGTTCAACCTGTTCAATGGATAAAACGGGCTTTATTTTCTTATCAGTTTTTATAAAGCTGATCTTCTCCAGTGGATTAGGTTTTCCATCCCATAGTCCATCACTGACAAGAAATTTAAAGAAAGTCTTAAGTACTCTGATCCTCCCATTTATGGTGTGATCAGAAACCTTGTCTTTCATGGAAAGGATGTAATCCTGGATTACAGGCTTTTCAACATCCTCGAAGGGAGTTTTCCTGAGTTTCAGAAAATTATGAAAATTAGTAAGCCTCTCTCCGT
Organism: Candidatus Zixiibacteriota bacterium; assembly: GCA_023129805.1. The sequence goes on along the minus strand of JAGMBK010000136.1, from coordinate 303 downwards.
AAACGCTGAGGGTTTTTTCGGAGAGGTTCTTAACTTTGCAATCGTAATAGAATTGCTGTAGTGCCCCCTTAAACATTTCACTATCCTTATCGGATACTTCCAGAAGAACCTTAAAATAATTTTTCATAAAACAGGCGAACTTTTTTGGTTTTTCAAGGACAAAACAAAAGGTCAACAGGCTGCTAACCCGTTGACCTTCAATCAATTTGGTGAGGGTGGGCGGACTCGAACCGCCGACCACCTGCTTAAAAGGCAGATGCTCTACCGACTGAGCTACACCCCCGTTTTGTCCCAGTCTCCAAT
>JAGMBK010000135.1 GCA_023129805.1 Candidatus Zixiibacteriota bacterium | reverse complement strand
ATGGAGATGTTCCATTGTTTATGCAAAAATCAATAAAAAAGCAAAATTGCAATTTAAAATTCAAAATTCTTAACTCGTTAAAACCCCAGGGCATTGCGGCTCTTCGCAATGTTCTTTCTTTTTGAATTTTGAATTGAAATTTTTAATTTTTCATTTTGCGTTTTTAATTTTTATGGCTTCCGCCTTCTTGCTCAGCTTTTTCAATGGGCTGGGTCCGACTTTTTTCACATCCTCCACGAACTCCTTGATCAGCTGGGCAAACCTTCCGCCCTCAGCCGCTGAGACCCATTCCAATCTCAGCCTCTCCTCTCCTATACCTAATAACTTGACCAGTCGTTTGGTGATCTCGAACTGCTCCGCAGCCCGGTGATTGCCAAAGGTGTAATGGCAATCGCCGATGTGTCACCCGGACCACATGACGCCGTCTGCGCCTTTTTCAAATGCCCGCATGACGTGTGCCGGGCTGATCCTGCCGGAGCACATCACCCGGATTATCCTCACGTTAGGCGGATATTCCATCCTTCCCACTCCTGCAGTATCCGCCGCCGCATAAGAGCACCAGTTGCAGGCGAAGACGACTATTCTGGGGTCAAAATTGTCTTCTTGTTTTTTCATAATCTTAACTCTATAAATATCTCATTATGCTTCGGTGTAATTTTAAAGCCTCAACAAAAGACGAAGGAAATGAATATACTTTATCCTAATCATTATACTTAGGCCTTAAGATACTGATTAAGAAATGTTCGACAAACTTTATCTCATTTCTATTTTTGATTACAATAAATTGTAATGAACACCTTCTTTTAAGATAATCCTTAACCGCTTTTTCATCTCTTAGTCCAAAATTAGCTATTAGTTTTCTTTTCACCGAACTCGCCTGTTTGTCTCCCATAAGATGATTATGATAAATTCTCTGTAACAAATTTCCCGTTTTACCCAAGTAGATAGATTTATTCCACTCTGACTTTTTTTCAAAGATTCTATAAACACCACTTTCCTTCGGCAGTTTCCTGTGTAAGTCAACATCATTAAATGGTATTTTTTCGCTTGCCAGTAATTTATGAAAGTAGCAAAAGTATTTATCAATCATAATTAACCTCCCTTTCTTAAGTATTATGGTTTACTCTTTTAACTTAACATAATCGCATTTGCGCTTCCTGCTTGTAAAGTACACTATCATTTATCCCCCACCAGAAGCGAGTCCACCATCACCTCAATCTGTTCATCGGTGAAATGACGAGCTCCGATGGCGCCGGTGGGGCAGTATGCGGCACAGGTGCCACAGCCCTTGCACAATGCCTCGTTTATCTCGCAGACCAAAACCCCATCGCCCCTATCGACCAATTGAGGCCCATTGAACTCACACAACTTCACACAGATTCCACAGGCTCTGCAAAGCTCTTTGTCGACCACCTGGCATACCACCGGTTCCAGATCGATATGATCTTTGGAGGTCAGAATAGAAGCCTTGCCTGCGGCTCCCTGAGCCGAGAAAATAGAATCGGCTATTCCTTTGGGAGAATGGGCACAGCCACAGATGAAGATTCCTCTGGTGTTGGTCTCCACCGGACCAAGTTTGGAATGCCTCTCCAGGAAGAAGCCATCCAAACCTCGGGGAATCTTCAAAAGATTCTGCAATTCGGCAAAATCTTCTTCTTTTGGCACCATTGCCACTGAAAGGATGACTGCGTCTACCGGCAGCTCAAACTTGGTTTTGGACAAGGGTTGAGAAAGCTTGATTTTGGTCGCTTTATCCTTTCCTGATACTTCAGGTGGAGAGTCTTCATCGTATCTTAGGAAAACCACACCTAATCCTCTGGCTTCCCGATAAGCTTCCTCGGCTCCTTTATCGAAGCTTCTGATGTCCCGATAGAAAACGGTCACATGGGTTCCTTGCTTTGCTAATTCGATTGCCTGCTTGATGGCAACCTGACAACAATATCTGGAGCAGTATTGATTTCCCTCTTTCTCTCTTGAACCGACACACTGAATGAAAGCCACATGTTGAGGCTTTTTGTCGGCAACCTTCAATTCTTGGCTATCTTTGGACAAAAGCTTTTCCAACTCCATATTGGTCAGGACATTAGGGAACTTTCCATAACCAAATTTATCCTTGGGCACATAAAGATCGGAGCCCACAGCCAGGATAATCGACCCGACTTTTAAGACTTCCTTTTTCGGTTTTTTGCCCTTCTCCGAGGAGGGCTTTTCTATGGTGACCTCGAAATTGCCGACAAAACCTTTGACCTCTTTGATCTTGGCTTTTGTTATTATTTTAACTTTTCTTTTCCCCAGCTCATCGAGCTTTCTTTCAATTAACTCTTTTCCGGTCAATTCGCTATTTAGAAGCCGACCTAATTCTTTCGCCCGACCACCCAATTGATCGCTTTTTTCGATCAGGGTCACCTTCTCCCCTTTGATGCTCAAGTCCAGAGCGGCGGAAATTCCGGCGATGCCTCCGCCTATTATCAATATTCTGGAGTCCATGGGAACCTGTCTGGTCTCCAGAGGCTCAAGATGATAAGCTCTGGCAACTGCCATGCGGAGCAAATCTTTTGCTTTCTGTGTAGCGGCTTCCGGCTCTGCCGCATGCACCCAGGAACATTGATCCCGGATGTTAGCCATCTCAAAAAGATAGGGATTGAGCCCTGCTCTTCGGCAGGTCTCCTGAAAAATGGGTTCGTGGGTTCTGGGGGTGCAGGCCGCCACCACCACACGGTTCAATTTAAGCTCTTTGATCTTATCCTGCATGAATCTTTGAGTTCCGTCTGAGCAGGTAAAAAGCTCCCGAAAGACATACGCCACCCCGGGAAGCGTTTTGGCATATTCCTCGACCTCTGCCACATCGACCACACCGGCGATGTTTATTCCGCAATGACAGACAAACACACCGATACGTGGTTTTCCATCTGTCTGGATTGGGGTGACCTTCTCTTCTTCCCTTTTTACCCTTTGACCCTTCAGGTGTTCGGAGACTTTCAAAGCGGCCGCTGACCCCAAAGCCACGGAATCGGTGATGTCCTTAAGTCCGGCCGCGCTTCCGCAAAGATAGATTCCTTCTTTTGCGGATTCCAAAAATGAGGTGGGGTCCTTCTGTTTGAAAAATCCACTCTCATCCCGATCGATCCCCAAGATTTGAGCAAGCTTAGACGTTCCTTCAGCCGGGACTCCGGCGGAGGAGAGTATCACGATATCCGACCTGATTTTTTCCACCACCTTGGTGTCGGTGTTTTCAATATAGATTAAAAGGTCTTTGGTCTTTGGATCTTCCTCGATCTTAGCAGGTTTTCCCTTATAAAAGACTACGTCTTTATCCTCTTTGGCTCGCAAATACAACTCTTCATAACCTTTGCCAAATGCTCTTATATCATTGTAGAAAATATAGATTTTTTCGATGTCAGGCTCGTGCACCTTTGCCAGAAGTGAATTCTTAATAGTGTTCATACAGCAGAAATAGGAACAATAGGGATAGCCCCTCTCTCCCACCGATCTGGATCCCACACATTGGACAAAAGCTAAGGTTTTGGGAGTCTTCATGTCAGCAGGACGTACCAGGTGACCCCCACTGGGACCGGAGGCATTCAATATTCTTTCAAATTCCAAGCCAGTCAAAACGTTTTCATACCGAGCATACCCATAATTGGTCAAGCCTCGGGGATCGTACTCGTCAAAGCCGGTGGCTACCACAATGGCGCCCACCTTGAGTTCGATTTCTTTAGGAGGCATATCGAAATCGATACATTTGGGCTTGCATGCCCGGGCACAGTTTTCACAAACCAGAATGGTCTTGTTCAGGCATGCGTCCCGGTCAATCACGTAGGTACGGGGCGAGGCTTGAGGAAATGGAGAGTAGATGGCTTTTCGGGCTCCCATTCCCAGATCGAAAAGGTTGGGAACGATCACCGGACAAACTTTAGCACAATCATCACAGCCCACGCAGCATTTCTCATCCACAAATCTTGAATTCTTCCTGACCGTGACGGTGAAGTTGCCACACTCCCCTTCAAGTTTCACCACCTCTGAATAGGTCAAAAGCTCGATGTTGGGATGCCGACCGACATCCAGCATACGCGGACCCAAAATTCAGATGGCACAATCCATGGTGGGGAAGGTTTTGTCTATCTGAGCCATCCTTCCCCCCAGGGTGGAGGATCTTTCAACCAGATAAACCTGAAAATCGGAATCTGCCAAATCCAAAGCGGCTTGAATCCCGGCTACCCCTCCCCC
>JAGMBK010000134.1 GCA_023129805.1 Candidatus Zixiibacteriota bacterium | reverse complement strand
CAAAAGGACAGGTAGCATCCACCACCTTAATTTTCTTGCCCTTTATGCGTCTCAGTATCTCAGGATGAACCCCATGCGAACGAATTATCAAGGTTCCCTTTTGAATCTTACTTAAGTTCTTTGCTACGTGTACTCCTTTTTTACGTAAATCCTCCACCACCTGTGGATTGTGAATCAAAGGACCCAGAGTGTAGGCTTTTCCATCTTTACTTTTCACCGCATCAAAGGCAAGCTTTATGGCTCTTTTCACTCCAAAGCAAAAACCCGCCTCTTTCACCACCTGTATTTTCATATTCAGCTCTACCAAGGATAATTTACGCAATTTTTTCAAATAAACAAATCAAAATTTTTGTTTTTCTATCTTTTCTTTTAACATGCCGATCTTTTTCATTATCTCCTGTCCGATGCTTCTGTATCCTTCCTTATCTTTAGGCAGCCTTTCCAGAAAGCTTCTTCTGATGGGCGCCTCAAACCCAATGACCAGCCTTTTTCTTCTAAGGAAAGAAGTAAACAGATCTCCCGAATTGTGGATGTATGCTGGGACAATTGGTACTCCCGCCTCTAATGCAATCTTTCCCAACCCCAGCTTGGGCTCCAGAAACTTACCATCTCTGCTCCTGGTGCCTTCAGGAAAAAGGAGAAGCGCCTTTCCTTCCTTTAAAAGCTCTACTGCCCTGGTGATGGCCCTTCTGTCAAAAGCTCCTCGGCTAACAGGAATGGCATTGTATTTTCCGATCAGCCAGCCGAAGAGTGCATTGGAAAAAAGCTCCGCCTTAGCCAGATAGAAAAGCTCCCGGGGAGTGACCGCTCCCAGAAATGGGGGATCAACATAAGCCACATGATTGGAAGCGATGATCACCCCTCCACTCTTTGGTATATGCTCTGCTCCGATTCTTTTAAAGCGCCAAAAAATTTTAAGAATTAGTTTGATAATCAGACAAGCTATATAGTAATGAGTTCTCACGTCAAATCAGCTTAAGCCTCTGTTTGCATTCGTCTGCTTGAAGAGTTGGATTACCCGATCAACCTGACCTTCGATGGTCAGATGGGTGGTATCCACCATCACTGCACTCTTATCCTGAAGAAGCGGGCTGGCTTCCCTTTCTGAATCCAGCTTATCCCTTCTGGATATCTCCTCTGTTTGTTCCTTCAGTGTAGTTTGAATTCCCTTTTCCTTAAGTTCCAGAAAGCGCCTTTTTGCCCTTTCATTGAGATCTGCATCCAGGTAGACCTTAAAAGCGTGAGGGAAAACTACCGTGGTGGTATCCCTGCCCTCTGCCACCAAATCATTTTCCTTACCTATCCTCTTCTGCATCTCCACCAACGTCCTTCTTACCTTTTTATGCATGGACACATAGGATACGTTTCTATCCACCTGAGGTTCTCTTATCTTTTCGGTCACATCTTTACCATCTAACCATATTCTGTTTGTGCCGTCTTTGTTTTCAAAAGAGATTACGGAATTTTTAGTCAACTCTGCCAACTTTTCTTCGTCGTTTACATCCACGTCACTCTCTAGGGCTTTTAGAGTAATGGCTCGATACATGGCACCGGTATCCAAGTATAAGAAGCCAAGCTTCTGAGCCACCAGTTTAGCCGTGGTGCTCTTTCCAGACGCTGCCGGTCCATCTATGGCAATCACCTTTTTCGCCATCACATGCAAATAAAAAATCCCCCTTCCAAATTACAAATATAATGCTTGTCACCTGATTTAGCAAGCTTTTTGTGAGCGGTTTTTGCGAATGGTTGGTGTAAGTCAGTAGGTCGGGTTGCGATCCCGCCTTTGGCGGGAGAGCTACCCGACACCTGCGCGTCTTGCATTCTTTATTGTCGGGCAGTCCAAATGGACAGCCCGACCTACCTCTTTTGAGTCAGTAGGCTTACAATTATTATGGAGAAAAGCGAGAGGAAAAAGCTGGGGATCAGTTCGTAAAGGGAGTTTTTCAGCACAGGCACATTATACCATATTAACACGGTGATGGTTCCCACGATCATGCCGGAAAGTACTCCCTGTTTAGTCACTTTTTTCCACCACAAGGTTGTTAGGAGCGCGGGACCGAAGCTCGCCCCCAATCCAGCCCAGGCATAAAGCACCAGCCAGTAAACCAAAGACTGGGCACTCAATGCCAGAAGAAAGGCTATCAAACCGATGACCAGGGTTGCCACCCGGCTGATCAGCACCAACCTCTTATCTGGCGCATCCTTCCTCATCATCTGGTTATATATGTCTCTGGAGATGGCGGAGGTGCTGACCAGAAGCTGGGAGTCGGCGGTGGACATCATGGCGGCGATGGCTCCGGAGATCAAAATTCCTGCCAGCCATGCCGGGATCAAAGCTTTGGTCATGTAAGGCATGATCTGTTCCTGATCGGCAAAGATGTTTCCAAAAAGCCCCAGTCCGATTATTCCGATGAACACCGCTCCCCAGAAGGCTAATAGCGCCCAGCATATGGCGATCAAAGTTCCCTGACGCAGCTTCCGCGGATCCTTTATTGCCATGAATCTGGTCACCAGGTGAGGCTGTCCCATATAACCCAACCCGATTCCCAGTCCACCCAGAATCGATGCAATCAAAGGAAAGCCCTCTTTTCCACCTCCCACCAGAAGAAGACCGGGATCGATATTTTTGAGCGCTCCGGATAACTTATCTATTCCTCCCAACTCAATCAATCCCACTATGGGAAGCAACACCAGGGTAAAGACCATGATCGTCCCTTGTAGAAGATCTGTCCAGGCCACGGCGAAGAATCCGCCCATGATGGTATAAATTACGATTATGAAAGCTCCAATCATCATGCCCTGAAATTGGCTTATTCCGAATATGGTGTTAAGCACCTTTCCTGCTGCCAGAAATTGAGCCGAAACGTATATGGTGAAGAAAAAGATGATGATTACGGTGGAGACCATGCGCAATAGATGAGTGTTATCTGAGAATCGATTCTCAAAAAGATCAGGGAGGGTCAAGGCATTGTGTTTCTCCGTCTGTATTCTGAGCCGGTGGGAGATAAACACCCAGGAGAAGAGTATTCCGGACACGCAACCGATGGCGGGCCAGATGGCATTAAATCCCGATGCCAAGGCTAAGCCCGGTAAGCCGATCAAAAGCCAGGCACTCTCTCCGGAGGCTCTTTCGCTGAAGGAGACCAGCCAGACATTCAATCTCCTGCCAGCCAGGACAAAGTCAGCGATGGTCTTGTTATATTTGAAGGTCAGGGATCCTTTGACCATCAACAAAACCAGATAAGCCAAAAATCCTATTAAGATAGGGTCCATCTATCCCTTCCTCTTTTTTCCGGAAACGATATAGAATATAAGGGTAATGGCGAAAAGCACGATGGGTGGAACTAACACCCAGAACTTTGTCCAGAATGGCATCCTCATCCCTCCTTTTGAAGTTTTAGCAAATATAGTAAAAAGCTGCAAACAAAGCAACAAAAAAATCTCTTTATCCTGATAAATAAAAGGTTTGCTCCTGGGTGGATGTTATCATCCACCCTAATCCCGCGGGATGACGGAGACCCCCAGACGGGAGCGTCCGCTCGTCTGGGATAACATCCCACGGGAGCAGGAAAAGCTCACATCCTTTTTGTTGCTTATAAAGAAACGTAGGTCGGGCTGCGAAGCTGCCCGACATGAATCCTGGAGATATCCAGAAAATCTGCAAGAGTGAAAAAATATCCTGTTGGTTGATTTTATTCCTTGCATTTTCCTTTTTTTAAAATATATTTTCAAAAATTTGATTAATCGTCCTTTTCAGGAGGAACGCATGGAGAAAAGAGATCGGTGGGATAGTCGCACTGCTTTTATTTTAGCGTCTATCGGCTCAGCTATCGGTCTGGGGAATATCTGGCGTTTTCCTTACATATGTTATGAGAACGGCGGGGGCGCCTTCTTAGTGGCCTGGCTGGTTGCTCTGTTCACCGCCGGAATTCCGCTTATGATTTTGGAATTCGGTCTGGGGCATAAAATGGAGGGCTCTGCTTCTGAGGCTTTCCGGAAAGTAAGAAAAAAATTCGAATGGTTCGGTTGGGCGGCAATCTTGGTGGGATTCTTTATAGTTTGTTACTATGCGGTGATCATGAGCTACTGTTTTAATTACGTCTATCATTCCCTGACCTTAGCCTGGGGAGACGATCCTGGTAGTTTCTTTTATCAAAAAACGCTGGGATTAACCCAAAGCCCATTTGAGCTTGGAGGGATAAAGGGATATATCCTGCTGGGTTTGTTTTTGAGTTGGATAGCTATTTT